>DASQOU010000221.1:0-25401 GCA_035644295.1 Bradyrhizobium sp.
TGTTCACCTTCGGCCCCGACCCGCGCAACAAGCCGACCGCCAAGTCGATCGTCGAGAAGTTCAAGGCCAACAACATCGATCCCGAAGGCTACACGCTCTACACCTACGCCGCGATGCAGGTCTGGTCACAGGCGGTGAAGAAAGCCGGCACGACCGATCCGAAGAAGGTGATGGATACGATCAAGGCCGGCTCGTGGGATACGGTGATCGGCAAGATGGAGTTCGACGCCAAGGGCGACATCAAGCAGATCGACTACGTCGTCTACAAGTGGGACGCCAAGGGCAATTACATCGAGATTAATCCCAAGGGTTCGTAGGATCCTGCGGCCTCTGACGCTCAACGCCCCGGTTCGCCGGGGCGTTTTGCATTTTCGCCGAGAATAAACTCATTCGCGCGCCCTGGCCGATTCGGCAAATCGCCGTCAGGAAACGGCGCTTCCCGCCACCCTGACGTCCCCGGCACCTGGTGATCGAGGCGCAACCGCCGCTTCGATGGCGCGGAGGAGGTCGGCCGGACGGAACGGCTTTTGTAGACAAATTACATTAAAAAGCTCGGGCGCCTCGACAACAAAATCAAGTGTTGTCATGCCCGATATCGCGACGATCGGAAAACCTGGAATGCGTTCGCGCATTTTCCTGATGACGTCGAGTCCATTGCTTTCCTGCAAGAAAATATCGACAATCGCGAGATCGAAGTTGGAATTTTTGAATTCATTCAGCCCTGCGGTGGCGCTTGCGACCTCCACGACCTCGAAATGGCTGATCCGGAGCACGATGGAAACCATCGTGCGCACATCCGCCTGGTCATCGATAACGAGAACGCGGCGCAAAGGGTTGCTCACTGACCACTCCATCCGGCCTGTCACGGGCTTGGATTTGGGAGGCAGACCGGCGACATCATCTCGCCGATTGTGTAAACATGCGGTTACCCGATCGGCCCTCGCTCTGGCCTTTGAGCGAGTTAGGTAATATGTAACCTTAGGTTGACGAAACGAATGGCTGGGAACCATGCCGAACATTCTCGTCATTGACGATGATCGAACGGTCCTTGCCACGATTAAGGTGTTGCTCGAACGCGCCGCGCATACGGTCGAGGTCGTCGACAACGGGCCAGCCGGATTAAAATTGCTCGGAACCCGGGACTTCGACTTGCTTATCGTCGATATTTTCATGCCCGGAATGGACGGCTTCGAGACGATGAAGCTCGTCCATCAGTCGCGGCCGGAAATGCCGGTCATCGTCATATCCGGATTCGGGCTGGCATCGGAACGACAACCGGACTTTCTGCACATGGCAACCAGATTGGGTGCCGTTTCGAGCCTGCATAAGCCTTTCCAACCCTTGGAGCTAATGACCGCCGTTGACCACAGCCTGTCGAATTCTCTGACAGCGCCGGCGCCAACCAAGACCTTTCCAGGAGTTATTCCCTCCAACTAACTTTAGTATCCCTGTACCGATTCGGCCGATGCTTTAACTTGGCAACGGGAATGCAAGTTCGGAGACGATAGTGCAGGCAGGCGACGACCGCAGTATCTTCCTCTCAACCCTGCCGGCGACAAGCCGCGATCGCACGACGGCTCTCGCCGTCGTCGGCGTATCGGCGATTTTCTTTGCCTGTGCGCTGCCTTTTGCCCGTGTGCCGCTGACGCCGATTCCTGCGTTTGTGGCGAGTTATCAATCCGCGCTTGCGATCAATGATTTGATCACAGCGATCCTCTTGCTTTCACAATTCGCGATTCTGCGGTCGCGGGCCCTCCTCGTGCTTGCGAGCGGATATTTGTTCACCGCGGCAGTAGCGATCGTTCACGGCTTGACCTTTCCGGACCTGTTCACTCCTGGCGGGCTGTTGAACGCGGGTCCGCAAACCACAGCCTGGTTGTACATGATCTGGCACGGCGGATTTCCGTTTTTCGTGGCCGGCTATGCCCTGCTGAAAGACGGGGATGGTGGCGCCAAGATAAGGGGATCTGTCGGTGGAGCGATCCTGTGGAGCATCCTTGCGGTCGGTGTCGCGATCTCAGCATTGGTTTTCGTCGTCACCAACGGACAGGACATTCTGCCGGCGTTGATGAGCGGGGGGCACTATGCCCCCGCTTTGTTCGGCATCGCGTTGACTGTGTGGTTCGTCAACCTCGCGGCGTTGCTGGTGCTGTGGTTTCGGCGACCGCATTCAGTGATCGACGTCTGGCTCATGGTCGTGCTCTGCGTCTGGCTGTTCGATGTCGCATTATCCGCGCTTTTCAATGCGGGCAGATTCGATCTGGGCTTTTATGTCGGCCGCTTCTACGGACTTTGCGCCGCGTGTTTCGTTCTGGTGGTATTGCTTCTGGACAATATCGGCCTGCAAGCCCAGTTGTCCGGCTTGCTCCAGACGCTGGGCCGGCAGGCCGCTTCCGACAGGGATCGCCATATCGAACGGGAGCGCCTGTTCAGCGCGGTGGTTGAGTCCTCCAACGACGCCATCATTACAAAGACGCTCGATGGCACCATCACGGCCTGGAACCGCGCCGCCGAGCGGCTATTTGGATATACCTCGGCCGAGGCTGTCGGCAGTCGCATCGACATCATCGTTCCGCCCCACCGGCGCGCGGAGTTGCGCGAGATCCTAAATCGGATAGGTCAGGGCGAAACGATCGAACATCACGAAACCTTTCGCGTGACCAAGGACGGCCGCGAGGTGCATGTTTCGCTGGCCGTCTCCCCGCTCAGGTCGGTGACCGGAGAGGTCATCGGAGCATCCAAAATTGCGCGTGACATCACCGAGAGCAAAAAGACGCAACAAGCACTCAGCCAGGAAATCGAGGAGCGGCAGCGGATCTTTGAGACCTCGCAGGATCTCATCCTGGTGACGGATACCAGGGGTAATTTTGTTCAGGTCAGCCCGAGTTCGAAGACCATCCTGGGGTACCAGCCCGCGGAAATGATCGGGCATAGCGCGGTCGAATTCATCCATCCCGATGATCTCGACAGCACACGGCAGGAAATGCGCACGGCGCGGCGCGGGCGGCATATGCGCAATTTCGAGACCCGCTATCTCCACAAGGAAGGCCATGCGGTGACCCTGACCTGGATGGGGGCGTGGTCGGAGCCTGTCAAACGGCACTTCTTCGTCGGCCGCGATCTCACCGAAAAACAGACCGCCGAAGCGCAATTCCGGCAGGCGCAAAAGATGGAAGCGGTCGGCCAGCTGACCGGCGGCATCGCGCACGACTTCAACAATATCCTGACCGTCATCACCGGAACCATCGGCATTCTGGCCGAGGCCGTCGAGGATAATCCGCAGCTTACGGCAATTGCGAAGATGATCGACGATGCCGCCGAACGCGGCGCCAGCCTGACCAAGCATCTGCTCGCCTTCGCGCGCAAACAGCCGCTGCAGCCGCGCGAGGTCGACGTCAATACGCTTGTCCTTGAAACCGTGAAGCTGCTGCGCCCGACGCTGGGTGAACAAATTGAAATCAACCCATTATTGGCAAAGGACGCGTGGACGGCGCTGGTCGATCCGAGCCAGCTCACGACCGCGGTCCTGAACCTTTCGCTCAATGCCCGCGACGCGATGCCATCCGGCGGCAAGCTCGTGATCGAGACCAGCAACGTTTATCTCGATGAAGGCTATGCCGAGATGCACAGCGAGGTCACGGCTGGAAACTATGTCATGATCGCCGTGAGCGATACGGGCTCCGGGATTCCGGCTGCGAACCTGGAGAGGGTGTTTGATCCGTTCTTCACCACCAAGGAGGTCGGCAAGGGCACTGGCCTGGGGCTGAGCATGGTGTTCGGCTTCGTCAAGCAATCCAATGGGCATATCAAGATTTACAGCGAGGAAGGCCACGGGACGACGGTAAAGGTCTATCTGCCGCGGGCGGCCGGACTGTCCGACACGACTGTGGAATTGCTGTCGTCTCCCAGCATTCAGGGCGGCCACGAGGTTATCCTGATCGTTGAGGATGACAAATTGGTGCGCAAATATGTGGTCACCCAGATCGAGGGTCTTGGCTACACCACGCTTGAGGCCGGTAATGCTGCGGAAGCTCTGGCAATCATTGACAATGCTTCGACCATCGATTTGCTGTTTACGGATGTCATTATGCCGGGGTCGATGAACGGCCGCCAACTTGTCGACGAAGCACTGAAGCGACGATCCACACTGAAAACGCTATTCACCTCGGGATATACCGAGAACGCCATCGTTCACCACGGACGCCTCGACACAGGCGTGCTGCTGCTTGCCAAACCGTATCGCAAATCCGATCTGGCAAGAATGATCAGAATAGCCCTCGACAGTTGAAGGATTGTTCGGGACCATAATTCCATGACACCATGAGAGGGCTGATGGGATCGAGCCCCGATGGATCCGCACCATGAACAACCTGCTCACCGACATTACCGGCGTTCGTGTCGGTCACGCCGACGATGCCGCGCTGGCGTCCGGCGTCACCGCCGTGATCTTTGACAGGCCGGCGGTCGCGGCCATGGACGTGCGCGGTGGCGGTCCAGGAACGCGCGAGGGCGCACTGCTCGACCTCGCCAACACGGTGGAAAAGATCGATGCGATCGCGCTGGCGGGTGGCTCGGCGTTCGGGCTGGAGGCCGGTGGCGGCGTGCAGGCCTGGCTTGCGGAAAAAGGCCGCGGCTTTGCGGTGCGCGGCGCCGTCATTCCGATCGTTCCCGGCGCGATCTGCTTCGATCTCCTCAACGGCGGCGACAAGCAATGGGGCCGCTTCGCGCCATACCGTGATCTCGGCTATGCCGCGGCCGCTGCGGCGGATACGACTTTCGCGCTGGGCAGCGCGGGGGCTGGGCTCGGCGCCAATACGGCAAATCTGAAGGGCGGCCTCGGCTCCGCTTCGGCGCAGACCGACGGCGGCGTCAAGGTCGCAGCGCTCGTTGTGGTCAATGCGGTCGGCACCGTCACCGTCGGCGACGGACCGTGGTTCTGGGCCGCGCCGTTTGAAATCGACGACGAATATGGCGGGCGCGGATTGCCGCCATCATTCACGCCGGACATGCTGAGGATGCGCATCAAGGGAGGTAGCGCCGCAACGCCGGCGGAAAATACCACGCTGGCTGTGGTAGTGACCGACGCCGCCCTCACCAAACCTCAGACTAGGCGCCTTGCCATGATCGCGCAAACCGGATTTGCCCGCGCGATCTACCCCGTGCATGCGCCGATGGATGGTGACGTCGTGTTCGCCGCGGCGACCGGCGAAAGGCCGATCGACCCGCTGGTCGGCCTCACCGAGCTTGGCATGGTCGCGGCCAATGTCGTGGCCCGTGCCATCGCCCGCGGCGTTCATGCGGCAACCGCCCTGCCCTTCCCCGGCGCGTTGCCGGCGTGGCGGGATCGTTTTGGCTAGCGACGACTACTAGACCTGCTTCAGGCGCTGAGTGAAAGCGGCGTGGTGGAGGTTGAGAACTGGGGCCCGTTTTTGATGAGCTGCTCGAGGCGGGCGTAGGACGCCACGGATAACGAGATCGGCGTGAGCTGCGAGGAATCGACCGGCCTCAGCAAGGACGACAATCCGGTGCCGCCATTGGTGGAGGTGGACGACGTTGTAGTGGCCGAGGATGCGGCCAGGGCCTGCAGGAGCGGATCGGAGGATACGCTGCCGTTGGCACTGCCGTTCGTCGTGCTGCCGCCGGCGTCGGTGGACCCGGTCGAGCTGGTCGCGTGCACATGATGGTGGCCGCCATGATGCCCGCCCTGCAGCGCGGACTTCAGTTCGCTAAGGCTGACCGAGCCGTCGCCGTTGCCGTCCAGTTCATTGAAGACCTTGTCGGCCGCCGCGATGTTGGTTCCGCCGGCGCCAAGGGCGTTTTCGAATTCCGATTTGATGATCTGGCCGTCGCCATTGGCGTCGATCTGCGAGAACAGGTTCCGCAGAGCGTTCCCGGGACTGGTCGACGCCGGCGTCGTTACCGTGGTCGACGACTGGCTCTGCGCGGCGAGCAGCGCGCTCAGGGTGGCCGGGGATATCTGTGCACCGCCGCTGAAGCCGGGAACCGCGGCGGGGCTTGGCGAAGGCGGCGCGGAGGTATCGAAGGATTCTCCCGGGGCCGGGCCAAAGCCGATCGGCTGCGACGACGACGGCTTCGGCGCGGTCAGCGATTTGATAGCGTCCAGCGCGGCCGACGCGGCGCCAAAAGCAAGCAGCATGGCAGAACTCCGACTGATGCCGCAAAGCGCGGCCTACCCACCGATAACCAACGGTGAGCAATCTCCGTGCCATCGTGAAAAATCCAATGAAATATGGGTTTCTTTATCCAAAGGGCCTCAGGCCCCCCGGCAATCGATGCCGCTGGCGGCAGAATTTTCCTTACCCCCGGAGCGCATTGCCCGCAGGCCTTGCGCGTGTTACGCGGAAATCGCCCCCAAACGGGCCGGAAGCGGTTTTCGGAAGCAAGCGCCCATGTCCCAAAAACTTGCATCACGCCCCCTCGTCATCGCCCCGTCGATCCTGGCGTCTGATTTCGCCAGGCTCGGCGAGGAGGTTCGCACCGTCGATGTGGCGGGCGCCGACTGGATCCATCTCGACGTGATGGACGGCCATTTCGTCCCCAACATCTCCTATGGGCCCGATGTCATCAGGGCGATGCGCCCGCACACCAAAAAGATCTTCGATGCGCATTTGATGATCTCGCCATGCGATCCGTATCTGGAAGCCTTCGCCAAGGCCGGCTGCGATCACATCACGGTACACGCGGAGGCCGGGCCCCATCTGCATCGCTCGCTGCAGGCGATCCGCGCGCTCGGCAAGAAGGCCGGCGTCTCGCTTAATCCGGCGACGCCGATCTCGGCCATCGAATACGTGATCGACATGATCGACCTGGTGCTGGTGATGTCGGTCAACCCTGGCTTCGGCGGTCAGGCTTTCATTCCCTCCGCGCTCGGCAAGATCCAAGACTTGCGCGCGATGACGGCGGGACGGCCGATCGACATTGAAGTCGATGGTGGCGTGGGGCCGGATGTATCCGGTCAACTCGCCGCCGCCGGCGCCAACGCGTTCGTCGCGGGCTCCGCCGTGTTCAAGGGCGGCACGATGGAGACCTACAAGGCCAATATTTCCGCGATCCGCGACGCCGCGGCTCTGGCGCGCGGCGAAGCAATTTAGCGCTCAGTCTGACCGAAGTGCAGCTGCGGTGATCTCGGACGGAATGCCCTAGCGCTTGCGCGGGGCCTCAAGACCCCTCAACAACAGCGCCAGAAGAGCGTCGATCCTGGCTGCGAGCTGCGGATCGCCCCATTCGTCGGAATGGGCGGGATGATGGAAGCGGCTGGTGGCGTCGAAGATGGCGCGCGCTGTAGCCTTGGCGTCGGTGACCTGGAAGGCACCCTGCTTCACGCCCTCGGACAGGATCAGCGCAACCTGATCGATCAAGCACTCCTTATGGGCCTTTACCGTCTTGCAGGCTTCTTGCGCCAGCGAGAAATAGGTCGCAAACATCTCGGGGTCCTCGCAGAACCGCTTTTGCTTGGAGGCAAACAACGCGCGCAACCATTTCTCGAGCCTTGCGGGCGCGGGCCCCGATCCTTCGGCGATTTTCGCAAGCGGCGTGCTGACGCGCTCTAGCCAGCGCTTGGCGACCGCCTCACGCAACGAAGCCTTGCTCGGAAAATGGCGGTAGACGCTGCCGTGGCTCACATCAAGGGCCCGCGCCACATCCACCACCGTTGCCTTGGCAAGCCCGAAACGGCGCAGCACGTCCTCGGTAACCTCGAGAATGCGCTCAGGGGTCAAAATCACTGTCTCGTTCATGCGCGCACCGTAGCTTTCTCGCTGTCGAGCATCACCATCTGTGCCGGAGCATAGCGCGTGCCCGCGACAGCGTCCCGCGGAATGGCGCGCGCAAGTTCGGCGAGGTCCACATCCGAAAGGGCAATGTCAAGCGCCCCAATCGACTCGTCAAGGCGTTCGCGGCGGCGTGCGCCGACTAGCGGAACAATATCGGCGCCCTGCGCCAGCACCCAAGCAATCGCCAGTTGCGCCACCGAGCAGCCTTTTCGGTTGGCGATGTCACGCAACTCCTCGACCAGGCCGAGATTGTGCGTCAGGTTGTCGCCGGAGAAACGCGGATTCATGCGGCGGAAATCGCGCCTGCTCGCTACGCTGCGCCGACCAGTGGCCGCTGATCAGGCCACGCGACAGCACGCCATAGGCGGTGATGCCGATGCCGAGTTCGCGGCAGGCGGGGAGAATCTCTGCCTCCATGCCGCGCGTCAGCAGCGAATACTCGATCTGCAAATCGCTGACCGGATGCACAGCATGCGCACGGCGGATGGTATCGGAGCCGACTTCGGACAGCCCGATGCGCCTGACGTAACCGGCCTTGACCATCTCGGCGATGGCGCCGACGGTGTCCTCGATCGGCACATTCGGATCGAGCCGCGCCGGACGATAGATGTCGACATAGTCGGTCCGTAGCCGGCGCAGGCTATAGGTCAAAAAATTCTTTACGGCAGCAGGACGCGCGTCATAAAGCCCAAAACCGCCGGCGGGATCGCGAAACGCACCAAACTTGACACTGATCTGCACGCTTTCGCGCGAACGACCGCGCAGGGCCTCCGCGATCAGTAGTTCGTTGTGGCCGGAGCCATAGAAATCGCCGGTGTCGAGCAGCGTGATGCCGGCGTCGAGCGCGGCGTGGATAGTAGCGATGCTCTCAGTCTCGTCGGCGGGGCCGTAAAAATCGGACATTCCCATGCAGCCCAGCCCAATGGCGGAAACCTGTGGTCCGTCGGAGCCAAGCGTTCGCGTAGCCATCAGGCGGGCCGTCATGGGTTTTCCCTTGGGGCTAGCGGGCGAGTCGTTCGGCCTGCGCTGCAAGGTGACTGGCAACGCGGGCATTGATCCAGCGCTGGATTTGGGAGGTCAGGTACAGAATCTCGATGGTCATGGCGAAGTCCTCTTGCATTGCCCAACTAGCGGCCAGTGCGGCTAGCCAGGCTGACGCCCCAACATCGGCGTCACTGCCAATATAATGTATCTTGATGACAGATTTCAATATCTGTCAGTCAATATTCTGTGATTTGATGGGAGTCCGATGGCCTCGGCGGCCCGGGAAGAGGACGCCCCTGCTGGTGTTTGTCTCACCCGCCCTGCTCTGCTAAAGCGCGGCGTAAAAAACAATTCGCAGGGAGTCGCACATGATCCCCCGCAATGCTCGCCCGGAGTCGTCGATGATCCCCCGCTACACCCGCCCGGAAATGGCTGCTATCTGGGAGGCCCAGACCCGCTTCAGGATCTGGTTTGAGATCGAAGCGCATGCGGCGGACGCCCAGGCGGAACTCGGCGTCATCCCCAAGGAAGCCGCCAAAGCGGTCTGGGCCAAGGCCGGCGACGCCGTCTTCAACGTCGATCGCATCGACGAAATCGAGCGCGAAACCAAGCACGACGTCATCGCCTTCCTGACGCATCTAGCAGAAATAGTCGGCCCCGAGGCGCGCTTCGTGCACCAGGGCATGACCTCCTCCGACGTGCTTGACACCTGCCTCAACGTGCAGCTGACGCGAGCGGCCGATTTGTTGCTTTCGGATATCGACAAACTGCTGGCGGCGCTGAAGAGGCGCGCGTTCGAGCACAAGATGACCCCGACCATCGGCCGCTCGCACGGCATTCATGCCGAACCCGTGACGTTCGGGCTCAAGCTCGCCTACGCCTATGCAGAATTCAGCCGCGCCCGCGAGCGCCTCGTGCTCGCCCGTCAGGAAGTCGCAACCTGCGCGATCTCGGGAGCGGTCGGCACCTTCGCGCAGATCGATCCGCGCGTGGAAGCGCACGTCGCCAAGGCGATGGGGCTCAGGCCGGAGCCGATCTCCACGCAGGTGATCCCGCGCGACCGCCACGCAATGTATTTTGCAACACTGGGCGTGATCGCCTCCTCGGTCGAGCGGCTTGCCACCGAAATCCGTCATCTGCAGCGCACCGAAGTGTTGGAAGCCGAGGAATTCTTCTCGGAGGGCCAGAAAGGCTCCTCGGCGATGCCGCACAAGCGCAACCCGGTGCTCTCGGAAAATCTCACCGGCCTGTCGCGCATGGTGCGGGCCTATGTGACGCCGGCGATGGAGAATGTCGTGCTGTGGCACGAGCGCGATATCTCACACTCCTCGGCCGAGCGCATGATCGCGCCGGACGCCACCGTGACGCTTGATTTTGCCCTGATCCGGCTCGCTGGATTGGTCGAGAAGCTCCTGATTTACCCTGAGAACATGCAGAAGAATCTGCACCGTCTCGGCGGCCTCGTTCATTCGCAGCGGCTCCTGATCGCGCTGACGCAAAAGGGCTGCAGCCGCGAGGACGCCTACAAGCTCGTGCAGCGCAATGCGATGCCGGTGTGGCGCGGCGAAGGCGACTTCCAGTCGCTGCTGAAAAAAGACGCCGAGGTGAAGAAATATCTGACAGATGCCGACATCGACGAGCAGTTCGACCTCGGCTATCACTTCAAGCACGTCGACACGATCTTTAGGCGGGTATTCGGGGCAAGCTGACCGCTGCTTTCGACGTCGCCCGAAACAGGCGAGCTTGATCAGCCCGGCGCGCCGTCGATCATCCGCGCCGTCACCCGGTCGCGTTTGATGAAGTGATGCCATGCCGCGGCGGCAAGGTGAATCACGATCAGCGCCAGCAGCACATAGGCAAAGAAGATGTGCCGGTCCTCATAGGCATCGGCCGCGGCCTTGTCGGGCGAGGTGATCTGCGGCACGTGGAACAGGCCGAACCAGCTGCTGTAGTCCGGCGTATGCGCCCCGGAATGCGCCCACCCCAGCATCGTCACGAGAATGACGGCGGCATAGATCGCGCCGTGACTGATGCGGGCCGCGATCCTCTGCCACCGCGGCGTATCCGAGGGCAGCGGCGGGGTGGGATTCATGGTTCGCCAGATCAGGCGAAGCACCGTGAGCAGCAGCACCACGTAACCGATATCGGCGTGTATCGAGCGATAGAAGAGGCGATCAGGGCGCGCCGGGATGTGATTCATCCACCAGCCGAACGCCAGCATACCGAGAATCGTGAAGCCCAAAACCCAGTGGAACAAGCGTGCGACGCTGCCCCAGCTCGAAGGTGTATTCCGCATCATGCTGTATCGCCTATTCGGGTTCATGGTTCTGCGATCGAACGTTGGTCCGCGTCCGGGCTGCCTGCATTGGTAGCGTTTCGTAAAAACCCGGACAAATTGAATTATTCCCGATCGCCCGGCGCTCCGCGGCGCATCAGCGCCACACTCGCCTGCAAAAGCAACCGAACGGTAACCCGGGATCGGCTAGGATCGCATTCGTGTCAGCACCCCCGACGATTCTTGTTTTCGATTCCGGCCTTGGCGGCCTCACGGTCTTGCGCGAAATCGTCTGCGTGCGGCCCGATGCGCATTACGTTTTTGTCGCCGATGACGCGTTCTTTCCCTACGGCCATCACGGCGAGGACCAGATCATCGCCCGCGTGGTGCCCCTGATCGGCGAGTTGATCGCCACGCATCACCCGGATCTGGTCGTGATCGCCTGCAACACCGCCTCCACGCTCGTGATGTCGCATCTTCGCGAGCGATATCAGGTTCCGTTCGTCGGCACCGTACCGGCGATCAAGCCGGCCTGCGCGGGTTCGAAAACCAAGCGCGTATCGGTGCTCGGCACCAAGGGCACCGTCAAGCGCGAATACACCAAAGCGCTGATCCGCGATTTCGCGCAAGGCTGCGACGTCACGCTGGTCGGCTCGGCCGATCTGGCGTCGCTGGCGGAAGCGGCGCTGAGTGGCGGTGAGGTGAGCGATGCCCAGATATCGGCGGAGTTGGCGCCATGTTTTGTCGGCGCCGGCGAAGACGCCGCCGTGCGCACCGACACGATCGTGCTGGCCTGCACCCATTTTCCCCTGCTGATGGATCGGCTGGTCGGGCTCGCGCCGTGGCAGGTCACCTGGATTGATCCCGCGCCCGCGATCGCAAGGCGGGTTGCAAATTTGCTTAGAGCGCCCGGCAGGGAGGCCGATCATTCCGGGGCCGAAATGATTTTCACGTCGGGACGGCAGCACAGGCTCAGCCAGGCCTTAATGCCGTTTTTCGGGGGCCGCGTCCCGGCTTGAAGCCACTGAAATCGCTGACGATTTATTTTGCGCAAGACTTCCCCCTTCGCGGCGTCCACGCCATAAACAAGAACCATCTGGCGTTAACCTCATTGGTCCGTGCTAGATCAGGGGTTGGTCCGACGACCAGCCGATGGCACCGGGGGGGGGGGACTTGAGCGGAGCGGATGCGCGGAACCAACAGAAAAATCTCCCTGCCGCGCCGTTTCATCGCCGACCTCATGCATGCGTCGATGCGTGTGCCGTTCATCACGCTGACGCGAACCCTCGACCTCGGGCAATTGATCGAGGCGCGTGCGCAAGCCCCGCAGCCGCCCGGCTGGGCGGCGATCTTCGTCAAGGCGTTCGCGCTGGTGGCAAAGGACGAACCGGTCCTACGCACGCTCTACGTCAAATGGCCATGGCCGCATTTTTTTGAACTGCCGCGCAGCGTCGGCATGGTTGCGGTCGCTCGTGTCGAGGACGGAGAGGATTGCATCCTGCCCGAGAAGGTTCCGGCGCCGGACGAGCGGTCGCTCGCGCAGATCGATGCGCAGATCAGGCACGCCAGGGATGCACCGCTCATGGAAATCCCGGCGTTTCGCAAAATTCTGGTGGCCACCCGGCTACCGCTGCCGCTGCGCCGCCTGACCTGGCTGGCCGGGCTCAATATCGGTCGAATGTGCGCCAACAATTTCGGGAGCTTCGGGGTGACATCGGTCGCCGCTTACGGTCCGGGCGAGCTTCATGCGCTGAGCCCCGGCCCATTTCTGCTCAGTTACGGCGTGGCGCGGCCGGACCAGCATATCGACGTCATCATCCGCTGGGATCACCGGGTTACCGACGCTGCCTTTATGGCTCGGATTCTGACCCGGCTGGAACGGGTGTTGAACGCGGAAATATCGGCCGAATTGCGCGGCATTGAGCCGGAGGCCGAGGCAAAGGCGGTCGTAGCTCGAGGGCCTTAGGCCCTTATTCTGGGGGCGTCACGGCAGCAACGAGCTACGATGTGCAATTGCACATCGGAGAATCTCGAGATTCCGGGCCTGTTCCGGAGCCTGGCATCGGGCCGCGCTAGGGCGGACAGGGTGGGACCATCCCGGAATGACGGTGCTTGATTGACTTAGCAGCGGTTTCTGCCTAGAAACCGCCTGCTCGCGGGCCGGTTTCGGCCCGCGATGCGTTTCGCGACCCGTGGTCCATCCCTTCTTTAAGCTTTAGGGCTGGACCTGTCGGCACCGGGAAATTCCCGACGCACAGGAGGGCGCGTTTCCTCAAAACTCAAACTTGTCGAAGAGGACGCGATGACAAAGCGCAGTGAGGCGAAATACAAGATCGATCGCCGTATGGGCCAGAACATCTGGGGCCGCCCGAAGAGCCCCGTGAACCGCAGGGAATACGGCCCCGGCCAGCACGGCCAGCGCCGCAAGGGCAAGCTCTCCGACTTCGGCGTGCAGCTGCGCGCCAAGCAGAAGCTGAAAGGCTATTACGCCAACATCAGCGAGCGCCAGTTCCACGGCATCTATGTCGAGGCCGGCCGGATGAAGGGCGATACCGGTGAAAACCTGATCGGCCTGTTGGAGCGCCGCCTCGATACCGTGGTCTATCGCGCCAAATTCGTTGCCACCATGTTCGCCGCCCGCCAGTTCATCAATCACGGCCACGTCAAGGTAAACGGCCGCCGCGTCAACATCGCAAGCTTCAAGGTCAAGGTCGGCGACGTGGTCGAGGTCAAGGAATCCTCAAAGCAGCTCGTCCACGTTCTGGAGGCGAGCCAGCTCCCCGAGCGCGACGTGCCGGATTTCCTGGAAGTCGATCATTCCAAGATGACGGCGAAGTTCGTCCGCATCCCGGCGCTGACCGACGTGCCGTTCGCGGTGCAGATGGAGCCGCACCTGATCGTCGAATTCTATTCGCGCTGATTTTATCGGTCGCACCGAGATCGAGGGCCCCGGTTTTGCCGGGGCCTTTTGTTTCGGTATGATCATTAACTTGCCGTCATTCCGGGGTGCGTCGAAGACGCGAACCCGGAATCTCGAGATTCCGGGTCTGGTCCTTCGGACCATCCCGGAATAACACCGGAGAGAAACCCACCATGACCTACACCCCTGCCCGTCCCGATCCCAAGGCGCCAGCCGTCCGCATCAACCTGTTGTCGGATACTCAGACCCGTCCGACAAAAGGAATGCGCGAGGCGATGGCGCGCGCCGAAGTGGGCGACGAGCAGGTCGGCGACGACCCTTCCGTGAATGTGCTGTGCGAACGCGTGGCGGATTTGCTCGGTAAGGAAGCCGCCGTGTTCATGCCGTCAGGCACCATGTGCAACGTCGCGGCAACGCTGGTCCATTGCCGGCCGGGCGATGAAATCCTGGCGCACGCATCCGCCCATATCATCGCCCGCGAAGGCGGTGCCCACGCCGCACTTGGCGGATTCCAGATCATGGCACTACAGGGCCCCGACGGGCGGTTTACGCCCGACACGTTCCGCTCCGCGCTTCACCCCCGCACCCGCTATCAGCCGCCGCAAACGGTGGTCAGCGTCGAGCAAACCGCCAATATCGGCGGCGGCACCATCTGGAAAAAGGCCGATCTCGATGAGGTCGTAAAAATCGCGAAGGCCAACGGCCTTGCCACCCACATGGATGGCGCGCGGCTCTTGAACGCCTGCGTCGCGACAAGCATCAGCGCACGCGACATGGCGATGGGCTGGGATTCCGCCTGGATCGATTTCTCGAAGGGATTGGGCGCGCCGATCGGCGCCGTCATCGGGGGCACGCGCGACTTCATCGACGAAGTCTGGCGCTGGAAGCAACGGCTGGGCGGCTCGATGCGCCAGGCCGGCATTTGCGCTGCGGCCTGCACCTATGCACTCGACCACCATGTCGAGCGGCTTGCGGAGGATCATGCCAATGCCCGCGCGCTAGCGCGGGGTTTGGCTCAGATTGCGGGGATCGAGGTGCAGCAACCCGAAACCAACCTGGTCTTCTTCAAGCCGGACGGCGCCGGCGTCAGTGGCGACAACATGGTCAGCGCTTTGCGCAAACGCGGCGTGCTGCTCGCCATGATGGACGGCCGGATCAGGGCATGCACCCATCTCGACGTCACCGCCGGCATGATCGAGGAGACGGTCGGACTGGTGCGCGAGATCGTGCGGGGGGCGTAAGGGGAAACCAAATGGAAAGCGGTGTGCTTCTCGGTAGTTGCCTCTGTGGCTCTGTTCGTTATGAAATCACCGCACCCATCGAACATGCAGAACACTGTCATTGTTCAATGTGCCGCAAGGCAAGCGGAGCCGCGTTCTCGACGAACTCAATAGTCCCTACCGATAGCCTTCGGGTGACGGCCGGCGCAAATCTCGTATCGGAGTACGAATCCTCCCCGAAACGACGAAGGTGTTTCTGCTCCAATTGCGGATCACCGCTATTCATCCGCAGAACCGACATGCCGGAAATCACGGTCGTCACCCTCGGTACCGTCGATGGCGATCCGCATACGCTGCCTGAGCGTCATGTCTTTGTCGCATCGAAGGCCCCTTGGTACGAGATCACGGACGAATTGCCTCAGTTCAAAATTTACCCAGGTTTCGAACCAACCGACGGCGCACCCTGTGCGGTCGGCGGATAGCGGTCGCTAGGGCCGCAAGAAAAACGTGGCGCGTAAAGCGGCCTGTCGTCAGCGATCAGCATTTTCCGTCGCCAGCCGCAACGCCGCAAGCAGTGACGTGAACACCATCGTGAACAACAGGATCACCACCGTGGTCTCGCGCAGATCTTCGATGCGCCAGACATGATTGGCGGCATCGGCTACTTCGCCGCTTTGACCGATGAGAAACGGCGTCACATGGCTGAGGCCGGAACCGAGATACAGCAAAATCGCCACAAGCCTGAGCGCGCGGCCCGGTTCGGCTGACCGCGCAGACACATAGCGACGGCGGTTCAGATAAAGAGCGAACGCCTGATAGAACAGCCACGAGGTCAGCAACCACCCGAGATAATTCGAAAGCGGAACGCCGAAATGCGCCCCTCCATCGTGCCATATCCAGGCTTTTGAAATGGTCGATTCAGGCGGGTCCGGCACCAAATCCCATTGCGTCATCACAAATGCGGCGACGATGGGCCATGCAAAGAGTTCGAATTTGCGGTTCGGGCGCGCTTGTGCCCCAAGCAAGGTGCCCGCAACGACCCACGAAAAATATCCCATACCGAACCAGAGCGGACCGACGATGACCGGGATGGCTCCGACATGCGGCAGGTTCGATCCGACCTCGAAATGATAATGGCCGAACGGCAGCCCCGTCGCGACGCCGACATTTTCAATCGTAAATGTGATGACGACGCAGATCGCCAGAAGGGCGGGCGCATCCCTCCAGCCGTAAGACAAAACCGCGTGGACACAAGCGGCCATAATTCCAACAGCCGCCAGGCCCTGTGCGAGCGGTGTCGGATTCCACGCGAAGCCGACGACCAGAGCCAGGTAGAATGCCAAGACAATCCAGAAAGCCGTCTCCAGCGGCCGAAGGGATCGACTGCCGGCGACGTTCACGTTCGTTTGCAAGGACATCCCCTGCTCCGTCGTCATTTGTTCCGCGCCTGATAGATCAGCGTCTTCAGCTCTGTCTGAATCCGTTCGCGCTGCGAGGGCGCCTGCATCATGCAAATCGCGAACATGTCGTCTTTCGGATCGATAAAAAAGAAGGTGCCGCCGACGCCATCCCAGCGGTATTCGCCCAATGGCCATGAGGTGTTCGCGGGCACTTGCGTGCGCACGGCAAAGCCGAGACCGAAGCCGCTGGTTGCGCCGGGAAAGTAATAATGGTCGCGGGCGATTTTTGTCTCCGGTCCGACAAGATCCGACGTCATCAGCACGACGGTTTCGGGTTTGAGGTAGCGCCTGCCATCCAGGATGCCGCCATTGAGCAGCATTTGCGCGAAACGCGCGTAATCCCCCGTTGTCCCGACCATGCCCGCCCCGCCGGACTCCCAAGTCCGCGGCAACATCGGATCCTTGATTCCGGCGATTGGGCCCGTGAAACGATCGGCCGGCAGCGGCTCTGCAGCCCGCGAACGCTTCGCCTCATCTGCGACGTAGAAGGCGGTCTCGGTCATGCCGAGCGGGTCGAGCAGCCGCCCTTTCTCGAATTGAAACAGCGACTGTCCCGAGACGACTTCGACGACGCGGCCGAGAATATCGGTGGAGTGGCCGTAATCCCACAGCGTTCCCGGCTGTTCGGCGAGCGGGAGTTTTACCAGCCGCTCGGCGAACAGGGCATTATCAAAATCGCCATCGAACAGGCCTGCGTTCGCATAGAGCTTTCGCACCGCGCCGTCGCCGTAGAATCCGTAGGTCAAGCCCGAGGTGTGGCGCAGCAGGTCTTTGATCGTGATTGGGCCGTCCAACTGTTGGTGCGCGAGCACGGGCTTTCCATTCTCATCGCGCTTCTCGACGCCGACTTTCACATCGGCAAACGCCGGAATGTATTTCGAAAGCGGGTCATCCAGCGACAGCTTGCCGTCATCGACCAGCATCATGGCGGCGACGGATGTAACCGCCTTCGACATCGAATAGAGCCGAAAGATCGTGTCAGTGGTCATCGGACGTTTACTGTCGACGTCGCGAAAGCCAAAGCTTTCGAACAAGACCGGTTGACCGTGCTGCTGAATCAGCAGAACCGCGCCGGAAATCTTGCCGGTCGTGATCTCGTTGCGCACGTATTCGCTGACGCGCGCCAGCCCGGCCTTCGAAAGGCTGGCCGACACCGGCAAGGGAGATTCCGAGCGGCCGGCGCTCTGTCCTCCGACCGCCATCGCCACAATCAGAAATGCGAGCCCCGCCGCAACGCAGCACCGGCGCGCGAAGCCGTCAGTTCTCCATCGCTTCATAGATCAGCTTCTTCACCGTCGCCTGGATGCGCATCCGCTCCGAGGGCGTCTGTTCCATCAACACAAAAAACATGTCCTGCTTGCGATCAATCACGAAATAGCAACCACTGGCGCCGTCCCATTTCAGTTCGCCGAGCGAGCCCGGCGGCGGCGGTTTGGCGTTGCCGGGACCGGTGCGTACACCGAAACCGAGCCCGTAGCCGAAGCCGTCACCGGGAAAATAAAAAAAATCGTGCCCGACGCCGGAGCCCGGTCCGATGTGATCCGACGCCATCAACGCGAATGCCTTCGGGCTGAGAATTGGTTGCCATCGAAGCTGCCGCCGTTGAGCAGCATCTGCGAAAACCGTGCATAATCCGCCATGGTCGAGAGCATACCGCCGCCGCCGGATTCCCATTTCCTGGGAACTTCGGGGTTGCTCTCAAAGCCAACCCTGAACGCGCTGTCGTCAGGCATCGGCTGCGCGATCATTTTGTACTTTGCAGGATCGCTCACGAAAAAGCTGGTGTTGGTCATGCCGAGCGGGCCAAGCAGATTGTCTTTCTCGAACTGCAGCAGCGGTTTTCCCGACACGACTTCGATAATGCGCCCAAGAATGTCGGTCGAGTGGCCGTAGTCCCATTCCGTACCGGGCTGTACCGCCAGTGGAAGCCGGGCGATACGTTCGGCGAATTCGGCGTTGTCGAAATCGCCGTCATAGATTTTGGCGTCGCGATAAAGTTGCCGAACCATGCTCTCGCCGTAAAAACCATAGGTAAGCCTGATGTATGGGTCATCAGGTCCACAATCGTGATCGGCCGATTCGCTGGCACCAGATCGAGCGTCCGATCGCCGTTCGCAGCTTTCTTTTCGACACCGACCTTGGCCGCAGAGAATGACGGAATGTATTTGGCAACGGGATCGTCGAGCCTGAGCTTGCCCTTGTCGACCAGCATCATCGCCGCGACGCTGGTGATTGGCTTGGTCATCGAGAATAGGCGGAAGATAGTGTCATCGGTCATCGGCAGCTTGGTTGCGATATCGCGCGCGCCGAAGAACTCGTGATAGACCGGCTTGTCATGCTGCCGGATCAGCACAATCGCGCCCGGGATCTTGCCGTTCGCAATCTGCTCGCGCAAATATTCACCGACGCGCTGCAATTTTTCCAGGTTGAAATGCGCGCCGGGGGGAAGATCGAAGCTGCCTTCCGCGAAAGCCAGCGGTATCGCCACGATCGTCTGTAGCGCGCCTGAGATCAGCGACCGCATAGCGTGTCGTGAATTCATTGCCGCTCCTCGGATTTCTTGCGGCGGAGTTTAGCGGCCGGCTCAATCGGCACAAGGCTCGCCGAATTCGGCGATTGCCTGCGCATGCAGTCGGGCGCTTTCGTCTGAGAAGCAGCAGAAGATCACCCGGCTGAGCGCGGGAGCTGCTTGCAGCGCCTCGACCGTGGCTGCGACCGCGATTCGCGCCGCCCGCTCGGCGGGAAAGCGATAAACGCCGGTGGAGATGGCGGGAAAGGCAACCGAAGCAAGGCCGTGGCTTTGGCACAGCTCGATGGCGCGGACATAGCACGACGCCAGCGCCTGGTCTTCGCCTTGGCTGCCGTTGTGCCAGACAGGGCCAACGGCATGAATCACGTGCCGGGCGGGAAGCTGGTACGCCAAGGTGATTTTGGCCCCGCCGGTTTCGCAGCCGTGAAGCGTGCGGCATTCGGCGAGAAGGCCCGGGCCAGCAGCGCGATGGATCGCCCCATCGACGCCACCCCCGCCGAGCAGGGAGGTGTTCGCGGCGTTGACAATGGCGTCAACGCCCAAAGTCGTGATGTCGGCGACGACGACTTCCAGCCGCGCCGAACCCAGTTGGCGCGAAAGCAAACTCAGGCGGAGGCAGGCGCGCTGACCGTCACGCCCTTGTCGGCAAAGAGCTGCTGCAGCTCGCCGGCCTGGAACATCTCGCGGATGATGTCGCAGCCACCGACGAATTCGCCCTTGACGTAGAGCTGCGGAATGGTCGGCCAGTTGGAATAGGTCTTGATGCCGTCACGCAGGTCCGCGGACTCAAGGACATTGAGACCCTTATAACCGACCCCGATGTGATCGAGAATTTGCACCACCTGCCCGGAGAAACCGCACTGGGGAAACTGCGGCGTCCCCTTCATGAACAGCACGACGTCGTTCGACTTCACTTCGTTGTCGATGAATTTTTCGATGCTCATATTCATTTCCTCTTGGGGCGCGCGCGCCACGCGCCCTCGCGATAGGTCCTCGGGCGATCTGCCCGTCCAAATCCTTAGACTGTCATATATATGTACCCCAAAGCGTTGTGCATCCAAAGCAAATTGGCGGGGAGCTGGCATGCATAGGTCGTCCGGCCCCAGCGCCGCCCCGGCTGAACCGCCCGTCCGGGTAACAACGTGACGGTCGAACCGTACCCTTAACATACCCCTTGGAAGGCTTTTTTCCCGGATGGGAGCGCCTATCTAGGACGGGTTGCTCATCGGGAACCCCAACGCCAAAGCAACGTTCTCTCCCGCGAACCGGAGATACAAGTGACGAAACCAGCATCCGCCGCGCTCGCCGCCCCTGGGCCGTCTTTATTCTCCGATTCCGGCAGCCCAGCCCAGAATTTGGCAGAAGCATTCTTTGCGGTGCGAAACGAGACCGAGCGCCGCGCGGCTCCGCTGTCGCCGGAGGATCAGCTTATCCAGTCGATGCCGGACGCAAGTCCGGCGAAATGGCACCGCGCTCATACCACCTGGTTCTTCGAGCAATTCCTGCTCGGCGAACACTGCGCGGGATACAAGCCCTTCCATCCCGACTATGCCTTCCTGTTCAATTCCTACTACGTCAGTGCCGGCCCCCGGCATGCCCGTCACCAGCGCGGCCACCTGACCCGGCCCGGAGCCGATGAAATCACGGCCTACCGCAGGCATGTCGACGCTGCGACGGTGAGATTCTTCCACGAGGCCACCGATGACAAGCTCACGGCGATCGCACCATTGGTAGAGGTCGGCCTCAACCATGAGCAGCAGCATCAGGAATTGATGCTGACCGATATCCTGCACGCCTTTGCGCAGAATCCGATTCCGCCCGCTTACGATGCTTCATGGCGCTTCCCTGCTGCAACCCGCGCCGGCGAAGATTGGGTTGACCTCAACGAAGGCATCCACAGCATCGGGCATTCCGGCGAGACCTTCCATTTCGACAACGAGAAACCAGTCCACCGCGCGCTGGTGGGGCCGGTCCGGCTGGCCCGCAATCTCGTCACCAACGCCGAGTGGCTCGCCTTTATGGCAGACGGCGGCTATTCGACGCCAACGCTCTGGCTGATGGACGGTTTTGCGACCGCCACTAACGAACAATGGCAGGCGCCCGGCCACTGGCGCCAGATCGACGGCACCTGGCACGTCATGACGCTGGCGGGACTAAAGCCGGTCGATCCCCAAAGCCCGGTCTGCCACGTCAGCTATTACGAGGCCGATGCGTTCGCGCGCTGGAGCGGCAAGCATTTACCAACCGAAATGGAGTGGGAAGTCGCGAGCCGAGCCGGCCATCTCAACGACGCCTTCGGGATCGTGTGGCAATGGACCCGCAGCGCCTATGCGCCTTATCCGGGCTACCGGGCGATCGAGGGCGCGCTCGGCGAATATAACGGCAAGTTCATGGTCAACCAGCTGGTGCTGCGTGGATCTTCGCTTGCAACCCCGGGCGGTCACAGCCGTATCACCTACCGGAACTTCTTCTATCCCCATCACCGTTGGCAATTCACGGGGCTGCGCCTCGCCGACTACGCCGGCTGAAATTTTTCGAATTCAAACCGCGCCGGAAAGCGCTTTCGGAGACTGTCATGAATGTGCACGCCGCCGCTTTGGCCGAAGCGCATCCTTTCGACGACCAGACCTCGGCATTTGCCCGCGATGTGATCGGCGATCTGTCGCAGCACCCGAAACGGCTGTCGCCGAAATATTTCTACGATGCTGCGGGCTCGGAGCTGTTCGAACAGATCACGCTGTTGCCGGAATATTATCCGACCCGCACCGAACTCGCGATCCTGCGTGACCGCAGCGGTGCGATATCGGCGATTATCCCTGCGGGCGCCGCGTTGGTGGAATTTGGCGCCGGCGCAACCACCAAGGTGCGGCTGTTGCTGAAGGAATGCAGCCTCGGCGCCTACGTTCCCGTGGATATTTCCGGCGAATTCCTGAAGGCGCAGGCTCTCGCCCTGCGCGCAGATTTTCCTGGCCTCCAGGTTCATCCGGTCACGGCGGACTTCACCGCGCCGTTCGAATTACCCACCGCCATCGCTGCGATGCCGAAGGTCGGATTTTTTCCAGGGTCGACGCTTGGGAATTTCGAGCCGCACGAAGCCTGCGCCTTCCTGCGCAGCGCCCGGGGCATCCTTGGGAAAGGCGCGCGGATGGTGATCGGCGTCGATCTGGAGAAGAATGAGCGTGTGCTTTATGACGCCTATAACGATGCCGCGGGCGTCACGGCGCGCTTCAATCTCAATGTGCTCCATCGCATCAACCGTGAATTGGGCGGCGATTTCGACATTGGCGCGTTCGTTCACCGCGCGATTTACAACCGCGACCGCCATCGCATCGAAATGCATCTGATCAGCAAGAAGGCGCTGACCGCGCAGGTGCTCGGCAAGAAGTTTTCATTCCGCCCCGGCGAAAGCATCCACACCGAGAACAGCTACAAATACAGCCTCGAGCGCTTCACCGCGCTCGCCAGAGGATCGGGCTGGACGCCGTTGGAGTCATGGACGGACGCGGCCGGCATGTTCTCGGTTCACGCGCTGGTGGCCTCGGATTGAGGCTTTTCAGGCTGGGACTTCTCCGGCCGGGGGGTGGCAGCTCCCGACCGCAGCGAGATCGATTCCCAGGCCGCGACGGCGACCATCAGCGCCGATGTCAGAAGCGACAACATCAGTGGCGACAGTTCTGCGGCGAACCAGCCAAGCACGCAAAGCGCGATAATGCCAACGCCATGGGAGAGCTGCAACCAGCCGCGAATGGTGTGCTTGAAGAGGATGGTTCCGATCAGAAACAATAATGGTCCGCCGATCGCGCTCAGCACGGTCCTCGGATCGGAATGACCGGCGGGATGCCGCAGCACGAGATCATCGGCGACCGCCGCCAGAATGATGCCGGCGACGATCGGCAGATGCAGGTAGGTGTAGGCGAGCCTCGCCAGCCGCCCCGGCTCGCTCGAATTTGAAATAAGTTCGGACCCCGCCTCGGCCCCCTTGTGGAAATAGATCCACCACATCGCGAGCGCGCCGACAAAAGCCGACAAAAAAGCCGCGACCACCTCGCGCGTCCAGGTCAGATCGGCGAACGTTGCACCGGTCACGACGATGGATTCCCCGAGCGCGATGATGATGAAGCCTGCGCAGCGCTCGGCCATGTGGCCGCCCTCGACGTACCAGTCCGCCAACGACGAGGCGCCGTATTTCGGTATCCAGAACCGGACGGCGGGCGAGGTGTATTCGATCGATAGCGCCACCGCCCATAACACCAGCCGCACGGGACCTTGCGCAAGGCCGCCCGCGATCCAGAAGATCGCCGACACCGACAGCCAGGCGGTTATGCGCAACGCATTCAACCGCGCTGAGGTTCGATTATGCGGCGTCGATAGCCACAAGAAGACCGTCTTTCCGACCTGCATTGCGGCATAGGCTGATGCGAACCACAGCCCCCGCGATTCAAATGCCTTGGGAATCGAGGTAGAGAGAACCAGCCCGCCCAGCATCAGCACGAACAGCATGACGCGAACCGGCGTTTGTTCAGGGTTGAGCCAATTGGTGACCCAGGAGGTGTAGACCCACACCCACCAAACGCTGAGCAGCAGCAGGGTTGTTTGCACCGCCCCGAGCGGGGTAAATTGCGCGAGCAGCGTGTGCGATATCTGCGTCACCGCGAAAACGAACACGAGGTCGAACAGCAGCTCTGCGTAGGTTACGCGACTGTGCTGATGCGGCACGATCGGGCGAAACAACGGGCCGCGTTCAGTGTCCCGTGGCATGGGGTCCCTCCGCCCAGGTCTTTGGCATCCCGGTCGGTCCGGCGCCCCAATCCGCCACGCCGTCCGGTCAGTCGGGAACGCCGGTCTGCAGCGCCAGCGCGTGAAGCACGCCGCCCATCTGTCCCTGCAGCGATTGATAGACGATCTGATGCTGCTGGACGCGGGATTTGCCGCGAAAAGATTCCGATATCACGGTCGCCGCATAATGGTCGCCATCGCCGGCCAGATCGCGGATCGTCACATCGGCGTCGGGTATAGCTGCCTTGATCATCGATTCGATATCGCGGGCGTCCATCGGCATCCCAGATTTCTCCCATCCGGCTTCGAATCGCGCCCGGCTTCGCAGCCCAGCGCACCAACCTGACGCGAATACCCTAGCGCATGATCCGCCAAAAGTGTGAGCGATTTTGGCAATAAGATCACGCGCCTCATCATATTTGAGAGCATGATCGGCCGCAAAACCCGGCGTCACTTTTGCCAATCCCGCTCTGGATGTCACGCCTTGTCGTATTATATTCCCGATCCGATCCTAGCAAAGCCGGAAGGATTGTACCGTACGATCACAACGGGCTGACCGAAAGGCTGACACCATGAAACTACCCGGCCCCGACCACCCGATCACCATTGCCGCAAACCCCAAGCGTGTCCGCGTCTCCGCAGGGGGCGTCGTGATCGCAGATACCACCAGTGCCCTGACGCTGAAGGAAGCCAGCTACCCGGCGGTGAACTATGTGCCGCGGAAGGATGCCAACATGGCACTGTTGGCGCGTACCGAGCGGGTGACGCACTGCCCCTATAAGGGAGACGCTAATTATTTCAGCGTCGCCGCCAACGGCAAGACCATCGAGAATGCGATCTGGACCTACGAGACACCGTTCCCCGCGATGACGGAAATCTCCGGCCATCTTGCGTTCTATCCCGACAAGGTCACCATCGAAGAAGTGGCGTGAGATTTTCCGTTCGTCATTCCGGGATGGTGCGTAAGCACCAGACCCGGAATCTCAAGATTCCGGATTCGATGCTTCGCATCGCCCCGGAATGACGAACTCTGGATCGCGACGGCGCTCCCTCGCAATGACAGCGTTGGCCGCTCACACCCGAAAGATCGTGAGACCCAGGATCAGCAAGACCAAGAAGATCACCACGAAGACATAAAACAGGAACCGCGCCACATCCGCCGACGCCGCCGATATGTCGGTGAAACCGAAGAGACCGGCGACCAAAGATACCAGAAAGAAGATCAGCGCCCATTTCAGAATTGTCATCGGCCACTCCTGTACCGTCAGCCGCCGGATTGCGGACCACCAGAAATCCCTGGTCTAGTCGTCCGTTAAGAAGCCGGGATGAGCTCTGATCGGCTGATTGCGAGACGCAGGATGGCGATCAGGAACAGGCGCAAGAGAGCCCTCAGCCATGCGAGGATGCGGCGGAAGTTGTATCCGACGGCGGAAAGGATGGCGT
>DASQOU010000222.1:0-15172 GCA_035644295.1 Bradyrhizobium sp.
ATCGCTGACCGCCTGGAGCGCGCGATGCAGCATCGGCACGGTCTGGGCGAGGTCGATGATATGGATGTTGTTGCGCGCACCGAAAATGTAATCCGCCATTTTCGGATTCCAGCGGTGCGATTGGTGGCCAAAGTGAACGCCGGCCTCAAGCAGCTGACGCATAGAGAAATCGGGTAGTGCCATCGTCAAGTTCTCCGGTTGGTTCCTCCGGAAACGTGTGAGCAGACGAGCCTAACGGCCCGGCTGCCACCGGACGGCCTTTTGAGCCATGTTTCCGTGTGAGATGGCGCGGTATATAGCGGGATTTTGGCGAGAAGCAAGGAAATATGGCCATTTCAGCCACCCGAGGGTAACAAACCGCCCTCGCCCGCGAATCTGGATGGCGACAGTTCGAGTTCCAAAAGTGTGCAGTCGTCAACTTATTGAAAGTTAACGCCGTGCTTTGGCGGGTTTGGCAAAAAGGCATGGCGTCACCTCGGGAGGAATGCCCTTGAAACATTTCCTGTCTTTCAGCCTTGCTGCGTCACTCGTTTCAGCGGCGCCTTCGGTCGCACTCGCGCAAAACGCATCCCCGCTCGAACTTGTCAAACAGGCCGTTGCGGCCGCCGGCGGTGTCGAGGCGTTAGGCGCTGTGAAGGGCGTGATTCTCAAGGCCGACGCTCGGCACTGGGAGCCGCAGCAAAGTTACGTGGCCGACGCCGAGCCCCGCTTGATCGGCGAGTCCAAAATCACCCTCACCTGGGACCGCGAGAAAGGCATGGCTCGGTCCGACTGGGATCGCAATTTGCAATACCCTTTCCTTGAAAAGGCAAAATATAGCGAGATCGTCACCCCCATGTACGGCACGGTGTCGACGGCGAAGGGCGACACGCCGATGTCAAATATTCGCTTCGCGGCCTATATGCGCGAACTTGAGCGGGCCTCCCCTACGTTGATTCTAAGAGCGCTCAACGCGCCCCAGAAACTCACCGCGCTGCCCGACCAAATGCTTGAGAACAGGCCGCTGCCGGCCGTTGCTTTTGCCGATGGTGACATCAATTTCACCATCCTGTTCGATCGCACGACCAAATTGCCGGCCGCGATACGAAGCCTCGATGACGATCCGGTCTACGGCGATGTCGAATACGATCTCGTCCTCAGCGACTGGAAGCAGGTCGGCGGGATCAAAATGGCCTATACCCATGCGTACAGGGTCAATCACGTCCAAGTCGGCCACGTCACCTTTCGGGAAATCGAGATCAATCCGACTATCCCGCCAGAGACCTTCACGATACGTGACGAGGGTCGAAAGGAGGCGAAGATGCCGGCGCCCGGATCGGTTCCCTATCAATGGGTGATCCGCCGACTGTTTCTCGGCCGCTTCCTCGATAGCGACAGCGTGAATTTTCCCTCGTCCGGCCCCGGGCTCAAGCTCGTCGAACTGGCGCCGAACATGCAATTCGCAACCGGCGGCACGCACAACAGCTTGATCGTCGCGCGCAAGGACCACCTTGTCGTGTTCGATGCCCCCATTAACGAATGGCAGTCGCGGTGGACCATCGATGCGGCAAAAGCGAAGTATCCCGGCAAACCGGTGAAATTCCTTGTGCTCACGCATCACCACAACGATCACGCGGGGGGCGCGCGGACATATGTTGCCGAAGGAGCGACCATCATTGTCGCCGCACCGAACAAGGCACATTTTGAAGCCGTGTTTCGTACGCCGCACACCGTGAATCCGGATGAACTTGAAAGGAATCCGAAACCCGCAAATGTCGTCGAATTCAATGAGCAAATGGCGCTCAAGGACGATGGCGGTGAGATCCGGCTTTACAAGATTGCCAATCCGCACTCCGACGGCTTGCTGATCGGGCACATCGTCAACGAGAACATCGTCTGGGTTACCGACTTGTATTCGCCGCTGCGCGACAAAGACCGCTCGGACGGTTTCGTCGCCTTCTACGAAGGCTTGAAGAAGCACGGTATCGCACCGGAGCGCGTCGCAGGCGGCCACGGCGGCTTTGTGCCAAGTTCGGCAATGGAGGCTATTGCGGCAGCGAAATAGCAGCAATCCCGGACATCCCGGACGTAGACGGCACTCAGGTGCCCTGCGTCCGCGCCCATCAAGCTGGAAACCGGCTTTGCCGGCACCGCTTGGGATGTCGTGTTGCGCACTTACACTGCGATGGCCGGCCTCAATTCCAGGTTCAGCAGTGGGCCGCAATTCTCCAAATTGAGCGGTCGAGGTAAATACTTCCTTTCCGTCATCCGCAGTCCATCAAACCACTCATGGTTGCAAGGGTCAGACCCATTGCCGCAACGGCAGGGGTGAAAGCCCCTATCCAACAAGATTCGCTCAATGATTGTGCAAAGTCCCCGGTGCCCCGTTCAATCTCCGGCAGCAGAGCGAATAAATGATCGTAACAATTTATTTCAGTGTTTGGGGTACGAGGGTACCAAGCATTGGGGTGCTCACCCATTAAAACCCAGGGAGACCGTGTCCCATCCGACGGCCACCATAAGGTGACGCGCCCCGCTTCATGCACTGATTGCCCAGAGAGTACGATGTCCGCGCAGACCGTTCTATCAGGCCCTGTTCACCCTGTAAGCGTCGGCCAAACGCCGCCGCGTCTCGTCAAGATGTTCGCCGCGTTAAGTGCGACGAATGAGGCCATCCTGCGAATAAATTCGCAGGAAAAGCTTTTGCAGCAAGTCTGCGAGGCAGCGCTGCACAGCGGGAATTTCGTCGCGGCGGCGATCCTTCTGCGCGAGCCGGGCACGGACACCCTGAAGGTGGTGGCTGGGGCCGGTGACGATGCGGAGCTTCGCGCCCGCAGCTACTCGGTGCTGGCAACTTCGCCGCTGGGAATCGGTCTTGTTGGAATTGCATTCCGCACCCAGAAGCCTTGCGTCAGCAATGACCTCCTCAACGACGAACGATTGAAGTCCTGGCACCAGGCGGCAAGCCGCGCCGGCGCACGCGCCGCTGCTGCGCTACCAGTGATCCGCGCGGGCGAGAGTGTCGGTGTGTTGGTGGTCGCCCTCGATGAAATCAACGCGCTCGATGAGGAGACTGTTGCGCTACTTGCCCGCATGGCTGAAAATCTGTCATTTGGGCTCGACAACATCGATCGCGAAGCGGATTGCAAACGCAATGAGCGGGCCGCACGGCGACTGGCAAAGATGTTTGCGGCACTCAGTGCCACCAACGAGGCCATCCTGCGCGCCAAAACGGCTAACGAACTCTATCGTTTGGTTTGCGACGCGGCCGTGCATGTCGGCCGATCTCTGGCCGCCACCGTGCTTCTGGCCCAGCCCGACTCCCCATGGCTGCAAGCGGTGACCGGTACTGGCGAAATCGTCGATATGGGATTGGTTAGGCAGACGCGATTTTCGATCGATCCGGAGAATCCTTATGGCAAGGGTGTTTGCGGCAAGGCGTTCCGGATGCAAACGGCCTGCGTCAACGAGGACATTCTCAACTCCGAACAAGGGCGGCCATGGCGGGAATCCAGCCGTCAGGCTGGTGTGGTCGCAAGTTGCGCCGTGCCGCTTGTCAAAGGCGGGCAGAGCATCGGGGTGATCCTGTTTTTCGTCACCAAATCCTGGGCGACGGACACGGAAATCGTCGCCTTGCTGTCGCGCATGGGCGAAAACATCTCAGCCGCTCTGGAGAACCTGGATCGCGCTGATGAAAAAGTGCAGGCCGACGGGCGTATTCAGTATTTGGCGACGCATGACGAACTGACGGGCCTGCCCAACCGCGTGACCTTCCATCAGCTGTTTGAGCAATCGATGAAATCGGCGCAACGCTGTGGCAGTCAATGCGCGTTGCTCTTCATCGATCTCGACAGATTCAAGGTTATCAATGACTCGCTTGGGCATGCCGCAGGCGACACGCTGCTGGTCGAGGTGTCCAACAGGCTTAAGGCCTGCGTGCGCGACAGCGATCTAGTCGCCCGGTTTGGCGGGGACGAATTTGTCATCGTCCTCAATGGAATTTCCGATCGCGAGCAGGTTGCCGTTGTCGCCCACAAGATTCTCACTGCCCTGCTGCCTCCGATAGTGCTTGCGGGGCATGAGTGCCGTACGACCGGGAGCATCGGCATCGCAGTATTTCCGGAAAACGGCAGCGACGTGCAAACCCTGACCAAGAATGCCGACATGGCCATGTACCTCGCCAAGGAAGAGGGAAAAAACAATTTTCGCTTCTTCTCGGCCGAGATCAGGAGCCAGTCCATCGAACGGCTGAAACTGGAAGCGGACCTGCGTCACGCGCTCGAACTCAATCAGTTCACGCTGCACTACCAGCCCAAGCTCGAGGTTGCGACCGGCCGGATCAGCGGCGTGGAAGCCCTGCTGCGATGGGCGCATCCGAAGTTCGGCAATCTTCCGCCGACAGAGTTCATTCCGCTCGCCGAGGAGACCGGCCTCATCATCTCCATCGGACGATGGGTGCTCAAGACCGCATCCGCCCAGAACATGGCCTGGCAACGCGAAGGCCTTCCCGCCATTTCAGTGGCGGTCAATCTTTCGCCACGGCAGTTTCTGGATGCGAACCTGCTCGACGACATCGACGACGTGTTGGCCTCTACCGGCATGCCGGCTCATCTGTTGCAGCTCGAGATCACCGAAAGCATGGTGATGCAGAACGTCGAACGCGCCATCAAGCTATTGGACGAAATTCAAAGCCGCGGGGTCCGCCTGGCGATCGATGACTTCGGCACGGGCTATTCATCGATGTCTCTGATGAAGAAATTTCCGATCGATACGATCAAGATCGATCGATCCTTCGTGCGGGACCTGGCGGAAAGTCCCGAAGACCGGGCGATCGCGACCGCGATCATCAGCATGGGCAAGGCGCTGGGATTGACCGTGGTGGCGGAAGGCGTCGAGACGACGGAACAGGATATTTTCCTGCGGGGTCGCGCCTGTGACGAGGTCCAGGGCTACCTGTTTAGCAAACCGGTGCAGCCCGAGATGATCCCTCTGCTCTTTCGTCCCAACATCCCCTCACCGTCGCTTCAACCGCAACCTTCGCACATACAGACTGTCGGCGCGATGGACGGCGCTAGCTAGCGTGCCTGCGGATTGATGGCCGCAGCGAACGCGGTGCTACACCACAACGAAACCTGTTCCGGCTGTTGAACCCAGCGTCGCAAACAGATCCCGCGCGCGGCCTATTGATTAGTCGGGTCGGGTCTCGCCTCACTCCGATCACTGTCTATTCTGGTCTTGAGGCGTGCGATTTCGCCGAAGAACGCGCCCTGGTCGCGGACCGGAACAACGCGGAACGCCGGCGGCATCAGCAATCGCGTCGTGGTTTGCCGCCCGAAATCGGAAAACGCTTCTGACCGCTGCAGCGTCTGCGCCGCGATCGCGGTCGCCAACACGGTCGTCACGATGGCCCCCTTTAGCCAAAGACGGGCCGGACCGATTTCCCGCAGATGCAGGAAGCAAATCGCCGCGAGGATCGACCACACCGCGACATATTGGTAGGTGCCGGCCGTCGGCCAGGTCAGTGCGAAGGCAGCGAATCGTCCAAACTCGTCATAGAGCAATAGGGCGATGATGCCCGCCAGCGCGATGAGCAAATTGCGCAGAAAGCGCGAGCGCCCAGAGAATATGCGCGACAGCAGCGCCCACAAGCCGGCCCACAGGACGACGGAACCGATCGCCGTCAACAAAGGCGTCAAATAAGCCGACACGCGAGGTTCGCCGGTTTGTGCGAGCCATATCCTGAGCGCCGAGACGGCGATTACCATGGCGCCGAGGGCCAAAGCCAGCGCGACCGGCAATATCGGCCGTTCCGGCCGCGCCATGCGCTCTCGCTCGACCGCATGGCCGGGCTCGCGGATCCGCAAAAGGGTCTGGCCAATACGGATAGGCTTCGTGCCGTCGATGACAATGCGCCGAAGTCGATCCTTGCCGCCATCGAGGAACGTACCATTCGCACTGCCGATATCCTCTGCGACGACCCGCCCGGATTCATCGCGGAAAATACGAAGGTGCTGAGCCCCGACATAGGGATCGTCGACGATGACATCGTTGTCGTATCCGCGACCGATGAAAACTTCCGGACCCGCAACGCGAAACCTGGCCTCAACGTCGCGGTGGCGAGACAATACCTCAACCCAGATCATTTGCTCACCTGCACCGCTTCGAGAAAACGTTTCCCGAGCGCCATGGCCTGGTCATAGCCCACCGCCTGCAGATTCAACCGCGAGACCATGGCCTCGTTGCCATCATCCTGGGTGACAGCAATCAGAACAACGTCGTAAAGCCCTTCAAACTCGCGATAAGCCTGCGCACACCAGATCGCCCTAAGCGGCGGGTGATCGGGCGCAGCCGCGGCGCTGACAAAGTCTTCGTGGCAGCGCTCCGGCGTGTACCACTTCCGAAACGGTCCTCCGCCGACCAGACGCGCCTGACTTAGCTGTGACAGCAGGGTCGCAAACTGGAACTGATTGAGATCAATGGTTTTGACGTACTGGTGACTGACCTGAATCGCGCCGGTGTTCAGATCCGTCGCCACGAACAACGCCGTATCGCTGGAGCAATTCGTCGAATTGATGCTGGCCCGCGGCCTCGGCGTCGCGCCGGCATTGGTCTGCGCCCAGCAGTTGAACCACGGTGCTGCCGTCTCGGGCGCCCGATATGGCCCGAGTGCGATCGAACGAAACCCCTGCTCGCCGAAGGATTTGTAAAGCATCGATCCCCATTCCGCGATCTGTCCCGCGATCTCGGCGCGCAGATCCGACCTTGTTCCGCCGTCGCGCACGCGCTGCAACAGCAGCTCGGCAAAACGGGCCGGCACCAGGAAACTGACGAGCTGTCCGCCTCTGCGCGTCGCGACGTTAACACCGGCAACCTGACCTTCGGCGGTCACGGCGGGGCCGCCGCTCATGCCCGGGTTCAGCGCCCCGCTGAAATGGATGCGCTCGTTGTAGCTATGCTCCACTCGCCCGTTGTAGGTGCCCTCGATGATGGTGAATCCCAGATCGAGAGGATTACCCATGGAGTAGAGACGCTCGCCCTTCGGCAGGTCGCCGCGGATTGCCGCCTTGTCGAAAGTGAAAAATGGCGCGTCGCGCTTCTCGAGGCGCACAATGGCGAGGTCATTGGGCACGTCCACGCCCAACACCTGGACATCGCCGTGACTGCCATCGGCGGCCACGTATTCGAGCCGGTAGGTTTTCGGTTCAAGCGCAACCTGCGAGACCACGTGATAATTCGTAATGGCGAGCCCGTCGGGAGCGACCAGAAATCCCGAGCCGATCGATGTCTGACGGCCCGCATCGGCGACCAGGGTGCGAATCTGCAGGAGCCGCTGCGGCGCGGCGGCATAAATAGTCTCCGCGGTCGAAGACGCACCCTGGGCCGCGAGCGCGGTGCCGCCGTCGATCACGGCGATCATTGTGAGGCATCGAAGCGTGCGGCCTAGGATTGTAATCAGAACCTTCAAAAATCCCTCCGGACGCTATGCCGTTTGCCAGGCTTGCAGGCCAGCGCAGCCCGGATCATCACTTTTCCCCTGTTTGATATCAAACATATGCCGACCGCATCTGGCTATTCCGCCAGTTGTAACTCCGCGAGTATTGTCCTTGCGGCAGCTTCGTCCAAAGAAATAAAATCGACCGGCCCGGTACTATCGTTGCCGGAGGTAACCACTGAGGCCGCGACCATGCCGGCCAGCCCACCTACGATCGTCGCTCCGGTTACAGTATTGTGCCTCTCGCTGGTCTTTGCGAGAAAGAAATACGTGCGACCAGATTCCGTTTTGATGTCGCGCTTGCTTTCGCCGGGAAACATTGTCTCAGTGGCCAAGAGCTGGTGACGACCTGCGGGGCGATCGGCGTAGATATAGGTACCGGTCTTTAGAGTACCCATCGGGCGACCATCGAGCTTTACGTCACTGACGGTGGCAGTAAGGCCGCTCGCTTTCTCCTGGAGCAGGACAATGCGCGACTGGCCCGGTCTTGGCGGGCCCAGCTTCTGCACCACTCCTGCGTAATCGAAACCTGTCCTTTCGCTTGCACAACCCGACAAAAACACTGCGGCAACACACATCGCCACACCACGCCCCAACATCATGCCCTCCGTGCCCACTCCATGCTCGAACAGGTTCATATCGAAAAACACGGTTTGGTTGCAATAGCGTAAGAACTCTTCCCGCATGCGAAGTCACCACAGCCAGCAACCTGGATAAGGCAGGATTGGACGGCGAAGATTGTCGCAGCGCGCCCGCACGTGGCAGCTACCGCCGATGGCCGAGCGAGCAACGGGAGACTTTGAAACCTCTTCCGCGAGAGCGCAGCCGTTTCACTGTTGCAGAACTTAATCAGGTCAGGCCCCAAGTTGAGGCCTGACCGGCTCTGGCTTCAGCACTTCGGGTTATTCGGCGGGCATTTTTTGGCCGCTGCGGCGGGCGCTGCGGGTCTCGGCGGTGGCGGAGCTGCTCGCGGCGGCGGTGGCGGAGCCGGACGCGCGATCTGGGGAGCCGGCCGCGGCGGCGGCGGTGGTGCGGCTCGGACCGGTGGGGGCGGTGCTGGCCTCGCTATTTGCGGCGCAGGCCGCGGCGGCGGAGGAGCGGCCCGGGCGGCCGGCTCTGGCGGGCGAATTTGCGGCGCGGGCGCGGCCAACGGCTTGGGAGAAGCTACCGCGGGTTTGGGCGGCGGTGGTGGCGGGGTCAAAGCCGCCTTCGGCTTTGATTCCGGAACGAGCGGCTTTGCCTGAGAGGCCGAGCCACCTGCTTTTGGTCCCCTGGGAGACACCTCCGTGCCAGACGTTTTCGGACCGCCTGCGGCCGCCGGAACGTTGGGGGTTGATGCGGTCGGAGACCTCGATCCCGGCGCAAGTTTTTCATTGGGGTTCGGCGCTCCGGGCACCGGTCCGGCCGCGCCCGAAGGCACGGCAGGGGCACCCTTTGTGCCCGGCACTGGCAGCGTATTGGCCTTCGGTAATGCTTGCGGGGATACGTTTGCAGGCAACGGCTTGTTCGGTGCCGCATTCGGCGCGCCTGGAGTACCGGGAGTACCTGTCTTTACAGCGGGATTGATGGCGGCGCTCGGCGGCACCGGCAGTTTTCCCTGCTGGATCAGCGTGGCCCTTTGCGCCACCGAGGGCGGCAGGGCCGCAGTCGCCGCGGTCGGCGTTGCGCCACCCGGCCCGGGCGCGCCCTTCGCTGCGCCAGCTTGCGGAGCGCCAGTTCCCGGGGCAACGGGCCGCGGCTGAGGCGGCTGATTGATGACATTGTTGATGACCGTGGTGTTGTGGATGTTGTTGAAGATGATGTTGTTCGGCGGAGGCGCGACATAAATAGGCGGCCGAACATAGACCGGGATCGGCACGAAGAACGGTTGCGGCAGGATGAACAGCCCGATCGGCACGATCGGCGGCGCCAGGATGATGAAATCCGGCGGCGGCGGCGGCAGAAAAAACACCGGCGGCGGCGGTGGCGGGACAAAGCCGAAATCAGGATCGCTGAACACCAGCACGGGACGATCCATATAGATGATCTCGTCCGGTGGTGGCGGCAGCACGTCGTAGTCATACACCGCAAATGACGGCGGCGGCTCGAGCGCGGCGGTGAGAATGGCGAGCCGGCGGCGAGCGTCGCCGGCATGGGGCCCGCGCGGATAGCGCCGCAGGTAAGACCAATAGGCCGGCGGCGTGTCGGCGCGATAGGTGCGAAGCCAGGTAATCGCCTCGCGCCGCGCGGCGAGGATGGCGCGGACACGTCTGGCCAGGGGATCACCGGGATAGGCAGCCAGGAAATCCTCATAACCGGGCAAGGTGTCGCGTTCGAGGGCTGCGGCGTAGGCATCCTGCACACCGAGGTCGCGGATCGGCCTGTTCCTCATCGCGGCGGCCTGATCCGGCGGTGCTTGCGCCGGCGCATCCGGCGAGCGATCGAAGAACATGAAGGCAGCATCGATCTTTTCGGCGTTCCACGGCACTTGCGCACCCTTGCTGGCGTCGTTGACGCGCAGCCTTACGCGGCTGAAGACCTCCGGCAACGGCAGTCCGCCGGTGCGGATCATCTCCGCGAGTGACTGGGCGTAGATGCCATAATTCCCCTGCTCGTTCGGAGCGACCGTGCCCGGGGCGGCGTTGAATCCGATCAGCATGCGCGGATCCGGCTCGACCAGCGCAAGCCCGCTCGCAATCGGTTGGCCGCCCTCGATAAAGGGCTGCTGGCGCGCCGCGTCCAGCACGACGATGCTGGCCTTCAGCGGCAGCGAAGCGAGCTGGCGGGTGTAGTCACTGATCCGCAATCCTTCGATCGGAATGTCGACGTCGCGGCTGAGCGCTGAATCGACAGGTATGAAATAATTCTCGCCGGCGACCTGCATTCCATAACCCGCAAGATAGACCATCGCGACGGTGCCCGGGCCTGATGCCTGGGCCTTCTGGATGAAGTCACGAAAGCTTCGGCGCAGCGTGTCGGCGTCAAGGTCGCGCGCCCCGACCACGTCGAAGCCCGCCGCTTGCAAGGTCTGCGCGATCAGGCCGGCGTCGTTAGCCGCCGTCGCGAGCGGCGACTTGGCGTAAGCGCCGTCGCCGACGACGAGCGCAATCCGCTTTTCCGGCTGCTGCGCGGCAGCAGTTCTCAGCGTCGGAAGCCCGGACAACAGCATCAGGCATAGCGGAAAAATCCAAAAGGCCTTGGTCATAGGCATGGCTCCTGCCGCTCACGATCTACCAGAGCATCTGCGCATTGGACACTGGGCTACCTGAACAGGGTTTGAACGAAGGGCGCGGCAATAAGGCTATGCGGCGGGCAGACGGCAATCAGCCAACCATTTCCACTCTGCCGTCCCTGAGGCGGTAGATGCCGCCGGCCACCTTGAGCGTGCCTTGCGCAACCGCCGCGCTCAGAATCGGTGTCGCCGATCCTAGTTTGGCAACGTTATCGACCACGTTCTGCCTGATCGCGTTGCCAAGCACATCACCGGCTTGTTGCGATACCGCCTTCACCGCAGGCGCGATGCCCGTGACCAGCGAGGGCATGTGTCCGGGCAATGTGGTGTCGTCCTTGAGAGACTTTATCGTCGCACTGACCGCGCCGCAGCTATCGTGACCCAGAACAAGGATCAGAGGCGCACCAAGAATGGCAACGGCATATTCCAGACTCGCGACGGATTCATTGTTGGCGAAATTGCCCGCCACGCGGCAAACAAAGAGATCGCCCCGGCCGCTGTCGAAAGCGTATTCGGGAGCGATGCGCGAATCGGCACAGCTTAAGATGGCGGCGTAGGGGTTCTGGCCCCCGACCAATGCTTCCCGCTCATGCTTGAAGTCATGCCGCAACGAAACGCCCTCGACATAGCGCGCATTGCCTTTCAGCAGGCGTTCGAGCGAAGCGTCCGGCGACAACACGTTTTGTGGTTTCGGCGGCGCCTTCGCTTCCTTGGCGCCAGCCGCGTTCGCCAACAACAGCCCCACTGTCGAGGCCGCACCACCAAGCACGCTGCGCCGCGAAGGCTTGAACCTGGAAGTAGAATTTTGACGGCACATCTCGCACATAGGAAAATCCTTTCCGCGTTAGAGGGTCTGCACATCCACCACGCCTGACACCGCCTTGATCGCGCCGGCAATCTGCGGCGAGACCTTGAAGCGGCCCGGCAGCTTCATTTCCACTTCGGTTTCGAGGTCGAGCATCATGACCAGCGAGACGTCACCGTCAGCCCCTGACGCTGCCGCCGGCTTGGCCTGGGGACGGACTGTACCCCCTTGCGGCCCGGCCTCGGGCATCTGCAGCCGCCGGGCGATGGATTCGAGCGGCTTCGTATCGCGCACAAAGATGCGCAGCCCTTTCTGGGTTTTGGCCGCGGCGTCATCGAGCGGCTCGGCGTGCAGCACTCTGGCGCGGACATCCTCGCCCTGCAGCTCGGCGCCTAGTTGCAACAGGACGGCAGCCCCCGGTTCCAGCACGTCACGATACTGGGCAAGCCCTTCGGAAAACAGCACGGCCTCGAAATGCCCGGTCGGGTCCGACAGACCGATGATGCCCATCTTGTTGCCGGTTTTGGTCCGCCGCTCCATGCGCGAGACCACGGTTGCGGCAACCTTGCCCGCGGTCGCGCCGGTTTTGACGGCACGCGAGAACTCAGACCAGGATTGCACCCTCAGGCGTTTCAGCACGTTCGCATAATCATCGAGCGGATGGCCGGACAGGAAGAAACCGATGGCGTCATATTCACGGCGCAACCGCTCGGCCGGCAACCAGGGTTCGACCTGCGGCAGCATGATGGTCGGTGCATCCGCAGCTCCGCCGAACATGTCGTTCTGTCCGACGGACGCAGCCTCGTGGCTGCGCTGGCAGGCCGCCAGGATCGCCTCAGCGCCCGCAAACACCCGTGCGCGATTGGAATCGAGCGCGTCGAACGCGCCCGCCGCAGCCAGGCTCTCGATGACCCGCTTGTTGATCGCGCGCGGATTAACGCGACTGGCGAAATCGGCCAGTGAGGTGAACTGCCCCTCGCGGCGCGCCTCCACGATCAGTTCGACGGCTTGGGGGCCAACGCCCTTGAGTGCGGCGAGCGCGTAGTAGATGGTGCCGCTACTGACCTCGAACGTGGCGCCGGAGCGATTGACCGACGGCGCCTCGACCTTGATCCCAAGCCGCTGCGCTTCGCCACGAAATTCAGACAGCTTGTCGGTATTGTTGAGGTCGAGCGTCATCGACGCCGCCAGGAACTCGACCGGGTAATGCGCCTTCATATAGGCGGTGTGATACGACACCAACGCGTAAGCGGCGGCGTGGCTTTTGTTGAAACCGTAATCGGCGAATTTCGCGAGCAGCTCGAAAATGGTGTCGGCTTGCCCTTTTGGCACACCATTCTTGACCGCGCCGGCGACGAAGCCTGCGCGCTGCTGTTCCATCTCCGAGCGGATCTTCTTGCCCATCGCGCGCCGCAACAGGTCGGCTTCGCCGAGCGAATAGCCGGCCATCACCTGCGCGATCTGCATCACTTGTTCCTGGTAGATGATGACGCCGAACGTCTCCTTCAGGATCGGCTCGAGCATGGGGTGCAGATATTCCGGCTCTTCATCACCATGTTTGCGGGCGCAGTAGGTCGGAATGTTCGCCATCGGGCCGGGACGATACAGCGCCACCAGCGCGATGATGTCCTCGAAGCGGTCGGGCCGCATGTCGACCAGCGCGCGCCGCATGCCCTGACTTTCAACCTGGAACACGCCGACCACATCGCCGCGCGCGAGCATCTGGTAACTGGCGGCATCGTCGAGCGGCAGGGTTGCGAGATCGACATCGACCCCACGGCGCTTGAGCAATTTCACGGCGACATCAAGAACCGTCAGCGTCTTGAGGCCGAGGAAGTCGAATTTGACGAGGCCCGCAGGTTCAACCCATTTCATATTGAACTGGGTCACAGGCATGTCCGACTTCGGATCGCGGTAGAGGGGGACGAGTTCGCTGAGCGGCCGATCACCGATCACGATACCGGCGGCGTGGGTCGACGCGTGCCGCGTCAAACCCTCCAGCCGCTGTGCTATGTCGAAGGCGCGCGCCACCACCGGATCCTCGTCGCGAAACGCCTGCAGCTTCGGCTCACTCGCGATCGCGGCCGCCAGCGTCACGGGGGCGGCCGGGTTCTGCGGCACGAGCTTCGTCAGCTTGTCGACCTGCCCATAGGGCATCTGAAGCACGCGCCCGACATCGCGCAGCACCCCCCTCGCCTGCAGTGTGCCGAAAGTGATGATCTGCGCGACTTGATCGCGGCCGTAGCGCTGCTGCACGTAATCGATCACCTCGCCGCGCCGGTCCTGGCAAAAATCGATGTCAAAGTCAGGCATCGACACGCGCTCGGGATTGAGAAAGCGCTCGAACAGGAGGCCGAACCGGATGGGATCGAGATCGGTGATGGTCAAGGCATAGGCGACCAGCGAGCCCGCGCCGGAGCCACGGCCGGGGCCCACCGGAATGCCCTCTGCCTTTGCCCATTTGATGAAGTCAGCAACGATCAGGAAATAGCCCGCATAATTCATGCGGGTGATGACATCGAGCTCGAAGGCCAGCCGGGCGCGATAATCCTCCTCGGAGGTGCCCTGTGAAAGCCCGTGCACCTGGAGCCTCTGGCCAAGGCCCTCCTCGGCCTGGCGGCGCAATTCCGCCGCTTCGTCGCTTTCGGCGTCCGCGGCGTTGGCCGCTGCACCAACTGTGAACCGTGGCAGGATCGGCTTGCGCGTGAGGGGGCGGAACGCACAGCGCTCGGCGATCTCGACGGTGGAGGCGAGGGCCTCGGGAAGGTCGGCGAACAACACGGCCATTTCGGCGCGGGTCTTGAAGCGGTGATCGGGCGTAAGCTGCTCGCGGTCGGTCTCGGCGATCAAGCGTCCACCGGCGATGCAGAGCAGCGCATCATGGGCTTCGTAGTCGTCGGAGGTCGCGAAGTAAGGCTCGTTGGTCGCGAGCAGCGGAAATCCCCTCGCATAGGCCAGATCGATCAGCCCGGCCTCGATGCGGCGTTCCTTCTCGATGCCGTGGCGCTGTAATTCGACATATAGGCGGTCACCGAACAGTCGAGCCAAGCGTTCGCACCGCGATGCCGCCAGCGCCGCCTGGTCGGCGGCGATTGCCAATGAGATCGGTCCGTCGGGACCACCGGTCAGCGCGATCAGATCCTCGGCATCGCCCTCTAGCCAATCGAACTTGATATGCGGGGCCTGATGAACCGGCGTTTCCAGGAAGGCGCGGGAGTTGAGCCGCATCAGGCTGCGATAGCCGCGCTCGCGTGCTGCCAGCAGCACGATGCGCGAAGGCGCAGCCGCCATTGCATTGCGCGCGTTCGGGTCCTGGTCGCCGAAATCAACCGCGAGTTCACAGCCGATGATCGGCTGGATGCCATAGCCGGCCATCTTGTCGGAGAATTCCAGCGCGCCGAACATGTTGTCGGTGTCGGTCAGCGCCAGCGCCGGCTGGCGGTCGGCTTTCGCCAGTTCGCCGAGCTTGGCGATCTTGATCGACCCCTTCAGCAGGGAATAGGCCGAGTGGACGTGGAGATGGACAAATCCGGCATTGAACGGCGGCGGCGGGCTTTGACATGGTCGAGGTCAGCAATCACTGGGCTTGAGGGAACGCATGGTCGCCCTCAAAGGCCGACTCACGCCGCCCGATGGTGAAGCCACGGTTGGGAGGAGTCCACGCGGAACCCGCCACCGCCGGCCG
>DASQOU010000223.1:0-2837 GCA_035644295.1 Bradyrhizobium sp.
GCAGGGCGCCACGCAGTCTCTCAAGCACGAACTCGGCGGTTTGCGGACCGGCCGCGCCGCAGCTTCGATGCTGGAGCCGGTGCAGGTCGATGCCTATGGCACGCACATGCCGCTCAACCAGCTTGCAACGATCAGCGTGCCTGAGCCACGCCTTCTCTCGGTGCAGGTGTGGGACAAGTCGATGGTCAAGGCGGTGGAGAAGGCCATCGTCGATTCCAACCTCGGCCTAAGTCCGGCCACGGAAGGGCAGGTACTTCGCCTGAGAATTCCCGAGCTCAATGAGGACCGCCGCAAGGAATTGGTCAAAGTCGCGCACAAATACGCGGAGGCCGCTCGGGTCGCGGTCCGGCATGTCCGGCGCGATGGTCTCGATACGATCAAGAAGCTCGAAAAGAATCACGAGATTTCCGAAGACGATCAGGAACGTCTTGCCAATGACGTGCAGAAGGCGACCGACGGGACGATTTCGGAGATCGATCACTTGCTTGCAGCCAAAGAAAAAGAAATCCTCACCGTCTAGGCTCTTTTTGTTTCGAGCGTGATCTTTTCGGGAAACCGGTCCCACTTTTCCCGGATCATGCTCTGAAGGATTGATCGATGTCGAATGCCGCAGCCCCTGCAACTGAGCGACCCGATCGAGCGGACGGTCCCTTGCATGTGGCGATCATCATGGACGGGAACGGACGCTGGGCGGCCGCGCGCGGTTTGCCGCGCGCTGAAGGTCATCGCCGCGGCGTCGAAGCCTTGCGCAAGGTCGTTCGTGCTTCAGGCGAACTCGGCATTCTCTACCTGACGATTTTCTCCTTCAGTTCGGAAAACTGGTCGCGCCCCGCGACCGAAATCGGCGACCTGTTCGGCCTGTTGCGACGTTTTATCCGTAACGACCTGGCGACGCTTCACAGCGATGGCGTCCGGGTTCGGGTGATTGGCGAGCGCGAAGGATTGGAGCCGGACATTTGCGCGCTTCTGAAAGAGGCCGAAGACCTGACGCGGGACAATAATCGCCTCAATCTGGTGGTTGCCTTCAACTACGGGTCACGGCAGGAAATCGCCCATGCCGCGCAGCGGCTTGCTCGCGAAGTCGCCGAGGGAAAACGCGATCCTTCGTCGATCGACGCCGACGCGCTCGGCCAGTATTTGGATGCCCCCGATATTCCCGATCCCGATCTGATTATTCGCACCAGCGGAGAGCAGCGGCTGTCGAATTTCCTGATGTGGCAGGCCGCCTATAGCGAACTGGTATTTGTGCCGATCCATTGGCCGGATTTCGACAAGGCCGCACTTGAAGGCGCGATTGCCGAGTACGCCAGACGAGAGCGCCGTTTCGGCGGTCTGGCCGCGAAAACCGGATCGTGAGCGAAGGCCAAGCAACACCTGCGGTTGCCGGCGAGCAGGCGACGCGCAATCTTGCGATGCGCGTGGCCACAGCCGTGGTGCTGGCTCCGCTCGCAATCGCCGTCGCTTATGCCGGCGGATGGTTGTGGGCCGCGCTGGTGACGCTGACCGCGATCGGCCTCTATTTCGAATGGCTGATGGTCGTGGGCGCGCGCACGCCACGCCTGGTAATGGCTGGCGCTGCTGCGCTTGCGATCGGGGGACTCTTGCTCGCCGCAGGGCGGATCGACGCGTCGATCCTTGTACTCATCGTTGGTTTGGCCGGCGTCATGGTTGTTTCGCCTGAGCGGCGCCTTTGGACCGCGACAGGGTTTGGCTATGCCGCTGCCGCGGAAGTCGCATCGGTGCTTGTCCGCCACGACCAGGCTCACGGATTTGTCGCGCTGATCTTGATCCTTCTCGTGGTGTGGGTAACCGATATCGGCGGTTACTTTGCGGGCCGCGGTATTGGTGGACCAAAACTCTGGCCGCGGGTCAGTCCCAAGAAGACCTGGGCCGGCGCAATCGGCGGCTTTGCGGCGAGCCTTGCGGTTGTCGCGGGATTTGCCGCTATTGGTCTCGGCAAAACCGGCCCTATGCTGTTGCTCGGCGCTGTTCTTTCAGTCGCTTCCCAGCTCGGCGACCTCTTCGAGTCGGCCGTGAAACGCCGGTTTGGCGTCAAGGACTCCAGCCACATCATCCCCGGGCACGGCGGGCTGCTCGATCGTCTTGACGGGTTCGTCGCCGCCATCGTGCTGGCGGCTATTTTTGGATTTTTGCGGCACGGCGCGGATGGCGTTGGCCGCGGTCTTATGGTTTGGTAGGTCATGAGCGCAGTTCCCTTGCGTACCAACAAAGCTGCGGCCACGGCCGTTCGCTCCGTAACCGTGCTCGGTGCAACCGGTTCGATCGGCGACAGCACGATGGATTTGCTGCGTGCTTCGCCCGACCGCTACCGAGTCGAGGCGTTGACGGCTCACACCAATGTGCAGGCGCTCGCAAAGCTCGCCAAGGAGTTCGGCGCGCGCTTTGCGGCCGTCGCCGATCCCGATCGCCTCGCTGAACTGAAGGACGCACTGGCCGGCACCCGCACCGAATGCGGCGCCGGCGAAAGCGCCGTCATCGAGGCCGCCGCCCGTCCCGCGGATTGGGTCATGGCGGCGGTCAGCGGCGCTGCCGGGTTGAAGCCCGCGCTAGCGGCGGTTGATCGTGGCGCCACCGTCGCGCTTGCCAACAAGGAATGCCTGGTCTGCGCGGGCGATCTCTTCATGCAGCGCGCGGCAAAGGCGGGCGCATGCATCCTGCCGGCTGATTCCGAACATAACGCGCTGTTCCAGGCGCTTGGCTCCGGCAATCGCGAAGAACTGGTGCGCGTAATCATCACCGCGTCGGGTGGACCGTTCCGGACCTGGGCGAGTGCCGACATCGAACAAGCCACGCTGGCTCAGGCCTTAAAACATCCG
>DASQOU010000224.1:0-16930 GCA_035644295.1 Bradyrhizobium sp.
GCCGTCTCATGTCCGGCGTCGGGATTGATGTCGAAAATCGCGACCTTGCAGCCTTCTTCCGCGAGCCGAAGGGTGATGGCGCGCCCAATGCCCTGGCCGCCGCCGGTAACGATTGCTACCTTGCCTGATAAGCCTCTCAAAATCTCACTCCCTTGTTTTGCGACGCTTCGTTCGCCTGTTTTGTCCCGGCGGGATCCTTGGCGCCCGCCGGCCGCGCCGGATCATCCGCTCTTGGCCAGCGCAAAACCACATTGTGCAAACATCTGGCGGGCAATGATGGTTTTCATGATCTCGATGGATCCGCCCGCGATCTTGACAATCCTGGCGTCGACATAGGCGCGCGCAATCGGATACTCAGTCATATAGCCCCAACCGCCGAACAATTGCAGGCACTCGTCGACCGCTTCGCAATGAAGTTCGGAAGTGAACATCTTGGCCATCGCGGCGTCCACCGGATCGAGCTTTCCTTCCATGAAAAGCGAAATGCATCGATCGGTAAAGACGCGGGCGACCGTCGCCTTGGTTTTCAAATCAGCGAGCTTGAACTGGGTATTCTGGAAGTTCGCGAGCTTTTGGCCGAATACGCTGCGATCTGACGTGTATTCGACGGTCCAGTCAATGACGGTTTCGGTGACGGTAGCCGACCGGATCGCCTGGGCGAGCCGTTCCTGCGACAGCTTCGTCATCATCAAGGCAAAACCCTTGCCTTCCTGCCCGAGCATATTGGTGGCGGGAATACGGATATTCTCGAAGAAAAGTTCGGATGTGTCCTGGGCTTTCATGCCGATCTTTTCGAGATTTCGGCCGCGTTGAAAGCCGGGGCGGTTGCTTTCGACAATGAACAACGTCACGCCCTTGGCGCCGGCGCCGGCGCTGCCGTCGGTCTTGGTCGCCAGCACGACGAAATCGCAGAGCTGGCCGTTCGAGATGAAGACCTTCTGGCCGTTGATGACGAAATCATCGCCATCGCGCACCGCGCGGGTCCGGATCGCCTTGAGGTCGCTACCCGCATGCGGCTCCGTCATGCCGAGCGAGCCGATCGCTTCGCCCGACACCATCTTCGGCAGCCATTGCCGCTTTTGCGCTTCGGTTCCGAATGAAAGCAGATAGGTCGCGACGAGGTCGGTGTGGATCAGAAATCCGGGGCCGCTGGCGCCGGAGCGCCACAGTTCCTCGAACACGACCACGTCGAAGAGGTAGTCGAGGCCCATGCCGCCATATGCCTCCGGCACGGTACAGCAGAGCAGCCCTTCGGCGCCGGCCTTGAGCCACAGTTCCCGTGGCACGATGCCGTCCTTTTCCCACTGCGCATGAAACGGCACGATCTCGCGATCGACGAAGCGCCGGACCGATTCCCGGAAAATATGATGTTCCTCGCGGAAAATGGTTCGCTCGATCATCGACAACCGTCCACATCAATTTAGTTAGGTAGTGTACTATATCTTCCGGGATGGTAAAAGGCAAGCTGGCGCTGCGGGCTTTTTGCGTCACCGGTCGATGACACCATGCTGGAACTTTTGCGAGCGCCCGGCGGCATCATTACCGCAGCCGCAATAGAGGTTTTCACGGTGACAAGAACCATCCGTTTGAACTAGTACACAGATATACGATATGCTATAGGGCGAAATATGACAGCGGAGAGGAAGCCCATGGACGAGTTGGGAAAGTTGCAGCAGTTCCGGGCCGAACGCAGCGAAAACAATGTCCTGCATCTTGTTTTCGACATGCCTGGCCGTCCGATGAATGTGTTCTCCAATGCCGCGATCGCCGAACTCGCCGTTTTCAGCCGGTGGCTGCGGGAAAGCGACGTGAAGGGTGTGGTCATCCGTTCCGGTAAGCCATCGGCCTTCTGTGCCGGTGCCGATCTTGCCGAACTGGGATTGGCCTATGACATGATCATGGCTGCGCCCGCCGAGACGCGCGATCGCGTGGCATTCGACCATTTCTTTCGTCTCAGTGAGGCGCTGCGTGGAATCGAGACCGCGGGCAAACCGGTTGCGGCCGCGATCGCGGGCCTGGCGCTCGGTGGCGGTGGCGAACTGGCGCTGGCGACCCATCACCGGGTCATGGTCGACGATCCCAAGGTTGCGTTTGGCTTGCCGGAGTCTCTAGTGGGGCTGTTGCCGGGAGGCGGCGGAACCCAACGGTTGCCGCGACTGACCGGAATCGAGAAGGCGTTGCCGATCTTGCTGGAAGGTGCGCGACTGTCCGGGCAGGCTGCGATCGCTGCCGGCGTGGTCGATCAACTGGTTCGCGCCGGGGAAGAAGTAGCGACGGCGGAACGATGGGTGCTGTCGCATCCGTCGGCGTCGCAACCCTGGGACCGTCCGGGATGGCGGCCGGCGGATGTCGATGATGCAGCTGCGATCATCGCGCGGAAACGCGAAAGCGTTCTGGCCGATACCCTCGGGCACTATCCGGCGCCGCTTGCGATTCTCGATTGTGTCGGCGAGGGCCTGCCGCAGCCATTTGATGAGGCGATCCGCACCGAGATGCAGATATTCTCAAAGCTGATCCAGCGGCGCGAGCCGCGCAATATGATCAGGACGCTGTTTCTTGGCCGACTCGATCACGATCGGCTTCGCAAGGCCGGAGGCATTCCTGCACCCGTCGAACAGGCGGTGGCGGCGGTATCCGAGGCGCTGCAGGCCGGCGGAGCGCCGGATGCAACGCTTGCAAATGCGTTGGCCCGCGCCGGCTTTCACGGGCCGAACAACGCGCCGGCGTTCGATGGCGTTATTGCTCAGTCCGCGTTCTGGCTGGAGGCGGAGCCTGTCACCGATGCCAAGCGTGCGCTGCGCGAGCGGCTGGCGAAGGCATACGCCGTGGCAGGCCAGTGGCGTGCGACCTTCTCCGAGGATCAGCGCCGCGCGGCGGATTATCTGTTGGTCACGAAATATGGCTTTCCTGCCTACATGGCAGGCGCCTTCTCCTCCGCTCAGCCGGGTGCCTGAGTGACGCCGGCTTCGAAACGCCCGCCATCGCGGCGTGCGCAACTCCAATCGAGAGAACAGCAGTGTCAAAACCCCTGACCGGCATCCGCGTCCTCGACCTGTCGAAAGTTTTGGCGGGTCCGTTGTGCGCCCAATATCTCGGTGATCTCGGTGCCGACATCATCAAGGTGGAGACCGTCGGCCAAGGTGACGAAACGCGGGGCTGGCCGCCGTTTCCGGCGCCAGGCCTTGGCACCGTCTTTCTCAGCGCCAACCGCAACAAGCGCAGCATTGCCGTCGACATGAAAACCGAAAAGGGGCGCGAGATCGTCCATGCGCTGGCAAAATCCGCCGACGTCGCCATCGAAAGTTTTGGAACGGGTGTCGCCGAGCGCCTGGGCATCGATGCGCCGACGCTGCGTACCCTGAACGCCCGCCTGATCCATTGCAGCATCTCCGGGTTCGGCCGCTCGGGGCCGCTGAAGAACTCGCCGGGCTATGACGTGATCCTGCAGGCGTTTTGCGGAGTGATGTCGATGACCGGCGACGAGGATGGCGGCTATATCCGCAGCCCGATCTCGCCGATCGACCAGATGACCGGCGTGCACGCCTTCAGCGGCATTCTGGCGCTGCTGTATGCGCGGGAAAAAACCGGGAAGGGCGGCGAGATCCAGGTCTCGCTGTTCGAAACCGCGCTGGGCCTATTGGGTTATAATCTCCAGACCTTCTGGGAGCGCGGCGTGCAGCCGCCGAAATGCGGCTCGAGCCATGAATCGCTATGCCCCTATCAGGCTTTCGAGGCGGCCGACGGCCCGATCATGATCGGGGTCGCCAACGACAATCTCTGGCGTAAATTCTGCACGGTCACCGGATTGAACGCGATCGTCGACGACCCCCGATTCAGAACCAATGCGGATCGCGTTGCGCACCGCAAGGAAACCCTCGGTCATGTCCAGGCGGCGTTGAGGCAAAAGTCCGTTGCGCACTGGAACGAGGTGTTGACCGATGTCGGCGTTCCCTGCGCGCCCATCAACTCGATCGCGCAATTGCTCGATCACCCGCACACCCAAGCGAGCGGCATTATTGTCGACTACGAGCACCAGACTGCGGGCCAGCTGAAAGGCGTCGGTCACCCCGTCCTGATCAACGGGGCGGAACGTCGCGCCGGCCGACCGCCGCCGGTGCTGGGGCAGCACACCGACGATGTGCTGGGTGAAATCGGTTTGTCATTGGAAACCATCAGCGAGTTACGGCGGGAACGTGTAATCGGCTGAAGGTTGGGCGGCGCGTCCAGCCGCTATTCGGCAGTTGAATACCGCGCCGCCACTTTCCCCTTGCCAAGCCGGCAAGATGGTTGTTAGATAATTTATAGGTGAATTATATTGGAATTATAAAATGCGTGGGATCGAACGACTGGACTCTGTTCGGCGAAGCACGCCGGCAATGGCCAAAGCCTTGCCGGACCTCCCGATGGCCGAGACGGTGATGGTTCGGCTTATCCGGATCAGCGTCGTGGGCCTCGGCCAGTTCTTTGAGCCGGTGTTCCGCGAGATTGGCCTCTCGGAAAATTCCTTTCACGTGCTTTGCCTGCTGATGGCGAGCGATCGGAACCGGGCGTCGCCGAGCACGCTCAGTGAAATGGTGGGGACCAGCCGCGCCAACATGACCCGGATCCTCGACGAATTGGAGAGCGATGGTTTGGTGTCGCGCGCAAGCGAGGCGCGGGACGGCCGCCGCTATGTGATCGAGATAACGGCCGCAGGCCGGCGGGCGGCACAGGGTGCGGTTCCGAAGCTGTCGCAACCTTTGCGGACGGCTTTTTCGGGTCTCAGTCCGGAAGAGTTTGTTCAGCTCGATGGGTTGTTGCGAAAAGCCGTCAAATCGTTCGACCAGAGCGCGGCACCGCTACGCGCAAGCGCGTAAGACGTCACACATGGGCTCCCCTTGAGATGAACCGCACATGATCCTTACGGAAGACCAGCGTGCGCTTCGGGATGCCGCCAGGCGATTTTCGCGGGAGCGTCTCTTGCCGGCGTACCAACAGCGCGAGAGGGAAGGCCGGGTTGACAGGTCCTTGCTGCGAGAGATGGGCAAACTCGGGTTCCTGGGAATGGATCTGGCGGATCGGTACGGCGGAATGGATGTCGACGCCGTAACGACCGGAATGATCATCGAGGAGCTTTCTTATGGCGATTTCAACGTTGGCGCTCTTGCGGTGGTCCAATCGCTTTGCGGCGCGGTGATCCAGCGGAACGGCACTGCGTCCGTGAAGGAAACCTGGCTGCCTCGAATTGTCCGTGGCGAAGCGATTTTGGCGCTCTCGATCACCGAACCGCACGCCGGTTCGGACGCGGGCGCCCTGCGCCTGCGGGCGCGCCGCGATGGCGATCATTACCTGCTCGACGGTGAGAAAACGTCTACCACTTTTGCCGATTGCGCAGATGCGTTCGTCGTGTTTGCCCGGATTGGAGATAAAGTGGACGGCGCAAAGGGCGTCACGGCATTTCTTGTTCCTGGCGATACGCAGGGATTGCAACGCACGCGCTTCAAGGATGTCGGCAGCCATATGTCCGGCAGGGGATCAGTATTCTTCGACGGCGTCCGCATTCCCGCCGATCATCGCCTTGGTGCCGAAGGCAAGGGATTCTCGGAGGTCATGAGCGGCTTCGATTGCAGCCGCGCACTGATCGCGCTTCAGTGCATCGGGGCAGCTCAGGCTTCCGTGGATGAAGCGTGGGCCTATACAAGAGAGCGCGAGGCGTTTGGTGGCCCGATTGCGCAATTCCAGGGGGTGACCTTTCCGCTTGTCGAAGGCGAGACCCTTCTCGCTGCCGGCCGGCAACTCGCATACCACGCTTTAGCCTTGCGCGACGCCGGGGCGCCCCACACCGTCGAGGCCGCCATGGTAAAATGGTTCGGTCCCAGAACGGCATTCGACGTCATTCACCAATGCCTTCTCACCTTCGGACATTACGGCTGGTCGATGGACCTGCCGCATCAACAGCGAATGCGCGATGTGATGGGCCTGGAAATCGGCGATGGCACCGCCGGAATCATGAAGATGATCGTGGCCCGCGCGCGTGCTGGACAGGCGGCAAACCCAAAATTGAGCAAGGAGAGCGCTGCGTGAAATATCGATCCGTATTCAGGCCGGGGTTATTTGACGGTCAAACCGTGATCGTTACCGGTGGCGGCAGCGGCATCGGCCGCTGCACCGCGCATGAGCTGGCGGCGCTCGGCGCCGACGTTGTGATCGTCGGCCGCAACGAGCAGAAGCTGGAGACCGTTCGCGCCGAAATCGCCGAAGATGGCGGCAAGGCCTCGGCGATCACCTGCGATATACGCGACGAGGCCGCCGTGATCAGGGCAGTGGACGCGGTTCTGGCCGCCAATGGGCGCATCGACGGTCTGGTCAACAATGCCGGCGGTCAATACCGCTCGCCGCTGAAGACGATTTCGACCAAGGGCTTCGAGGCCGTGGTTCGCAACAATCTCACCGGCGGCTTCATTTTCATGCGTGAGGTCTATACCCGCTGGATGGAGAGCAATGGCGGCGCCATCGTCAACATCATCGCAGACATCTGGCACGGCTGGCCGAATTATGCGCATTCCGGCGCCGCGCGGGGCGGCATGCATACGCTGAGCGAAAGTGCTGCGTGCGAATGGGCCGCCACCGGCGTTCGCGTCAATACCGTTGCGCCAGGCGCGATCGCATCGAGCGGGCTCGACACCTACGAGGCGAAAGATACCGCCCACATCCAGAATGAGGTCGCCAGCAAGGTTCCGCTGCAGCGATTTGGAACCGAGTCGGAGACGGCGGCCTCAATTGTGTTTCTGCTGTCGCCGGCCGCGGCGTTCATCACGGGGTCCTGCATCCGGATCGACGGCGGAGCACCGAACGCGCGGGAGATTTGGGGGAAACTCGAGCCCTCGGACAAGAGCAAGCCGTTCAACGGATTTCATCGCGCAGCAATGCCGGAGATCCTGTCGGCGTCCGGGTGATCGTGCCGGGGTCGAGTTCAATAAAGCGCGAATGCGCACATCATCAGTGAGGAACGCCATGTCGGACAAAGTGCTCTATGCGAAGCGAGGCGAGGTCGCCTACATCACGTTGAACCGTCCCGAGGTGAAGAACGCGATTGATTTGGACGTCCATTATCGGTTGCGCGAGATCTGGACGGATTTTCGTGACGACGCCAAGCTGCGCGTCGCCGTCCTGACGGGCCAGGGCGACGCTTTCTGCGCCGGGGCGGATCTGCGCACCCATGTGCCCGAATGGGCTGATGCCGGTCCCAGTCTTGGCCGCGACAAGTTGCCGGACGGCTTTGCGGGCGGACTGACGCGCGGCCTGCACCGGATCTACAAGCCGATCATCGCCGCCTGCAATGGTTGGGTGCTCGGCGGCGGGCTCGAACTGGCGATGGCCTGCGACATCAGGATCGCTTCCGAACGTGCCCAGTTCGGATCGTTCGAACTGCGGCGCGGCATGCATCCGGCCGACGGCGGCATCGTTCGCCTGGTCAACACCTGTGGCGTCGGCATCGCGCTCGAACTGGAACTGACCGGCGAGCCGATCAGTGCCCAGCGCGCGCTTGCCGCCAACATGGTGAGCAAGGTTGTGCCCCACGACCAGTTGATGGCGGCAGCCGACGACATGGTCGCGCGTATTCTTCGCAATGACCGGCGCGCGGTGGAGTCGGCAAAGGAGACGATCTTCGAGGTCATCGGCCGGACGCTTGATGAGCAGCTCAAGGTCGAATGCCTGTTCGGATATGCACTGTGCGGCGGCAATCCGTCGGTGGAGCAGCGATCGCAGCAGTTCCTGGAGAAGAAGGACGCCGGCCGCGCGGGCGTGAACGCCACCGCACTATGAAGTTGCGAGAGAGGTGACGGATATGGAAGCCAAGGCGCTCTCCGATTGCGGCGTCATCGTTCTCGGCGGGACCGCCGGGGTCGGGTTTGAGGCCGCCGCGCGCTTTGCCGAAGAGGGCGCGCGGGTGGCTGTCATTGGCCGTCATTCGGAACGCGGCGCAATTGCATGCGCGAAGCTGCGCGAACGCGCGTCCGGCGGTCTAGTTCAGTTTATCAAGGCCGACGCTTCGCTGCCGGACGACGCAGTGCGAGCAGCAGAAGAGGCTCACGGCCTGCTCGGTTCCATCGACGTCTTGATGTGCACCACGGGTCCGAGCGAGCCGCCGCGGCCGCTTCACAACATTAGAATCGAAAACATCCGGCTGCGGCTGGATGAAATCATCCTTCCGCCGCTTCACATGATGCATGCGGTGCTGCCGGTGATGCGGGCGCAGAAGGGCGGTTCGATCATCACCGTGGCGTCGGACGCCGCCAAATTTGCAACCCCCGGCGAAGCGCTGATCGGTGCCGCGATGGCTGCGATCGTCATGTTTTCGCGAACCGCGGCGCTCGAGGCCAAGCGCGACGGCATCAGGATCAATCTACTGACGCCTTCACTGATTGCGGATACGCCGGGCGCGAGCCTCATCGCCGCCGATCCGTTTGCCGGCAAGATGTTCGAGAAAGCAGCAACCTTGGCGCATCTCGGCGTCGCCGACGCGACTGATCTGGCGGAAGTGGCGCTGTTCCTTGCAGGCCCGCAGTCGCGCCGGATCACAGGCCAGGCGATCAGCGTCAATGGAGGAATTTCTGTCGGCTAGTCGTGCCGATCCATCCATATCAAAAAATAAATGAGGGGGAGGCGAATATGTGGAGAAGTGCCGAGATACGATTTCTTCCGGATATTCCGCGATACTGGTCGCAGAAGCGTTCCGACAAGGTGGCGCTGATCGAAGGTTCGGCGCAGCGCACCTACGCGCAGTTGAATGAGCGGTCCAACGCGATCGCCAATCGCCTGCTGGAAATGGGTGTCAAGCGCGGCGATCCGATCGGCTATATCGGCAAGAACTCGATCGAGGTCTTCGAGGTCTGGTTCGCCGCGTCGAAGATCGGCTGCACGTTCGCGCCGTTCAACTGGCGTCTGGCGGCGGCCGAACTGGTCGCCATTCTCGACGACGCAAGGCCGCCGATCGTATTTGCCGGCACCGAGATCGCCGATACGATGAGAAAGGTTCGAGAGCGAACCGGCACGAAATTCGAGATCGTCGAGTTTCTACCATCCACCGTTCCCGATGGCGGCCTGGCGATCTGGGCCAAGGGGACGTCGACGATCGATCCCTGCGTCAAGATCAGCGGCGATGATATCGCGCTGTTATCCTATACCTCAGGCACGACCGGGTTGCCAAAGGGCGTTACGGCAAGGCACGAAGCTTTCCAGTATTCCTTTCTCTGTGGCACGCTGGAGCCGGCGCTTGCTCGGTACGATGATGACATTCTGTTGATGTCGATGCCGAACTTTCATCTGGGCGGCAGCTGGGTTTCGATCGCGGCGCTCTATCACGGCGCGACGATATCGATCCTTCCCGCTTTCGATCCAGCAGTATTGGTCGCTACGCTGCGGCGGGACCGGCCAACGATCGTCCCGCTGGTGCCGACGGCGATCCAGCTTCTGGTCTCGCGGCCGGACGTCACCAGCGATGATTTCAGGTCGGTCCGTTCGATCATCTATTTCGGCTCGCCGATCGGGCAACAGCTTCTCAAAAATGCGATCGACAAGTTCCGGTGCGAGTTCTGCCAGTCGTACGGCACCACGGAAAGCTACTTCAACACCATCTTCCGTCATGACGATCATTTATCGGCGGATGCCACCCGGCTGGCGTCCTGTGGCCGGCCGCTGCCGATGGTCTATATGAAAGTAGTCGACGGCAAAGGCGAAGAGGTGCCCCGCGACACGGTCGGCGAATTGCTCGTCTACACGCCGATGATGATGTCTGGCTATCGTAACCGTCCTGAAGCAACCTCCGAAGTTCTCAGGGATGGCTGGTATCGGACCGGCGATCTGGCCAAACAGGACGCCGATGGCTTTTTCTATATTGTCGACCGGGCCAAGGACATGATCATTTCCGGCGGCGAAAACGTCTATTCCGCCGAGGTCGAACTTGCGCTCCTAAAACACCCTGCAATCGTGATGGCCGCCGTGATCGGAATTCCCGATCCGAATTGGGGTGAGAAGGTAACGGCGCTGGTCGTTCCCAAGCCTGGGATGGAGATAAGTGAGGGGGAGCTTCAGCAACACTGCCGGGCATATCTGGCCGGATATAAAGTGCCCAAGACCGTTCTGTTCGAGACATCGCTGCCGCTGACGCCCAGCGGGAAAGTGCAAAAAGCGCCGTTACGCGAGCGATTTCGAAGTCACTAACGCACGGACCCGCTGAACCAAAACAGCCATTTTGCCGTTTCGGGCGCCCCTGGCAAACCGAAGACGAAAGTTCGACGCCACGCTCCGGCTTGAATGCGGAGATGGTTATGATACATATCGTAATGAAGTGTACTGATTTACGGTTGGCGTCGTCGATGTCGCTGGAGCCCGGCCTGGATCAAACGAAGATCGAGGTCATGGCGGTTGTTGGCTTGGGCACTTAACGGGGAGTTCGATAAATGGGGCGATCGACAAATACGGCCCTGGCCGCGCTGAAGATCGGAGGTCGTGTCGCTTACGAGCGTCTGGCGCGGCCAAAGGCGCGCCTGTTCGACGACGTGCCCTGTACGCCTTATGCCGTTACGGCGGAATGGCTGACGGCGGTATTGTGCAACAAAACCCCCGGGGCCATCGTTACGCAGGTCGACGTCAAGCCGGCGAGCGCAGGCACGCACGAACGCCATCAGTTGAAGGTGTCCTACAACGAGGAAGGCCGCCGCGCCGGCTTGCCGGTCTCGATCTTCACCAAGTCGCTGCCGAGCATCGTAACCCGCATGATCGGCGGCTTCAACGGCACGGCGCGCGTGGAGGGGAGTTTCTTTACCCAGATCCGCCCCGAGCTCGAGATCGAAGCGCCGCTGTGCTATCATTCCGCCTACGATCGGCGGACATTTGCGGCGATCCATCTGCTGGAAGATCTGGTCGCCACCAAATCCGCGACGTTCTGCAATCACAAGACCTATGTCACGCGCGCGATGGCCGATGACATGATCGATCTGCTGGCCTCGCTGCACGGCCGGTTCTATGGCGATCCGACGCTGGCCGAACGCTACCGCTGGCTCGCCAGCTATCCCCGCTGGTTCACCATTGGGGCGGCGAAAATGGGAACGGAGTATTACACCCGAAAGGCGTTTGACGCCGCGGCCCATGTGATTCCTGCTGAGGTTCTGGCGCGCCGCGACGAGGTCTGGCCGGTGACGATGCGCGCACTTGCGCTGCATGACAGCGAGCCGCAGGGTCTCATTCACTCCGACGTGCATATCGGTAACTGGTACCGGACCGACGCGGGCCAGATGGGATTGTGCGACTGGCAATGTCTTTCGCGCGGCCATTGGACACGCGATTTCGCTTACGCCGTGACGGCGTCGCTGACGCCGGACAATCGCCGGAGCTGGGAACGCGAGCTGCTGGCCCGCTATATCGAGCGGTTCGCGGAGAAGACCGGCATCACACCGGACTTCGACCTCAGCTTTCAGCGCTACCGGCAGCAGATTGTGCACGCACTCGCGATGTGGACGATCACGCTGTGCCACTCGCGGCTGTTGCCGAACATGCAGCCCGAGGACACCACGCTGACGATGATCGAGCGGATGACGACGGCGATGGCCGATCTGGATGCGCTCGACAGTTTTCGGGATTGACGGATCGGTTCGAGGGGTTGCGCCAAGGGCGCGGCAACCTTGCGCACGGGCCCGGTCTCGTCAGCATCCCTGTGTTTGAACACACGTGTATCATATCCGTGTTCGTCTTGTTGCTTCAGGGCCGGTAATCCCCCCGTGGGCGACGATAATCCGGTCCGATAGGGGAACGGCGTCGAATTTTGCGGTTGAAGTCTTTGGAAAAACTAGTACACTAGCGAACCAATAGGCCGCCAAGAGCCGCATCTAACGTCATGGAGGTCACGCATGAGCGAACATCAATTCGACCCCGCAGCTCACGCACGATCGATGCGCGCCAGTGGATTCTGGGTCGACAAGAGCTTCGATGAGTTCCTTCAGCAGGCGGTTGCCGCTACGCCCGGCAAACTGGCGCTGCTGGCCGACCGCGCCGATCGCCCCGAACCGAAGCGCCTGACCTACGCCGAACTCGGCGATCTGGTTTCGCGGGCGGCCGCGGCCTTGAAGCAACTTGGCATCGGCCCTCGCGACGTCGTCTCCGTACAGCTTCCGAATTGGTGGGAATTCGCGGTGGTCGCATTGGCCGCGTTCCGGGTCGGGGCCGTCGTCAATCCCCTGATGCCGATCTTCCGCGAACATGAACTGAGCTACATGCTCGATTTTGCCGAAGCTAAATTGCTGATCGTGCCCAAGCTGTTCCGCGGATTCGATCACGAGGCGATGGCGCAGTCGCTGCGACCCAGGCTGCCGAAACTTCAGCACATCATCGCTGTCGATGGTGAGGGGGCGAACAGCTTCGATCAGGCGCTGCTCTCGGGCAGCGAACGTCTCGGTCCGCCGCCGATCGGCGAGATCGGCGCGCTTCCCGCCGACCAAATGGCGGTGTTGATGTTCACCTCGGGCACAACCGGCTCGCCCAAGGGCGTTATGCATTGCCTCAACACGCTGCTGGCCTGCAACATTGCGCTCGCCGGCCGTTTCGGTCTCGATGCGAACGATACGATGCTGGTCTGCTCGCCGCTCGGCCATATGACCGGTTTCGCGGCCGGCATGCTGCTCGGATTCAAAATCGGCGCCTCCCTCGTCTTCCAGGACATCTGGGAGCCGAAACGCGGCATTGGCATCATGGCCAATGAAGGCGTTACCTATTCGGCCGGCGCCGCGACGTTTCTCGCCGATATGTGTGAGGCGGTGGCGGCCGGCGCTGCAAAGCCCGCGCGGCTGCGCAAGTTCCTTTGCGCCGGTGCGCCAATTCCGCCGGCGCTGATCGATCGCGTCTACCGCGAACTCGATCTCAAGGTCTGTTCGCTGTGGGGCATGACCGAATCGCTGTCGAGCACCTTGACCGAGCCCGAGCGGGCGCTGGAGAAATCGTCGAAGACGGACGGCCGTCCACTCGAAGGCGTTGCCGTAAAGGTGCTTCGCATGGACGGTTCTCCGGCGGCGGTCGGCGAGAAGGGGCTACTCAAGGTGCGCGGCGCGCAGTTGTGCCTCGGCTATTACAAGCGCGAGGACATGGAGCCGTTCGACGCCGAGGGGTGGTTCGACACCGGCGACATGGCCTATATGGATGACGAGGGCTACATCCGCATCGACGGCCGCATCAAGGACATCATTATTCGCGGCGGCGAGAACGTGCCGGTGTTCGATATCGAGAACCTGTTGTTCAAGCATCCCGCCGTGCTTTCGACCGCGATCGTCGGGTATCCTGACCCGCGGCTGGGAGAACGGGCCTGCGCATTCGTGGTGCTGCGTCCCGGCCAGACGCTCAATCTGGCCGACGTGCAGGCGCTGATGGCGGAGCACAAGGTCGCGAAGCAATACTGGCCGGAGCGCGTCGAGATCGTCGCCGATCTCCCGAAGACCCCCGCAGGCAAAGTGCAGAAATATCAGCTTCGCGAACTAGCGAAGGTTTTCGCCGAACCGCCGCGCAAGGCCAGCGCATGAGTTCACGGCGCAGGCATCGCGCCTGCGTGGTGACCTTGTGCGACGCCGAAACGGCGGTCAGAACGTGCCGGGATAGGCGCCGCTATCGATCAGGATGTTTTGTCCGGTGATATAGCCGGCTTGCACCGAGCACAGGAACGCGCAGGTCGCGCCGAATTCGTCGGGGTTTCCCGAACCGCTTTGTCGGATTGGCGGTCCGGATCTCCTCGGTGACCGCGCTCACCTCGCGAGAAGAATTCCTCGCCAACGCGGCGAGATTTAATTTCAACCGGTCAGTGTCGAAGGTGCCAGGCAGCAGATTGTTGATCGTCACGTTGTGCTCGGCGGTCGAGCGCGCCAATCCCGCAACAAAACCGGTGAGGCCGGTGCGTGCGCCGTTCGACAACGCCAGCATCGCGACCGGTGTCTTCACCGCATGCGACGTCACATTGACGATGCGTCCGAATTTCCGCGCGATCATGCCATCCAGCGTCGCCTTGATCAGGGCGATCGGCGCCAGCATGTTACCATCGAGCGCCTTGATCCAGTCCTCGCGCTCGAATTTCCGGAAATCCCCGGGCGGCGGGCCGCCGGCATTGTTGACGAGAATATCTGGCGCCGGGCAGGCGGCGAGAATGGCATCACGGCCCTCTTTTGTAGTCACATCGGCAATGACGGTTTTGTGCCGGTTACCCGTCGCAGACGCGATCTCGTCGGCCGCACTCTCCAGAACATCGCCGCGGCGCGCGGCGATAAAGAGAGTCACGCCCTCGCGGGCGAGCGCCATCGCGCTGGCCTTGCCAAGCCCCTGACTTGCCGCGCACACGATGGCGGTGCGCCCCTTCAATCCCAGATCCATGTCTCTTCGCTTTCAGGAGTTCGGCAGGGGCATGCCGGCGGGTTTTGCGCCCCACATGCAAAAACTGGTCGGCTCAAAGCCGAACTGCCGCGGCCGATGCGTCGCCTCGTCCTCGATCTCGTCGACGCCGACCGAGTATTCGAAGATCATGCCGTCCGGTCCCCTGAAATAGAGGAAGCGCGCGCCCGACGTCGGATGCCGGCCGGGGCCGAACACGATCGCACGCGCCGCTCATTGTGGAAGTAGTAGGAGCGCAGCACGTCATCGCTGGTCTCGACCTGATGGTTGATGTGCTGGATGCCGGCCTTGGGTGCGCGCACCAGCGCAATGGTGTGATGGATCGCGTTGACGCGCATCAGCGGAATATCGCCGATCCGGTCGCTGACGCGGGCGTTGCACACTTGCGTCCAGAACCGTTCGTCGCGGGCGGGATCGGTGGAGTTGAGGCCGATATGGCTGAAGCCGGTAATCCCGGCATCGCGGCTGGCAAAGTAACGCCGGCCGCTACGCTCCGGCCGCACCACCAGTTCGATATGATTGCCGGTCGGATCGCGAAAGCCGATGAAGGCCCTTACCTTGCGTCGCTCGGCTTCCTGCGCGGTCCCGGCGTGAACGGCATGCCCGAGCGCTTCCAGCGTTGAGGCGGCTTCCTGCAGGCTCGCCTCGTCCTCGACCTCGAAGCCGACGGTCTGGTCGTTTGGATCGCCTTCCGAATAGCACAGCGTATGCGCGCGTTGGTCGGAGCGCAGATAGAGATCCTTCTTGCCGCGTTCGGCAATTTGCAGGCCGAGACACGCGGTCGCGAAATTCTCCGCGGATTCGAGATCCGGTGAGCCGAGGCGAACGTAGCTGACATCCCTAAGCTGGATCATGGTGTTCTCCTGTTCATCGACCCGGCGCGCGTAGTTCGGGGACGTCCTTGCTTTCGCTGCCCCAGTCGCAGAGCGATGCGGCGTTAAGCGGGAATTGCCGCGCCAGCCGCGGCTTGCCGTCGATTTCAGCCATGCCGTTCACATAAGAGAAGATCAGACCGTCCGGGCCCTCGACATGCAGGAACATCTGGCGCGAAGCCGCCTCGCGGCCGGGGCCCTGCACGATCCTGATCTGGCTTTCCTGCATGAAGTAGCTGTTCTGCATGATCTGATCGAGCGCCTCGACTTCGAACGCCGCATACAGGAGCCCATTGCGCTTGGATGGATACAGCGCGATGCGGTGGTGCAATCCGTCGATCCGCAAAATAGGCGATGTCGCCGACCCAGTCGCTGACCTCGGCACGAAGCGCGCGCCAAAACGCGAGGTCGCGGGCGTGGTCCGTGCTACGAAGGCCGACGCCGTGAAATTCGACGATGCCGGCATCGCGCGGCGGAAAGTAACGGCGTCCGCTTCGTGTTGGACGCACCACCAGATCGATCCGGTTGCCGGATGCGTCTTCCGTGAGCAGCGCCGACTGTACGTAACGGCCCCGACACTCGCTGGCCGTTGCTTCCTTCACCATGAAGCCGAGTTCGCGCAATCGCCGGCCGATTTCCCCCAGCGCCGTATCATCCCAGACCTCGATCCCGACGCTACTGCCATCAGCAGAATTCTGGCCAAGGCTCACCGTGCGAAACCGGTCGTCGGAACGAAAGGCGATTTCGCCATCCTGATCGGCGACGCGCTGCAGGCCGAAAATGTCGGAGACAAACCGTGCGCTCGCGCTTGGCTCGCTGACGGTGAGGCGCACATAGCAGACCGAGGTGATCAGGGGGGTGGCGCGGCCGTTGTTCATCGCGTCCGTGCCTTCGGATACTGGGATTCCAGGAAAATCTTGATCATCCGCCGCCAGACCGCGAACAGCTCGTCGAACCATTTCGGATCATTGTCCCACAGCGTGCGCAGTGCCATGCCGCGGACGAGGCTTGAGGTCAGGGCGACGATGTCGGCCGACAGGGAAGGCGGCACGCCGCTTGCGGCCAGCGCTTCGGTCCAGGCCGTCTCCACCGGCCGGCGCGCCTTCCGGGAGATATCCAGGATCTGCTTGCGCACGGCCTGATCGGTCGACGTCGACAGCACGATGTCGATCGCCACCATGAAATGCTCGCTGAAGAAGAACTCGCGGGCGTCCTCGATCACGGCTTCGATCAGGTCGCGCGGCCGGTTCACCGCCGCGGCACGGCGCCGGCTCAGCACCTGGGCCTGTTCGAACACATATTCAAGGGTGGCGACAACGAGCGAATCCTTGGTCGGAAAATGATGAAGCTGCGCGCCGCGCGACAGGCCCGCTTCGGCGGCGACGTCGGCGGTTCGAAAGCGGGCGTAGCCGCGCCGGCGAATCAGCTCCGAAGCGGCCTTGAGGATGCGCGTGCGCGTTTCTTCGGTCCGTTCGGCCTGGGTACGCCGCCGCGCGGTGCCGAGCGGTCGGCGCGCGGATTTCAGCGGGGCGAGGACTCGGTCAGGACGGTTTGCCATTTTCTAGACCTCGATCTGAACGTTTCCGTCAACGATGGTGACGGGGTAGGTTTTCAATGCAATCTCGCAGGGCATGCCGGTCGGCTCGCCGGTGGTC
>DASQOU010000225.1:0-2201 GCA_035644295.1 Bradyrhizobium sp.
GGGTCCAGGCTGTGTGAAAACTCCGATACCTAACTTTCGTGTAGAATTTCCATCTCGATTTCGTAGCAGTAGAAATCAAATTGCACTGGCAGCTTCCGTCGGAAGCAGGCAATTGAGAAAACAATTCTGGGGAGCTTAGGCTCGTGTGCGTTTTCACACATCCTGGGTCAAAAGCTGCCTTGACAGCCCCGAAGTCCAACTTCCGCTTTACACCCGAAAGCAGACTCAACTTGGACATCGCGCCATGTCCGAAAAGTGCCAATACCGGAAGTGACCCGATCTCATTCGATCACCTCATCGGTCCGAGTACCGACCGGTCCGGTCTGTTCTCTCAGAGCGCCGCACTGCCCCCAAGCTGACTGCGGCCCCTACTTCACATCCCGGATCGTCATCGCCGGATTGGTGGCGAAGAAATTGTGCGGCATCAGCGTGAAACCGAACCAGTGGGTCGGCATCACGGGCCAATCCTCCATCCGCGTGATGTGGTGGAAGCCGACCGTGTACCAGGCGACGATGTCGCGATTGGCGATCGGCCGGTCCCGCGCGGTCCAGGCACCGAGCGAATCCGACCCATCGCTCATCATGGCGAAGCGCCCGCCGGCAAAGCGCTCGGCCCGCGCATAGGGCGTCACCGACAACTGATAATGCAGATAGGAGTTGCGCCGGACCGGCGGATCGTCGGCCGCCAGCATCGGGTGAACGTAACTGCCTTCCGGCATCAGCATGTAGCCGGGATGATGGCCGAGCGCGCTTTCGACATTGTGATTGCCGAAATGGTAGAGCGCGGACGAGCCGGACTCGATGCGAGTGCGGGCCGCCTGCTCGTTCGCCGGCATCTCCGGAGTGACCGCAAACAGCGAACGCCGGGGCGAGCCCTCCGGTAGCGCCTGCTGCACCAGGCGCTCTCGCATGAAATCATTCGCGATGCCGTCGACGTCGAGATCGAGGCGGAAGTTGAAATAGTGGCTGTGGAACGGCGCGACCAGACCTGGCGCGATCAGCGTGCCGTGGCGCGTATCGACGGCGGCCGTTGCATCCTTCATCGATTGGCTCGCCACGCCCTTGGTGGCGTCGACGCCAGTCGCGCCGACGGCGATGCGGATGCTGCCGTCCTGATGAAAGACATAGTCGACCAGGTAATCGTAATTGCCAATCGCCGCAGCCGAGCGCACCACGAGTTCGCTCGTCGGCCGGCCGGCGGGTGGTTTCGGGTTTTGCCCCGAGAGGCCAACGAGCTCGTAATGCCGCCAGGCAGGATCGCCGATCGATCGTTCGAAGAGGCAGATCGCATTCGGAATCTGGATCGGCTCGCCGTCGTCCTGCGGCATGGTCACCGTGAGGAAACGGGCATAGGAAGGGCAGTCGACCCCCTTGCGCAGCGGGCTGAGCAGATTGCCAAAACCGTATTCGCCGCTGTCCATGTAGGTTCGCCAGTACCAGCTCTGGTCCGGATCCATGTAGGGAACGAAGACTTCGGACAAATGCACCTGGTAAGCGACCGAGCGCCAGCGTGCACCGTCGCGCGCCTCGACCATCGAAAGCACGGTCCCCGGCCGCATGTCGGCCCGCAGGTGAAACCGCCACATGTCCCAGACGAAGCGGCCGTCCTCGCTTGTGATGTTGTCGCCGGCGGGCTGGGAAAGGCTCGCCGATTTGGTTTCCGGTCGCAGCGCGCTCCGCGCGGCTACCTCGGCCTCCTCATAACCCCAGGCCTCGGCGGCGACCGGCACCATATCGGTATCGGTGACATCGATCGCCTTGCGAGTTTTCAGATCGACGGTCGCAAACAGGCCTTCGATCGGGCGGGCCCAAACATTGGAGGCTTTTGGCTTGGCGTAGCACGGGACTTTCAGGAGACGCTGGCCTGCTTCTTCCTTGCGGCCGAAATTTCCTGCCGTGAACGGCAGACAGAACACCTGATCGGGCGTGAGACCGCGCTTCGCCAGCGCCTGCACCATGCGCGGATCCGCCAGCGCCATGTCGGTCGCGCCAATCATCTCGCCCAGCAGCAAGGCCGGTTCGCCCGTGACCGCCTGCCACGCGGTCATGCGGCCGGCCGACAGATCGATGGCAGCCTGATGCACCGTCCCCGCTTCCCTCACCACGGCAATGGCGCGACGCGGCAAACTCGCGCCCGGCCGCCACGCCGTGACGGCGGCCTTGTCGGGCTCGTCAAGATCGACGTTGTGAAAGCGCGCCTT
>DASQOU010000226.1:0-3811 GCA_035644295.1 Bradyrhizobium sp.
CGCCAAGGCGATGCATAATCTCGCCGTGCTCGACGCCGACGGCGGCGGCTTGGGCGCCAACTACAAGAACGCGGTACAATGGTTCCGCAAGGCCGCCGATCGCGGCGTCGCGGACAGCCAGTACAACCTCGGCATTCTCTATGCCCGCGGCATCGGCGTCGAACAGAACCTTGCCGAATCCTTCAAATGGTTCAACCTGGCCGCGGCCCAGGGCGATGCGGACGCCGGTCGCAAACGCGACGATATCGCAAAGCGGCTCGACGCCCAGTCGCTTGCTGCGGCAAACCTCGCGATCCAGACGTTTACGCCGGAGCCACAGCCCGACGACGCCGTCAATGTGGCGAGCCCCGCCGGCGGATGGGACTCAGCGCCGGCGCAGGCCAACACCGCAAAACCCGCCGCAAAGCCGACGCCGACCAAGCGCACCGCCGCCGCGCACTAGTGCCGCAGGCGGGGCCACCCGGCTCCGCTGGCATGTACCTCAGCAACGAAAGGCGTATAGATAAGACGCCCTCGCATGCGCGGCTCTCACGCCCAAAAGGCACCACCAAGAGGATCGCTTGCCGGTCGATGATCGTCAGGACGAAGGACGTCAATTCCGCAGGTCGCCGACAGGGCCTTGGGTTGCGCCGCCGCGCGCGCTAACCAGCCAGCCTACGGTAGCGGCGCGTGTTGGCGTCGGCCGCAGGCGGCGGCCGATCCGGTCGGTCGCCCTTTTTATTCTCCTGATGGCCGGCTTTGGCATCCGCGCCTACAGGGACCTTTCGCGGCCCGAGGCGTGGGCCTATTGGAAGGAGTCCTATCTCTCACCGAGCATGACTTCCTCGCTGATCGCAAAAGTCGACCTCGACGGCTCAGCTCGGGGCCGGCCGGCGTTGGCGATCACCGGCAGGATCGGCGTCGCGACGGCAAGCTGGTTGCGCGAGAGGCTCGACGAAGCCCATCTGGTCGCGGGCGACGCCGTATTGCTGTCTTCTCCCGGCGGCGATGTGGACCAGGCCATCATCATGGGTGAGATCATCCGATCGCGCGGGCTAGCAACCGCGGTTGGCGTCGCTGACGCTTCCGGCCAGATCAAGCGATCATTTTGTGCCAGCGCCTGTGTGCTCGTCTATGCCGGTGGCAGGCCCCGCTATGGCACCGAGGGTTCGGTGTTGGGGGTCCATCGATTTGTGACATCCGCGCCCGGTCGCGACCCTGTCGCCGACACCCAGCGCACCGCCGGAATGGTCCTGAGTTATATGACCAAGATGGGCGTGTCCTCCGCGATCGTCGAGGCGATGTCGCAGACCCGGGATGTCCGCTGGCTCGCCCCTCAGGAAGCCTCAGCGATGAATCTCATCACCGATCCCGTTGGGAAGCATTGAACCGGCAGCCATTAATCTGAATTTTTCACCACGTTGGAAAATGCAGGGCTGCAGGCGGCAAAAAAGCGGCCGCTGGCGGATTCTTTAGTCCCACCCGTGGACGATTTCGGCTAAGCAGAAGCGCGGCATTTGATCCGCACTCCCAAAGAAACCATGCCATGAGCGGTTTCGGCCAGCCTCACGGCTCATTCCGAAACGACGCGCGTGCAGCTTTATCTTCCGATCGCCGATATTCCGGTCAATATTTTCCTCATCCTCGCGATGGGTGCGGCGGTTGGATTCGTCTCGGGCATGTTTGGCATCGGCGGCGGCTTTCTGATGACGCCGCTCTTGATCTTCATCGGCATCGCGCCCGCGGTTGCGGTCGCTTCCGTCGCCAGCCACATCGCGGCCTCGTCGTTTTCCGGTGCGATATCCTATTGGCGCCGCCGTGCCATTGATCCGGCGCTGGCACTGGTTCTCTTGAGCGGCGGTACGATCGGCACGGCGCTCGGGGTGTGGACCTTCACGCTGCTGCGCTCGCTCGGCCAACTCGACCTCATGATTGCGCTGTCCTATGTGGTGCTGCTCACCGCCGTGGGCGGACTGATGTTCTGGGAAGGGCTGCGGTCTATCCTGCGCGTAAGGCGCGGCGTTGTCATTCCGCTGCGGCGTTCGGGCAGCCACGGCTGGATCCACGGCCTGCCGCTGAAGATGCGCTTCAAGCGCTCCAAGATTTATCTGTCGGTCATCCCGGTCGTCGCCGTCGGCCTGGTCATCGGCTTTATCGGCGCGGTGATGGGCATCGGCGGCGGCTTTATTCTGATTCCGATCATGATCTATCTGTTGCGGGTGCCGACCTCTACCGTGATCGGCACCTCCATGGTGCTGACGCTGGTCACCATGGTGTTCGCCACCATGCTGCACGCCGTTACCAATCATCTGGTCGACGCGGTGCTGGCGCTGATTCTGATGGTCGGAGGCGTAACCGGCGCGCAATTCGGCGCACGGGCCGGCCAGAAGATTCGCGGCGAGCATCTGCGGCTGTTGCTTGGCCTCTTGATTCTCGCGGTCGGGATCCGCTTTGCGATCGAGCTGGTGATCCGTCCCGACGATCTGTTCATCATCCGGGAAACCGGAGGCAACGGATGATCGAACGCCGTTCACTCGCTACCTTCGGAATGATGCTCGTGCTGAGCATGGCTTTCGCTGCATCGCCGGCGCGCGCGGAACGGCTGATCGCGTCGGTCTCGAACCACCGTGTCACCGTGACGCCAAACTATTCCGGCGAGGAACTGGTGCTGTTCGGCTCGGTCGAGAAGGACGCAACAACGCCCGCCTCCCGCACCAGCTACGACCTCGTGGTGAGCGTCATCGGTCCGCGCGCGGACATGGTGACGCGCCGCAAGGAACGCAAATTCGGCATCTGGATCAACACCGACTACCGCGAGTTTCTCAAGGTGCCGACCTATCTCGCGCTGTTTTCCAACCGGCCGTTCGACGCCATTGCTTCCCCCGAAGTCCAGCGGCGCCAGCAGCTCGGTCTCAACAATGTGCTCCTCACCCAGCGCGTGGGAACCGATTACGCCGACGTCGTGCCGAACGATCCGTTCCGCAGTGCCTTCGTGCGGCTGCGCGCCGAACACGGACTTTATCGGGAGGAAACCTCCGCGGTGACCTTCCTGACACCGACGTTGTTTCGCACCGGCATTCCGCTTCCGGGGGAAGTGCCGATCGGAACCTATGAGGTCGACATCAAACTGTTTTCCGACGGCGCATTGATCACGCGAACCGAAACCGCGTTCGACATCGTCAAGGTCGGCTTCGAACAGTTCGTCGCCACCAACGCCCGCCAGAACGGCTTCACCTACGGTTTGGTCGTCGCCTTCATGGCACTGATGACCGGCTGGATGGCTTCGATCGTGTTCCGCAAGGATTAGGCATTCGGATTCGAATTTCAAACAGCACGATCGTCATTCCAGGGCGATGCGGAGCATCGAGCCCGGAATCTCGAGATTCCCCGATGCGCAATTGCGCATCTGAGGTCTGGTTCTTCGGACCATCCCGGAACGACGGAGTACACGACTCCGCGCTCTCGCAACGCATAGCGCCCGAGTTGTGTGTGAACCTTGTCCCTCAAAAAACAGAGGGCGCAGGGAAAGCCGGGTGCACGACGCACCCGCGGCCTCGCGTGCAAAATGAAACAAAGCACACGAGCGTAGTCACCACAGGTTCACCGGAATACCCGGCCTTCCCTGCGCAATGGTTTTAGCGGCTTATAGCGCGCTCTCCCCGGTGACCGGGCTTTCTTGCCACCGTCGCCTGCGGAAGTTGCCTTCCGCAAACTTGACGCCAGCGTCGGGGCGTCAGGACCACACGACTTTGCCGTCCGCCGGCCACATCACTCGTCAGTTGATGTCGCCTTCGTCCATTGCATCCCGCATCCAACGTTCGTGACGATCGCG
>DASQOU010000227.1:0-7979 GCA_035644295.1 Bradyrhizobium sp.
CCGACGCGGGCCTTCTGCCCACCCGACAATTGATGCGGGAAGCGATCGAGCAGATTGACCGGAAGGCCCACCAGACCCGCCAGCTCCTCGCAGCGGGCGCGTAGCGCCTCGCGCCCCCTGATGCCGCCAAGCTGCGGAAGCGGATCGGCGATCGCACGCGCGGCCGTAAAGCGCGGATTGAGGCTGTCGGTCGGATCCTGAAACACCATCTGGATGCTTTTGCGCAGCGGCAACCGCGCGAAGGCATTGGGCAAGATGGCGCCGATCTCGTCGCCGTCGAACATGATGCGGCCCGAGGTCTGGTCCAACAGCCGCATCACCATCATCGAGGTGGTGGATTTGCCGCAGCCGGATTCGCCGACCAGGCCGACACTCTCGCCGTGACCCACGGCAAAACTGATGCCGTCGACCGCACGAAACATGTCGGGCTCGGCCGGGGGCTTTCGTGAAAACAATTTGGCCAACGTCGTTGTTGCGCCCTGACGCGGATATTCCTTGACGAGTTTTTCCACGAGGAGAAGGGGTTTTGTATTGCCGCTTGTTGAGCCGTCACCCCCGGCGCCCCTCTCCCTCTCCCCGCCTGCGGGGTCGAGACGAGCAAAGCCCGCTTTTAGAGGGTCGGGGGGGGCTCTCTCAGCGAGCGCAACTGGTGGAGAGTCCCCCTCACCCGGATTGCTTCGCAATCCGACCTCTCCCCGCGCGCGGGGAGAGGTGAGAGAAACCTCCTCCTCCGGCAGCAAGTCACGCAAGGAGACGCCAAGTCTGGGCGTCGCGCGCATCAGTTTCCTCGTATAGGCGTGCTCCGGCCTTGCAAAGATGTTGGCCGACAGCGCGGTTTCGACCACGCGGCCCTTCTCCATCACCACGACGCGATCGCAATAGGCCGCGGCCAATCCGAGATCATGTGTGATCAGAATCGTCGACATGCTCCGCCGCTTGGTCAGTTCGACGACCAGATCCATCACCGCCTTCTGCGTTGTGACGTCGAGACCGGTGGTCGGCTCGTCGGCGATCAGAAGCTGCGGATTGCAGGCCAACGCCAGTGCGATCACCACCCGCTGGCACATGCCGCCCGACAGCTCGAAAGGATAAGCATGATAGCGCTCGCGGGGACGGGCGATCTTGACCTGCTCCAACGCCGCGATCGCCCGATCGGTGACCTGCGCCCGGTCGACCTGGACGTGCTGTAGCAGCACGTCCTCGATCTGACGGCCGATCTTGCGGATCGGGTTGAGCGCCAGGCGCGGGCTTTGGAAAATCATCGACATTTCGCGACCGCGCAGATCGCGCATCTGGTCCTCGCTCGCCGCCTTGACATCGACGCCGGAGAACATCACCGAGCCTTCGGCGATTTTGCCGGCGCGATCGAGGATGCGCATCACCGCATAGGACGTCACCGATTTGCCCGAGCCGGATTCTCCGACGATGCCGAGCGTCTCGCCCTTTGCCACGGCGATATTGACATGCTGCACCGCCTTGACGATGCCGCGCCGGGTGGCAAATTCCACCGTGAGATCGCTGACATCGAGCAGCGGCGATGCGGTCATGCCTTACGTCCTTCGCTGCGGATCGACCAGATCGCGCAAGCCGTCGCCCAAAAGGTTGAAGCAGAACACCGCGATCATCAGTGCGCCGCCCGGGAAGAAGGCCACCCACCACTCGCCAGAGATGATGTTGGTCGCGCCTTCCGCGACCATGATGCCCCACTCCGGCGTCGGCGGCTTGACGCCGAGGCCGATGAACGACAGGCCGGCGGCGTTGAGGATGGCGTACCCCATGGTGAGCGAGATCTGCACCATCATGATCGGCATGATGTTCGGCAGGATATGCACCAGCAAAATCCGCACGTCGCTGTTTCCCGACAATCGCGCCGCCTGCACGAAGCCGGCCTCGCGCCGCACATTGGCTTCGGCGCGCGCGACACGGACGTAGAGCGGAAAATTGATGATCGCAGTCGCGATCACGATATTGGTCACGGTATTGCCGAGCGCTGCGACGATACCCATCGCCAGCACGAACAGCGGGAACGCCATGATGGTGTCGGAGATGCGCCCGACGATGCGGTCGGTCCATCCGCCGAAGAAGCCAGCGGATATTCCGGCAAGCCCACCCATGACGAGCACCAGCGCCACCGAGGCAATCGCGATCGTGAAGTCGAGGCGGGTTGCGGCCAGCACGCGGCTGAAAATATCGCGGCCCAACAAATCCGTGCCGAACCAGTGGCGCAGCGATGGCGACTGCAACGTCGCCGACGTATCGCTGGCGAGCGGATCATAGGGCACGATGGTGGGACCGAGCAGCGCGCACAGCGCGATCAGGACGAACAGGGCGAACGACAATCCGGTCACCGGATTGTCCGCGATCACATAAACGGCATGGCGGAAAATGGAGTTGGTGGGGGGCTTCGGCTGGACCTCGACGACTGGCGCCACCATCATACTGGCTTCGGTCATGCCTCAAGCCTCACGCGGGGATCGATCACGCCGTAGAGCATGTCGATCATGAGATTGAGCGCCACATAGAGGACCGCCATGGTCAGCACGAAACCTTGCACCGGCGCGAAATCCGATTGCAGCAGCGCTTCCACCGCATAGGAGCCGATGCCCGGCCAGGCGAACACTTTTTCCACCAGCACATTGGCGCCGAGCAGGAACGAGAACACCATGCCCAAGGTCGTCACCACCGGCAGCATCGCATTGCGAAATGCGTAGGTGAGGATCACGGTGCGGCCATCGAGCCCGCTGGCGCGCGCGGTTCGTATGAACTCGGACGAGAGAACGGCCAGCATCGAGGCGCGAGTCATGCGCGTGATCGGCGCAAGCGAGAATACCGCAAGTGTCACCGCCGGCAGGATCAATTGGCTAAGCGCGGCGCGGAAGGTCTCGAAATTGCCTGATATCAGGCTGTCAATCAGATAGAAGCCGGTGATGTCAGGCGGCGCGGTGGCGAAGGCATCGAGCCGGCCGATTGGCGCCGGCGACCAGCCGAGCTTGAAATAGAAGATGTAGACCAACAAAAGTCCGGTGAAGAATACCGGCAGCGAAACCCCGGCGGTGGCGACGATACGACATAGATGATCAATCAGCGAGCCTTGCTTTACCGCAGCGAAAATGCCGAGTGGCACCGCGATGACGATCGCAAGAAACAATCCGGTCAGCGTGAGCTCCGCCGACGCCGGCAGGCGGCTGGAGATTTCGGTCGCCACCGGACGGCCCGTCGAGAGCGAATTGCCGAAATTCCCGTGGGCGAGATCATTGACATAGCGGGCGAACTGGTCAGGCAGCGGCCGGTCGAGCCCAAGCGATTTGCGGATTTCGGCAATCGATTGCGCCGTAGCGGCAGGCCCCGCGAAATAGACCGCGGGGTCGCCCGGCAATACGCGGGTGAGCAGAAAAGTGACGATCACGACACCGATCAAGGTCGGGATGACGGTCACCAACCGCTTCAGGATCGTCACCATGGTTGTCTAGCCCCACAATTTCGCGGCGTTGTTAGTTGGTCCATGCGCGGCGGGCGCGCCTGCAGCTTGCGGTCCGCCTCAGGCCTTGACGATGGAGCGGTAGTCGAGTTGCCGGTGGAACCAGTAGACGTAGCCAGAAATGTTCTTCTGCATGGCCACGTTCAGTAAAGGCTGAAACAGCGGAATCCGCGGTACTTCGTTGTAGGCCTTGGAAATGAAGCCTTCGACATCCCTCGCGTATTTCTCCTTGTCGCCGATCGCCGCGGCGGCGCGCGCGCCGTCGATCAGCACGTCCATGTCGGGGTTCACATAGCTTGGCGTGTTGAAGATGGCGTTCTGGCCGGAATAGCACCAGAAGAAGAAGTATTCGGGATAGTCCAGCCAGCCGGAGAAAAAGTTGAGCATCAGCGGCATCGACTTCTTGGCCATCTCGCTGCGCCAGTTGGCGCCCGGCACCTTGTTGATCGCGGTCTTGATGCCGATCTGCGCAAGGCTTTCCTGCACCAGCACGGCAACCGGTTCGCTGACGTCGCCTGCGCCGAGATCGAAGGACACGGTGGTTTCAATGTCCGACACCCCGCTTTCGGCCATCAACGCCTTGGCCTTGGCCATGTCAGTGACGTAGCCGGTCCTGGCCGGCCAGGCGATATCGGTGACGTTGTTCGACGGACCGCCGAACAGTGGATTGGCGAGGCCGAACATCGCCGCGTCCATGATCTTCTGATAGGGCAGCGCATAAGCCACCGCCTGGCGAACCTTGGGATTATCGAACGGTGGATTCTTCACGTTCATTTCGACCGAGTACATGCCGTTGCCGATCGGATGGGAGATGATGACAAGCTTGCCGCTCCGCTTCATCTCCGAGGTGTCCTTGCTCGACAGGTCGAAGGAGATGTCGGCATCGCCGCGCTCCATCAAGGCGCGGCGATTGCCTTGCGAGGGAACGGTGCGCCAGATGACTTTCTTGAGCTGGGGTAACTTGCCGCCCACCCAGTCCTCGTGGCGCTCATAGACTACTTCGACGCCAGGCTTCCAGCTCGTCACCTTGTAGGCGCCGCTGCCGGCGGTGTTGCTCTTGGTGTAATCGAGAGCCCACGGGTCTTTTTCCGTGGCCTTCTTTTTCAAAAGCTCGGAATTGTAGATGCTCGGCACGATCACTGCGAGATCGGGGATCGTCAGCCGGTCTTTCTTGGCGAAATCGATACGGACGGTGTTGTCGTCAACGAGGACGAACTGCTCCTTGTCGACCAGGGAGCCGGCCTTCATCTGCACGGTGGGGAAGCCGCCGACCGTCACGGCGCGATCAAGCGACCATTTGACATCCTTGGCGGTGACCGGCGTGCCGTCGTGAAACTTCGCGTTCTTCTTCAGTTTGAACGTGACCGACATGTCGCCGACATTCATGTCCTCGGCGAGTTCGGGTTTGAACTTGTCGCGATCGTAAGACAGCGTGCCGTCGGACAGCGTTCTGGTTTCATGGGTGATGAGGCGGTCGTAGCAATTCCACGACGCCTCGTAGCCCGAACGATTGGTACCGACGCCATGGATATCGAGATTGTTGGGACCGCCTTCGGTGACGACCAGCAGGGTCTCGGAGCGGGCGTCGGCCTTGGCGGAGGACCAGATCGCGGGAGCCGGCACCACGGCGCCGGCGGCGATGCCAGAGACGGATTTAAGAAAATCGCGGCGCTTCATCGGATGCTCCAACGCACGAGGAAATCGGCTCCTGGAGCAATATCGCAAGGTTCGTGCCAAAGCTTAACGAAAGCCTAACGGGACGATAAGCCTCTGGCTTAGCTTCGGAAATCAACCCTCAGCCCGCAATGGGCGGCCCGTAAATCCGAAATCTCATTGCATACAAAGGAATGGTCTTGCCTATAGAAAAGGCAGATATTCTAGCCGCCCGTTCCTTGGGCGAAACATTCCGTCAGATCGGCCAGAGCAATTCCTGCAATTCGAGCAAGTCGCCGGCTTTTTGCTGCCAACCCTCGATACAAATGTGCCGAACCGGGTCGCTGGCGCGATGCAGTAGAAGCAGCGCCATTAGCCGGCGCTTCAATGTGAAATTTATATCCGCGTTCGAATAGCCGAACCCACGGAACAGGCTCCGAACGCGGCGCGGCATTCCCGCTGTCATGAAGGCGCTCGGACCAAGCAGGTCGTATTCGCCCCATCCGGTCAAGACGTCGCCGAAGTCGATGAGTCCCGATAGGTGCCAATCTCCGGTTTCGCGGCTCAGCAGAAAGTTTTCCGGAATGTATTCACCGGTCAGGATCACGGGCGGTGTGTTCATTGGAATGAGGGTTGCCACTTCGCGCAAGATATCATCGAACCCGTCAAGATATCTTTGCGGCAATCCGAGACGCGCGTGCCGCGCGCGACATCCCTCGATTTGCGTGAGCATGAATTGGTCCCAGCGCGGTTCGATGCGGGACAGCTCTCCAAGCGGGACGCGCTGGACTTCCGCAATGGTCTCACCGATTTCGCCGAGAACGCGCTCTTTCTGATCCTCCGGCAACGCGGGCCACGCCTCCGTACCCAGGATTCCGTGCAGGCGTGTGATCACGAGATACGGCCACTGATCACGCTCGCCCTCGATGACGATTTCCGGGATTGGCACGCTGATGCGCCCGCGAAGCTGCGACAGCGAAGTCCGCTCCGATATAAATTGATCGCGTAATATCGGCGGGAAAATCTTCAGCACCAACCCTTGATCAAGAGCGACGACGAGATTGGTGCCCGTTGAGAACAGGTGCGGATCCGCATATGGCATTCCGTGACTGCGCGCGATATCGAGTACGACCGGCAGGTATTGCGAAGCGTCGGCGCGCCACGCTTGGTAGGTTTCAAAATTCGACAGGCTCGGAAGCGAATGCATGATTGGCGATTGGCTTCAATGCGACTCGCTCGATCCAGATAGCGTCGCCGGGGTGGTGGTCGTAGAATGTTAGGTGCCCTCTTAAGACCCCGCACGGCCGGTTTCAATCGAAAGGTCGCTCGCAACGCACAATTGCCAGCAATCGCCGCGCCGGCAAGATAGCCATATCTCGGCAGATTCTGCTAAATTTTCATTGAACCTTTTTTTCCAGTCATCGACATCTTCACAGGGGGGCTCAAGGTGCCTGTGTATAGCCGCGCCGACATTTCGCGGACCGTCGCCATCGTCGTTGCGCTGTCTCTGACGGCAGTCACGACGAATGCCTTGGCGCGGGAATTTCGCGCCGCCGATACCCAGAGCGAGGATTACCCGACCGTACAGGCGCTGCGCTACATGGGCCGCCTGATCGAGGAAAAGAGCGGCGGCCGGCTGCAGATCCGCGTCTTTCATTCGCGCCAGCTCGGCGAGGAAAAAGAAACCATCGAGCAGACCCGTGTCGGCGCCATCGATCTCAATCGCATCAACGTGGCGCTGATCGGGAGCTTCGTGCCGGCGATGAATGTACTGGCGATGCCGTTTCTGTTTCGCTCCATCGAGCATTTGCAGAAGGTACTGGATGGCCCGATCGGCAACGAAATCCTGGGTAGTTTCGAGCCCCTTGGATTTGTCGGTCTCGCGTTCTACGATTCCGGCGCCCGGTCGGTCTACAACAGTGTCAGGCCGGTCCGCTCGATCGCCGACATGAAAGGCCTGCGGCTTCGCGTGCAGCAATCTGAATTGATGTCCGACATGATCAGGGCGCTCGGCGCGGAGCCGATCGAGCTGCCCTATGGGCAGGTTCGCACCGGCCTTGCCACAAAGCTGATCGACGGCGCGGAGAACAACTGGCCGTCCTTTGTCACCACCGACCATTACAAATATGCCGGTTATTATACCCTCACAGAGCACACCATGAGCCCGGAAGTGCTCATCATGTCGCGGAAGGCCTGGGAGAGCTTGTCGGCCGAAGACCGAACGTTATTTCGCGAGGCCGCGCTGCAATCGAGCCGCTTCATGCGCGAGCGGTGGAAAGATCTTGAGGCGCAATCGCGCCGGCACGCGGAAGGCGCGGGCGTGACGATCGTAACCGAAATCGACCGCAAGCCTTTCGAAGCGGCGATGGCGCCGATCTACACAAAAATGCAACGAGATCCTGCAGCCGCGCGGCTGATCGAACAAATTCGCAAGGTGGATTGAATTGGCCTTTGGAGCTCGCCAGCGCGACGATGCTGAAGGGCCGGCGAGCCTGGCCGCGCGGGGTCATTTGCGCCTCGTCGGCCTCGTCCGCGCGGTGCCGATCCGCTGGCGTATCCTGTCGATCGCGGCGCTGAACTCGGCGGTCGTGGTGGTGCTGGTCGCGCTGATATGGAACGGCGTCCAGGTGCTCGGCTCGGCGTCGGACGACGTGCGGCAGGTGCGAGAGTCCGACAAGGTGCTGGCACGGCTCGAGAGCGAGACCGGCCACCTGCAGAACCTGATCCATCGTTACATCAATCAGCCAAGCCCGGAATTGTTCGCCGAGATATCGCATCTGCGCGAGGCCGTTCGTGAAACCCTCACCACCCGCGCCGCGACCGACCCGATGCTGTCAGGCTCGGTGGC
>DASQOU010000228.1:0-2160 GCA_035644295.1 Bradyrhizobium sp.
TAGCCGGGATCAGACGCGATGGTGCGTTGGGCTGACGATCGACCCGAAATTCGGACATATCTACTGGACGCAAAAAGGCCCAGACAATGCCGGGCTCGGCCGTCTCTTTCGTGCCAATGTCGAAATTCCCGCCGGCCAAACTGCGGCGAACAGATCCGACGTTGAGATCTTCTACGACGCTCTGCCGGAGCCGATCGATCTCGAGCTCGACCACAAGAACCGTATTCTCTACTGGACCGACCGCGGTGACCCTCCGCGCGGCAACACGGTGAACCGGGCCTCGATCGACAACAAGCCTGCCGAGCCAGAGATCGTGGTGACCCATCTCATGGAGGGGATCGGTATCGCGCTCGATATTCCAAACGACCGCATGTTCGTGACGGATTTCGCCGGCTCGATTTACTCAGCACGGCTCGACGGATCCGGTGAACGAAATTTCCTCTTCGCCCAGGGCAATCTCACCGGCATCGCCTACGCCGAAATCTAACAAACGCATCGGAGAATTGACATGACCGATACCAAGCCCATTCGCCGCATCGCCATCATCGGCACTGGCGTGATCGGTGCGAGCTGGAGTTCGCTATTTCTTGCCAAGGGACTGCAGGTGGTCGCAACCGACATCGCGCCGAACGCAGAAGCCGCGCTGAGGAAGTTCGTCGAGACCGCCTGGCCGGCGCTCAAACGATTGGGCCTGTCGCCCGGAGCGTCGCAGTCGAACCTGACCTTCACGGCTGACATCGCGCAGGCGCTCGCCGGCGCCGACCTCGTCCAGGAGAACGGGCCCGAGCGGATCGATTTCAAGCAGAAGCTCTATGGGCAGCTGGACCAGCTGCTGCCCCCCGACGTGATCATCGCATCGAGCTCGTCGGGGCTCACCATGAGCGAAATCCAGAAGGGCGCCGCGTCCCATCCGGAGCGCTGTGTCATTGCCCATCCGTTCAATCCGCCCCACTTGATCCCGCTGACGGAGATCGTCGGCGGGGCAAAGACCTCGGAAGCGACAATCCGGCGCGCAGCGGAATTCTACACGTCGATCGGGCAGCGGACGGTGCGCCTCAACAAGGAAATGCCGGGGCATGTCGCCAACCGTCTGCAGGCGGCGCTGAGCCGCGAGGTCTATTACCTCGTTGCGGAGGGCGTCGTGAGCGCCGCCGATGTCGATACGGCTCTCTCCTGGGGGCCGGGCCTGCGCTGGGGCGTTATGGGCGGCATGATGCTCAACCACCTCGGCGGCGGTCCGGGCGGCATCGAGCACTTCTTCCAGCAGTTCACCGGCCCAATGACGGCCTGGTGGAAGACCCTCGGCTCGCCGGTGCTGACGCCGGAAGTGCAGAAGAAGCTCATCGACAGCGTCCATGCCGAGGCCGGATCGCGCACCATCGAGCAGCTGGAGGCGGAGCGCGACGAAGTCCTGCTCGGTCTGATCGAGCTGCGCAACAAGGTTGCCAAGTCGAGCCAAGCCAAATTGACGGCGCCGGTGGCCTGAGACCAGGCGGCACCGGCGAAATCGATCATACGTCCTTCAACTTTTCCCGGCTTTCAAACCACAGCATCAGGAGTCTCAAATGCCCACGGCAACCGCCGCAAGCAAGACCGCCGCGCCGAAGCCGGTGCCCGTACCCAACGGCGACTTCTATCAGCTGATCGAGCTTCTCACCCCTGAGGAGAAAGCGGTCGTCAAAAAGGTGCGGACCTATATGGAGACCAAGGTCCAGCCGATCATCAACAAGTACTGGTCCGATGATGCGTTTCCGTTCGAACTGCTGCCATCGTTCAAGGAGCTCGGCATCTGCGGGCTCGGCTTTGAGGGTTACGGCTGCCCGGGCGGCAGCCAGAAGCTGTTCGGCTTCGTCGCGATGGAAATGGCGCGCGTCGACGCGTCGTTCGGCACGTTCTTCGGCGTACATAGCGGCCTCGCGATGGGCTCGATCTATCTCGATGGATCCGAGGAGCAGAAGCAGAAATGGCTGCCGCCAATGGCGCGCGGGGAAAAGATCGGGTGTTTCGGGTTGACCGAGCCGCTGGTCGGTTCGGGAACGAGTGGCGGTATGACCACAACGGCCAAGCGGGACGGCGATACCTGGATTCTCAATGGACAGAAGCGCTGGATCGGTAACGCGCCATGGTGCGACGTCTCCATCATCTGGGCGCGCGATCTTG
>DASQOU010000229.1:0-2329 GCA_035644295.1 Bradyrhizobium sp.
CCAACCGCCAGGGACGGGCCTGACGGCGGTTGGAACCGGCGATAGCGCGTGGACGCAAGAAAGCCGGACGGCGCGGGACGCATGATCCGCCGCGAACATTGCGAGCGCACCCGAAGACCTGAACCGATTGAAAGCTGATCCATGAGCGACAAGGCTGTCATCACCTGCGCGCTGAACGGCGTGCTGACCGACCCGAAACAGCATCATGTTCCGGTAACCCCGGAGGAAATGGCGCGTGAGGCCAGGGCGGCCTTCAACGCCGGCGCCAGCGTGATGCATATCCATCTGCGCCAGCAGGCGCCGAACCAGGGACATCTACCGTCGTGGGAGGTCAGCGTATCCCGCGAGATCCAGCATGCGATCCGCGAGGCCTGCCCGGGCGTCATCATCAATCACACCACGGGCACTTCGGGTCCGAATTATTCCGGCGCGCTGGATTGCGTGCGCGAGACCAGGCCTGAGATGGCGGCCTGCAACGCCGGCTCGTTGAATTACCTCAAGGTGAAGAGCGACAACACCTGGGCGTGGCCGCCGATGATGTTCGATAACGCGGTCGAGAAGGTACAGGACTATCTCGACGTCATGAAGGTTGCGCAGACGATTCCTGAGTTCGAATGCTTCGACGTCGGTATCGTGCGTTGCGTCGGAATGTACCGGCAGACCGGGATGTATTCCGGTCCGCTGGAATACAATTTCGTCATGGGTGTCGCCTCCGGCATGCCGGCCGATCCGGAATTGCTGCCGATCCTGTTGAGGCTGAAATTGCCGGAAGCCCATTGGCAGGTCACCGCGATCGGTCGGGCGGAGATCTGGCCGCTGCATCAGCGCTGCGCCGAGCTCGGCGGTCACCTGCGCACCGGGCTCGAAGATACGTTCTATCAGCCCGATGGCGCCAAGGTGACATCGAACGGCCAGTTGATCGAGACCATCGCCGCCTGCGCCCGCCGCGCCGGCCGCGAGATCGCGAGCCCCGCGGAAGCACGGCAGATTTTTGGAATCAGGCATTGAGTTGTCATTCCGGGGCGCGCGTAGCGCGAACCCGGAATCCATACTCCCGATCGTGGTTATGGATTCCGGGCCTGCGCCTCACGGCGCATCCCGGAATGACGAGTAGGATAGGTTCATGGCAATCATTGAAACGACGATCGCCCCAGGCAGCGACTCCTTCAGAACCAATCGCACCGGCATGCTGGCGTTGATTTCGCGGATGCGCGGCCTGGAACAACGGGCGCGCGCGGCATCCGCCGCCGCCAAGGATCGTTTCCACAAGCGCGGGCAATTGCTGCCGCGTGAGCGCGTGGCGCTGGTGCTCGATCCTGGCTCACCCTTCATCGAATTGTCGACGCTGGCCGGTTACATGTTCGACGTTCCCGACGCCGACAAGAGCGTCCCCGGCGGCGGATTGATCGCCGGCATTGGATTTGTGTCCGGCGTCCGCTGCATGGTCAGCGCCAATGATTCCGGCATCGATGCCGGCGCGCTGCAGCCTTACGGCCTCGACAAGACACTGCGGGTACAGGAACTGGCGCTCGAGAACAAGCTGCCCTATGTGCAGCTGGTCGAAAGCGCCGGCGCCAATCTGTTGCGCTACCGGGTCGAGGATTTCGTGCGTGGTGGCAACATCTTTCGCAATCTGGCGCTGCTGTCGGCGGCCGGATTGCCTGTCGTCACGGTGACCCATGGATCGTCGACGGCAGGCGGCGCCTACCAGACCGGGCTATCCGATTACATCGTCATGGTGCGTGGCCGGACCCGCGCCTTTCTTGCGGGACCGCCGCTGTTGAAGGCCGCGACCGGCGAAATCGCCACCGAAGAAGAACTCGGCGGCGCCGAGATGCACACCAGCATTTCCGGGCTCGGCGACTATCTCGCCGAGGACGACCGCGATGCGCTGTGCATCGCGCGCGACATTTTGGCCAATCTGGAATGGGACCGGCCGAGCACAGGTGAAACGTCGCATCGCCCGCCGCGTCATGATCCCGAGGAATTGCTCGGCATCATGCCGATGGATCACAAGCGGCCGGTCGACATGCGCCAGGTGATCGCGCGGATCATAGACGATTCCGATTTCACCGAGTTCGGCGCCAATTACGGTCCCGCCACCGTGTGCGGGCACGCCCGCATCGAAGGCCAGGCGATCGGCATCATCACCAACAACGGTCCGCTCGATCCGGATGGCACCAACAAGGCGACGCATTTCATTCAGGCCTGCTGCCAGTCGCGCACGCCGCTGCTCTATCTCAACAACACCACCGGCTACATGGTCGGCAAAGCCTATGAAGAAGCCGGCATGATCAAGCATGGCTCGAAAATGATCCAGGCGGTGACC
>DASQOU010000230.1:0-6782 GCA_035644295.1 Bradyrhizobium sp.
ACGGTGACGACGCTGGCGCGCGATACCGTGTTTGCGGTGGTGATGATCGTCTGCAACGGTCTGGTCGGCATCTGTATCCTGGCCGGCGGTCTGCGTTACCGCGAGCAGGATGTTCAGGTGAGCGGATCCAACCTTTATCTCAGCGTTCTGGCGGTTCTGGCGACGATCACGCTGATCCTTCCGAATTATACGCTGACGACGCCGGGGCCGGTCTATTCGGCGGGCCAACTCGGCTTCGTCAGTGTCGTCACCATCCTGCTCTATGGCGTGTTTCTCTATACCCAAACCGTCAGGCACCGGAATTATTTCGTCCGCGAATTGAGCGGCGCCGTGGATGACGGAGCGCATCCTTCGAACCGGACCATGCTCCTCAGCATCATGTTGCTGCTGGTTTCGCTGTTGGCCGTGGTGCTGCTGGCAAAGAAGTTTTCGCAGGTGGTCGATGCCGGTGCTGAGCTGATCGGCGCGCCGCCGGCCTTTGCCGGCATTCTGGTGGCGTTCCTGATCCTGCTGCCGGAGAGTGTCGCGGCGGTGGGTGCCGCGCACAAGAACGATCTGCAGAAGAGCATCAACCTCGCGCTCGGCTCCTCGCTCGCCACCATCGGGTTGACGATCCCAGCGGTCGCGGTGGCCGCTTACGCGCTGGACAAGCAGCTGGTGCTTGGGCTTCCCGCTCGGGATATGGTGCTGTTGGCGTTGACATTCGTCCTGGGCATGCTGACGTTTGGCACCGGGCGCACCAACATCCTTTTCGGGCTGGTTCACCTCGTGGTATTTGGGGTATTTGTATTTCTGGTGTTCGTGCCCTGACCGGCGGGAGAAGGCCCACAATGATCAGCGCCAAATCCGACGTTCAGGTCGACACGCCCGAGGTCCGCGTCACCGAATGGCGGCTGGCGCCGGGCAGCGCCACCGGGCATCACATTCATGAGATGGACTACGTCATCGTTCCCGTCACCGCTGGTGAAATGACCATCGTGGCGCCCAACGGGGAGCGCTCCAAGGCGCAGCTCGGGCCGGGCAAGTCCTATTTCCGGAAGGCTGGGGTGGAACACGACGTGCTTAACGAAAGCGCCAGCGAAATCGTATTCCTGGAAGTGGAGTTGAAGCCATAACCCCGCCGTTTACCGAATTGCCACCGATCTGCCTCAAACTTCCGGCATCAGACCCTGCGCGGGAGTGGTCGGCATGCTGAAATTGGTCTCAAAATTTGCGATGGACATCTTGCCGTCGGTGATTGCGACCATCATCGGCGCCTATATCGTCAATCATTACATCAACATCAAGCCCGGTGCGGACGCTTCGGCCACCGCTGCCGCGGTGTCGTCGGCCGATTCGAAGAAGGCCAATTCCAGGGGCGCCGCCAAGCCGGCCGAGAAATCCGCCGACCTAGGCAACATCCCCGAGCCCGGGGTAAGGGCCAAGGGCATCTCCGAGAAGGCCATTATCGACAAATCGGCCGCCGAAAAGCCCGTGGAGAAGCCGGCCGACAAGGCAGACAAGCCGGCCGAGACTGCAAGCATTCCCCCGAGCCCGCCCGCGGAGCCGACCCGCCGCCATCAGCCGACGCCGCGCGAAAAGGCCAACGCCAGGACCGCTCCCCCGACGGTTTCGGCGCCGCCCGCCGAGCCTGTGATCGCCAAACCAAACACCGTTCCGCCGGCTGAAACCGCGGTCACTCCGGATGCCAACGATCTGGCGCGTGCGGCGATCGAACGCCTGCGCGGCAGCACGCCCGAGGCTTCGCCGCGCGCCCAAGAAACTGCAAGAGAAACTCCCAGAGAAACTGGTCGAGAGACCGTCCGCGTTCCGGAAGCACCCCATGTCGTGGCCGCGCCCGCACCGGCACCGATCATGGCGCCGCCGGTTCAGCCGCTGCCGCCGCCGATCCTTGTCTCCACGCCTCCGGCCGAGCCCGCGGCGAAGCCGGCTTACCCGCCCACGGCGCGGGTGGAAGACCCGCATCGTCCGACGCCGCCGGCCGATATTCCGGACCCGGGGCCGCTCGATCTGCGGGCTGACGCGGTGGATTCCCAACCCCACGGACGCCGATCCGTTGCCGAAGACATGCTGTCGGCGGCGAAGTCGGTGTTCCACTCTGTGATACCGAAATAGCAGGGTTCGCGCGAACCATCGCCCGCTCCGGATCAAGTCCGGGGCCGGCTTTTGCGTGAAAGCTTTCAGAACGTATCGTAGCTCTGGCCCGGCTTGCCGCCGACGCGGGCAAAACCAGTTCGCGCCGCTTCGTCCTTCGGGCGCAGATTGATGGCGCGGGCGTAGGAGCCGGCAGCCTTGGTCTTGTCACCGAGACGCTCATAGGCAAGGCCCCGGGTTATCCAGATTTGCGCGTTCTGCGGATCGGCCTGCACCGCCTCGTCGAGATCGGCGGCCGCCTCTTTGGCCTTGTCCAGAGCGAGGTTGCTGAGCGCGCGGCCGAGCAGCGGTTCGGCCTGTTGCGGCATCAGACCACTCGCCGCCGTGAAATCGTCGACCGCGAATTGGTGCTGCTTCTCGCTTTGGTGGAGCAGGCCGCGATTGTAATACGCCTCGGCGTTATCGGGACGAAGGCTGATCGCCTTGTTGAAATCCTCAAGCGCTTCCCGCGGCTGGTTCCGCGCCTTGTAAACCATGCCGCGGCCAAGCCAGGCCGGCGCGTAATTGGGATCGAGCGCCAGCGCCCGCTCGTAATCAGACATCGCCTGGTCGAGCCGCTTGGTCTTGCGATAGATCAGGCCGCGGTTGGCGAATGCCTGACCGTAATTGGGATCGAGGCTGATCGCCTTGTTGAAATCGACAAGCGCCGCTTCGGTCTTTCCGGCCTGCGCCAGCACCGCGCCGCGCGTGTTGTAGGCCTGCGGATCGTTGGGGTTGTTCTTGACGGTCTCGGTGAGCAAAGCAATGTTGTTCGAGGCGGCGGCCGACAGCGGCGGTTCCTCCCGATCGGCCGAGGGCGTCAGCGATCCCAGCGTGATCGAACAGCCGCCGAGCACGATGGCGATCAATGCGGTTGCCGCCGATGCGCGCGAGCCAAGCCGCAAAGCGCTGGCAAAGACATCAGAAACCGGGCTGGCCATAATGGAAGAATGCTCACGCGCCTACGCGGTACTGGTAGCCTGCCGCGCCGCGAAATGCATCGATCAAATTCTATTGCTGGCAATGGCGCCTTGCTGGGTCCGGCGCGCTTGGATTTTCTTTGTTGCGCCGAAGCAATCGCCTCAAGAACCTAGCCCTAAAAACAACGACGCGGGCGCAAAGGCCCGCGTCATCGGATTCAAATCCAGCAAGTCGGCCGATCAGCGCGACCCACGCAGTCCCGAACCGGGACCACCACGGCCGCCACCGGGACCGCCGCGCTCTGCGCCAGGGCCTGCGCCGAATACCGGCTTCGGCTTCATCGGCAACAGGCCTTCCCGCTGCAACTTCTTGCGGGCGAGCTTGCGCGCGCGGCGCACGGCTTCGGCCTTCTCACGGGCTTTCTTCTCGGAGGGCTTCTCATAATGGCCGCGGAGCTTCATCTCGCGGAAGATACCCTCGCGCTGCATCTTCTTCTTCAGCGCCTTGAGGGCTTGATCGACATTGTTATCGCGAACGAGAACCTGCACGCGGCATCCTCTTTCAATTGATCGGATTGGATTCTGGTAAAGTCAAAGGGCCGGCAAAGGGCCGAGCTCTCGACCTTGAGCGCGCGGATGTATCAGACAAAGCCTGCAATGTCCACCGGCCGAAACGTTAATCGTTAGGCCGAAAGCGGCCAAATCCCGTCTCAGGGTCCCGATCAGGCGGTTTTGGCGGCACCACGACCTCGGTGACGTGATCTGGGTCAGGTGGACTTGGTTTCGTGGACCTGGGTCACATGCCCCATCTTGCGGCCCGGCCGCGGCGCGCCCTTGCCGTAAAGGTGGATGGTGGCGCCCGGTTCCGTCAGCCATTGCTCGTAGTCGAGGATTTCGTCGCCGATCAGGTTGGTCATGGTCACCGGGCCGTGGCGGACGGGTTTGCCGAGCGGCCATCCGGCGATGGCGCGGATGTGCTGCTCGAACTGCGAGATCGACGCACCGTCCAGCGTCCAGTGCCCGGAATTATGGACCCGCGGGGCGATCTCGTTGACCAGCACCTTCGGCCCGCCGTCACCCTGCACCACGAACATCTCGACTGCGAGCACGCCGACATAGTTCAGCGCAGTGGCGATCCGCTGCGCCACGGTGCGCGCCTGCGCCGCCAGCGTGTCGGGGATCGCGGCCGGCGCACGCGAGATTTTCAGGATGTGGTCACTGTGTTCATTTTCAGTGACGTCGAAGCATTCGACCTGGCCGTCGGCCGAGCGCGCGGCAATCACCGAGATCTCGCGCTCGAACTGAACGAAGGCCTCGAGGATCGCGGATCTGGTGGCAAGATCCTGCCAGATCTGGTCCGGATCGTCGCCGGCGCGGATGATCGCCTGGCCTTTGCCGTCATAACCGAAGCGGCGGGTCTTGAGCACGGCGGGGAGGCCGATTTTCCCGATCGCGGCACGCAGATCGGCGGCCGAGGACACTTCGGCATAATCGGCGGTTCCGATGCCCAGCCGTTTTACAAAATCCTTCTCGATGAGCCGATCCTGCGTGGTTTCCAGGATCACCTGATCGGGCAGTACGGGACGGCGTGCCGCCAGGATCATGGCCGAGGCTGCCGGCACGTTCTCGAATTCATAGGTGATGACGTCGACATCGTTGGCGAACAATTCGAGCGCCTCGACATCGGCATATTCGGCGCAGGTCGCATTCAGCACGACATCGAATGCCGGCGAATCCGGGTCCGGTGAAAACACCTGGCATCGCAGGCCAAGACGTGCCGCGGCCATCGCCAGCATCCGGCCCAGTTGTCCGCCGCCGAGAATTCCGATGGTGTCGCCGGGCTTCAGCTTCACCTGATTTGCCGCCGTCACGCAGATCCCTCCGGACGCTCGGCTACCGCCTCGGTCTGCTGCTTGCGCCAAATGGCCAATCTTTCCGACAGCGCCTTGTCGTTCAGCGCCAGCACGCTCGCGGCAAGGAGCGCCGCGTTGATGGCGCCGGGCTTGCCGATCGCCAGTGTTCCGACCGGCACGCCGGCGGGCATCTGCACGATGGAATAGAGCGAATCCATGCCCGACAGCGCCTTCGAATCAATGGGGACGCCAAAGACCGGAAGTTCCGTCAGCGACGCGGTCATGCCGGGCAGGTGCGCGGCACCTCCGGCACCGGCGATGATGATCTTGAAGCCGGCCGCCTTCGCGCCCTTGGCAAAGGCGAACAGCCGGTCTGGGGTGCGATGGGCGGAGACGATGTGGTTTTCGCTGCCGATGCCGAGCACATCCAGGGTTTCGGCGGCGTGGCGCATGGTGTCCCAGTCCGACTGGCTTCCCATGATGATGGCTATCGGAGCGCGCATGCGATCAATTCTTTTCGGGAATCCAAAAACATAGGCCGGATTATAAGATCGGCCCTGGCTTCGGCAAGGCGTGGCAAGGGGCTCGGAATGGACTATCCTGTCTTGGTAAGGACCGGCAAGCCTTCTTAGAGCATGATCCCAAGCCCAAGTGTCGCGTTAACGCAAAGCGCGGACGCCGGCTTTCGAAAATGTTCATGCGCCAGCAAAAAGATGGGCGAAGGGTTTGATTCGAAGCCGGATCAGGCCCCAGAGAGACTCATGAAGAAGAAAACCAGGACGCCGGCACCGCGCGCTGCGAAACGTCGCCAGGGCGACGCGGCAAATCGCAAACCTGCGTCGCAACGGCCCTCGGCCACGTCGGTGCCCCGGCCGTCGCCGGAGGCGTCCGGTGACGGCAAAGCAGAGATTCGCCGGCTCAGGACAGCGTTGGCGCAGGCGGCAGCACGCATCGAACAGCTGCAAGCCTCGGCCGACACCGATTTCCTGCTGGAAATTCCTAACCGGCGTGGCTTTGAGCGTGAGCTCAGCCGCGCGATCGCCTACATCAAGCGCTATCATGGCAGTGGCGCGCTGATCATGCTCGACGTTGATCGCCTCAAGCCGATCAACGATACTTTCGGGCATGCGGCCGGCGACCAGGTACTCAAGGCCATCGTGTCCGTACTTGGACGTCAGATCCGCTCCTCCGATGTGATCGGACGGCTGGGCGGTGATGAGTTTGCGCTGCTGTTGTGGAATCTCACCGAGGCCGATGCGCACGCCAAGGCGGCAATGTTGGAGAAGGATATCGACGGCCTCAGCTTTGTATTCCGAGGCCAAACCGTCACCGCGGGTGCTTCCGCGGGCGTTGTCGCGTTGGGGCCGCATTCCGACGCGGGCCGGGTGCTGGAAGAAGCCGATTGCGCGATGTATGTCCGCAAGGCGCAACGGCGCCGGGAGGCGTGACGTGAGGCGTGACGCGCACCCCATCGACCATCCGGCTTCGCCGCCGCTTTCTCCAACCCGCCGAGCAGATTCATGATCAAACCCACGCCGTTTACCCTTCGGATCCCGGACGCCGATATCGCGGATTTGCGCGATCGCCTGGCACGTTCACGCTTTCCCGACCAGGCGCCCGGCGAGCCATGGGCCTATGGCACCGATGTCGCCTATCTGCGCGGGCTCGTGGAATATTGGCGCAGCAGCTTTGACTGGAGGGCAGAGGAAGCAGCGTTGAATGCGTTTCCACAATTCCGCGTTCCACTTGACGGCATTGATCTGCATTACCTGCATGTGCCGGGCGTCGGCCCTAGCCCGATGCCGCTGCTGTTGCTGCACGGCTGGCCCGGCTCGGTGTTCGAATTCCTCGACATCATCCCGCGTCTCACCGATCC
>DASQOU010000231.1:0-5932 GCA_035644295.1 Bradyrhizobium sp.
CACCACCCGCGTCAAGGTCGTGAAGAACAAGCTGGCGCCGCCGTTCAAGCAGGTCGAATTCGACATCATGTACGGCGAGGGCGTCTCCAAGATGGGCGAAATCCTCGACCTCGGCGTCAAGGCCGGCATCGTCGAGAAGTCCGGCGCCTGGTTCTCTTACGACAGCCAGCGGCTCGGCCAGGGCCGCGAGAACTCGAAAGCGTTCCTCAAGGCCAATCCCGACATGACCGCGAAGATCGAGGCCGCGATCCGCCAGAATTCCGGCCTGATCGCCGAACAGATCCTCGCCGGCACCCCCGAGCGCGACGCTGATGGCGACGAGCCGGAGGCGGCGGAGGATTGATGGCGCGCCGTCATTCCGGACAGTCCGCGAAAGCGGACTGATCCGGAATCTCGATGGTAATTCAAATTCCCAAGGTAATTTCGAGATTCCGGGTTCGCGTCTTCGACGCGCCCCGGAATGACGCTATCGCGTCACTCCGCCGCCTCCGCGTACTCACTGACGGGCGGGCACGAACACACCAGATTGCGGTCGCCATAGACGTTGTCGACCCGCCCCACCGGGCACCAGTATTTGTCCGTTCGCGAAGTACCATCGGGGAAACAGCCCTCGGCGCGGCTGTAGGGCCGTTGCCACGCATCATCGGCGATGTCGTGCACCGTGTGCGGCGCGTGGCGCAAGGGTGAGGCCTCGACCTTCCAGCGTCCGTTCTCGATCTCGGCGATTTCGCGCCGGATCGCGATCATCGCGTCGCAGAAGCGATCGAGCTCGGCCCTGGATTCGGATTCCGTCGGCTCGATCATCAGCGTGCCCGGTACCGGAAAGCTCATGGTCGGCGCATGGAAGCCGTAATCGATCAGCCGTTTGGCGATATCGTCGACGGTGACGCCGCTTGACGCCTTCAGCGGGCGCGGATCGACGATGCATTCGTGCGCGACGCGCCCCTTGGCATTTCGGTAAAGCACCGGGAAATGCGGGTCGAGCCTGGCCGCGATGTAATTGGCGTTGAGGATCGCGATTTCGGTAGCGCGCGTAAGACCTTCGCCCCCCATCATCAGAATATAGATATACGAAATCGTCAGGATCGACGCCGAACCGTAGGGGGCGGCCGAAACCGGACCAACCGGCGTTTGGCCGCCGGCCGCGGGATGTCCCGGCAGGAATGGCGCCAGATGGGCCTTGACGCCGATCGGTCCCATGCCGGGGCCGCCGCCGCCGTGCGGAATGCAGAACGTCTTGTGAAGGTTGAGATGGCTGACATCGGCGCCGTAATCGCCGGGCCGCGATAGTCCGACTTGCGCATTCAAGTTGGCGCCATCGAGATAGACCTGGCCGCCATGGCCGTGCACGATGTCGCAGATTTCACGGATGTGTTCCTCGAACACGCCGTGAGTCGAGGGATAGGTGATCATGATGGCGGCGAGATCACTCGAATGCGTTGCCGCCTTGGCGCGCAAATCATCGACGTCGACATCGCCGCGCGCGTCACACGCCACCACCACGACCGCCATGCCGGCCATGCTGGCCGAGGCCGGATTGGTGCCGTGCGCCGAGGAGGGGATCAGGCAGACCTTGCGATGCGGCTCATGGCGCGCAGCGTGATAGCTGCGGATCGCAAGTAGGCCGGCATATTCGCCCTGCGCGCCGGAATTCGGCTGCAGCGAAATCGCATCATAGCCGGTGATGTCGCATAGCCATTGCTCCAGCCGCGCAAACAGCGCGTGATAGCCGGCTGCCTGTTCGCGCGGCGCGAACGGGTGCAGATGGGCGAATTCGGGCCAGGTCAGCGGGATCATTTCCGATGTCGCGTTGAGCTTCATGGTGCAGGAGCCGAGCGGAATCATCGCGCGGTCGAGTGCGAGATCGCGATCACTCAGCTTGCGCATATAGCGCAGAAGTTCAGTCTCGGAGCGATGGGCGTGAAATACCGGATGGGTGAGGAAGGCGGTCCCGCGCTTGAGTTCCGCAGGCAGCGCCTCACCGGTCACGGCCTCGACCTCCGTATAGGCAAACTTGCCGCCGAAGGCGCGCCACACGGCTTCCACAATGGCCGGTGTCGTGGTCTCGTCGAGCGCGATGCCGAGCATGCCCTGATCGATCCGCAGGTTGATTCGTTCGGCACGCGCGCGGCCGACGATCTCGTCTTGCTTGCCGCCCGCGTTTAGCGTCACGGTGTCAAAAAATGCTTCCGACCGCGGCGCGAAGCCAAGCTTGCGCAATCCCGCCGCCAGCACAGCGGTGCGGCGATGCACGGTTCGCGCGATGTGGATCAATCCTTCCGGCCCGTGATAGACCGCGTACATCGAGGCGATAATCGCCAGCAGCACCTGCGCGGTGCAGATGTTGGACGTCGCTTTCTCGCGGCGGATGTGCTGCTCGCGGGTCTGCAAGGCCAGCCGATAGGCCGGCTGTTTTCGTGAATCGATCGACAGGCCCACGATCCGCCCCGGCAGTGAGCGTTTCAGCGCGTCGCGCACCGCCATATAGGCCGCATGCGGTCCGCCATACCCGATCGGAACGCCGAAGCGTTGTGCCGATCCGATCGCGATGTCGGCGCCGAGTTCGCCCGGCGAGGCCAATAGCGTCAGGCTCAAGAGGTCGGCGGCGACGATGGCGAGCGCGCCTTTGGCGTGCAGCGCGGCGATCGCCGGCCGCAGGTCGCGCACCGCGCCTGACGTGCCCGGATATTGCAGCAATCCGCCGAAGATCTCAGCGCGATCCAGATCGGTGAATGGATCGCCGACAATCAGATTCCATCCCAGCGGCTCGGCGCGGGTGCGCAATACGGCCAGCGTCTGCGGATGCACCTCGGCGTCGACGAAGAACGACCTCGTCTTGGCGTGGGCCGCGCGCTCCGCCAGCGCCATCGCTTCGGCCGCCGCAGTCGCCTCATCGAGTAGCGAGGCGTTGGCGACATCAAGGCCGGTGAGATCGCAGATCATGGTTTGGAAGTTGAACAAGGCTTCCAGCCGGCCCTGGCTGATCTCCGGCTGATAAGGCGTATAGGCCGTGTACCAGGCCGGATTCTCCAGGATGTTGCGCTGGATCACCGCCGGCAAAATCGTGCCGGAATAACCTTGGCCGATCAGCGAGGTGAAGACCTGATTTTTCGACGCCAGATCGCGCATATGCACAAGCGCTTCGGTTTCGCTGAAGGGATTACCGAGGTCGAGCGGCGCCTTCTGCCGGATCGGCTGCGGCAGCGTTTCGGCCATCAGCGCCTTGAGGCTTGAGGCACCTACTGTCTCAAGCATCGCGGAGATGTCGCGCGGGGAGGGGCCGATATGGCGGCGCACGAAGGTGGTGGCGGGCTCAACGGCGGGTTTGTGGTGCGCGGTCATGGCTTTTTCCTTATCGCGTCGAATTGCATCGATTCGTCATGGCCGGGCTCGTCCCGGCCATCCACGTCTTTGAAACGAAAGAAGAAAGGCGTGGATGCCCGGCACAGGGCCGGGCATGACGAGAAGAAATGCGGATCGCGGCATTCAAATCGAACCTTCATGCGTTCGCTCACGCGACGTGCTTCTTGTACGCGGCCTCATCCATCATGCCGCCGAGTTCGGCTTTGTCCGCGATCTTCACCTTGAAGAACCAAGCCTTGCCGGCGGCATCGGAATTGACCAGCGCGGGTTCGGCCGCCAATGCGTCGTTGACCTCCGTTACTTCGCCCGAAATCGGCGCGTGGACATCGGATGCGGCCTTGACGGATTCGACCACGGCGGCGGCCTCCGCCTTCTTCAGGCTGCGGCCGACCTTGGGCAATTCAACGAACACGACGTCGCCGAGCTGCGACTGTGCATAGTCGGTGACGCCGATGGTGGCGACATCGCCCTCGATGCGGAGCCATTCGTGATCGGGGGTGTAAAGCGTCGTCATGACCAATCCTTCAGCGTTTGCGAGTTCAGCGTTTGTAGGTGTTGGGAACGAAGGGCATCGGCGATATCCGCAGCGGCAGGCGCTGGCCGCGCAGTTCGGCGAACACGAGCGCGCCGGGCGCGGCCAGTGGCGAGGGTATGTACCCCATCGCCACGGGCGCATTGAGGCTCGGACCAAAGCCGCCCGAGGTCACCGCGCCGATCGGCTCAGATGACGCAGCGTCCGCGAATAAGGCTGCGGCTTCGCGTACGGGCGCGCGGCCTTCGGGCTTGAAGCCGACGCGGCGGCGTGGCGCGCCGGCTTCAAGCTGGCTCAGGATCAAATCCGAGCCGGGAAATCCACCGGGACGCGCGCCGCCCTTGCGGCGGCTCTTCTGGATCGACCATTCCAGCGCGCCCTCGACCGGCGTCGTCGAGGTATCGATATCATGGCCATACAGGCAAAGCCCGGCCTCCAGCCTGAGACTATCGCGCGCGCCCAGTCCGACCGGCAGCACGTCGCCATCGTCAAGCAGGTCCCTGGCAAGCCGCTCGGCCGCCTCGGCAGGGACGGAAATCTCAAAGCCGTCTTCCCCGGTATAGCCGGAGCGCGAGACGAAGCATTCGATGCCGCCAACGTGGCGCGGGCCGGCATCCATGAATCGCATCGCGGGAGCCTCACTGCAGAACCTTGCCAGCACGGATTCCGCCTTGGGTCCCTGTAGCGCGATCAGCGCCCGGTCGGGGAGGGGCTCGATGATGCACAGATCCGAGAGGTGGGCGCGCAGATGCGCTTCGTCTTCGGCCTTGCAGGCAGCGTTCACGACCAGAAAAAGGTGGCTGCCGAAATTCGCCACCATCAAGTCGTCGAGGATGCCCCCTGATTCGTTGGTAAACTGGGCGTAGCGCTGCCGTCCCGGCGCAACCGCAAGCAGATCCTGCGGTACCAGCCGCTCCAGCGCGAGCGCAGCGTCCTGAAGCTTTCCGGATTTCGGCCGCAGCACGATCTGGCCCATATGCGAGACATCGAACAGGCCGGCATGCGCCCTTGTATGCAAATGTTCCCTGAGTACGCCAGTTCCGTATTGCACCGGCATGTCGTAGCCGGCAAACGGCACCATCTTGCCGCCGCTTGCCAGATGCAGCCCGTGCAAAGGGGTGCGTTTGAGGTCGGAAGGCGGGGAAGGTTGAACGTCGTGTGCAAGCATCACTGGGCCCTCGCGGCTTTTCGGAGATGATTCCCCAAAAAACGCCGAAAGCCCCATCTGTCGCTGTGCCTGAGAGTATTATCCCGTCGGCGGACACATCCGGGCCGAAACCCGTCGGTGCCTCTTTCCAGATGCTGTCAAATCACGAAGGTCCGTTTGCCTGAGAGTTTCCGGGGCGGTTGCTCCTTCGGCGCCGGCATCAAAGCCGATCTCTCCCGACGTGACTGTCTTGAACAGATAGGAAGAAAACACGGCCACGCCAAGGCTGTCAACGCAGCTGCAGCATCTGTCAAAGGTTTTGCGCTGGTGCGGCAAGCCCCTGATGGGCTTGCACAGTTTCTGGACAGCGCTGGTACCCTTGTCTAAAAGCGGTGCGGGCAAGGCGCGGCCAGCAAAAGTGGAAGCCGGTTTTGCGTCCGGCCGCGCTAATTGAAGGGGCGCGGCCAGCAAAAGTGGAAGCCGGTTTTGCGTCCGGCCGCGCTAATTGAAGAGGCGCGGCCAGCGAGATTGGGTGCCGGTTTGGCGCCCGACCGCGCCAAATGATTGAAGAAATGACCGGCAATTTCGGGCGGGTTCCCGGACGGTACTGCGATTGGACCAACATGAGCGGCGTTAACGAGATCAGGTCGACATTCCTCAAATTCTTCGCCGACAACGGCCACGAAATCGTGCCGTCGTCGCCGCTGGTGCCGCGCAACGACCCGACGCTGATGTTCACCAATGCCGGTATGGTGCAGTTCAAGAACGTCTTCACCGGCGTCGAAAAGCGCCCCTATGCGCGCGCCACCACCTCGCAGAAATGCGTGCGCGCCGGCGGCAAGCACAACGATCTCGACAATGTCGGCTACACCGCGCGGCATCACACGTTT
>DASQOU010000232.1:0-3128 GCA_035644295.1 Bradyrhizobium sp.
GACCAGCTTGGTCAGGATCGCGCGCCGGCCCTCGCGGGTGAAACTGATCTCCTTGTCCAGACCCTCGATGCGCTCCTGTATCCAGGCCTTCTGCGCGCCATTCGAGATGTGCATGAACTCGACGCCGAGCGTCTGGCAGTAGGTGCGTTCGCAGAGCGCGACGATTTCCCGTAAAGTCGCGTATTCGAGACCCAGCACATGATCGAGGAAGATCTTGCGGTCGTAATCCGCTTCCGTGAAGCTGTAGGAACGCGGATCGAGTTCTTCGCGGTCGCGCGCCGGCTCGATCCCGAGCGGATCGAGCTTGGCGTGGAAATGGCCGCGCATGCGGTAGGCCCGGATCAGCATCAGCGCACGCACCGAATCGCGCGTCGCCTGATGGATATCGGCCGCCGTCAGCTCGGGGCCTTTGGTCTGCGCCTTGGCCGCAAGCTTGGTGCCAACGACCTTTTCGACTTCCGCCCAGTTGCCATCCAGCGCGGAAGTCAGATCGTCGCGCGGCGTCAGCGGCCAGTTGTCCCGGCCCCAGGACGGTCCTTCGGCGTTTTTCCGGACGTCGGCCGGCTGGTCTTTCAAACTCTTGAAGAACTCCTGCCATTCGGTGTCCACCGAAGCGGAGTCTTTCTCGTAGCGGGCGTAGATATCATCGATGTAGGGGGCGTTTGTGCCCTGCAAAAACGAGGAGAGGGCAAAGGCGGCGTTCGCGTCCTGGCGAGACATGATGGCGTCCTGGTAATTTCGGTTCGCGCATGGAAAACGGCACAACAGCCAATCCGGGCACCGGATCAGCGTGATTGGAGACCTTTTACCTCATTTAGGACGAATGTTCGCGCCGAAAAGATCAAAAACTGAATTAAGACTTCAATTTTTCGACAAGGGTGTGTCCGAGTCGAGCGGGCGACGGCGAAACCGTGATTCCGGCCGCCTGCATGGCAGCGGTCTTGGAGCCAGCGTCGCCCTTGCCGCCGGAAATGATCGCGCCGGCATGGCCCATGCGACGGCCGGCGGGTGCCGTGACGCCCGCGATGAACCCGACCATCGGTTTCTTGCGGCCGCGCTTGGCTTCATCCTTGATGAACTGCGCGGCGTCTTCTTCGGCCGAACCGCCGATTTCGCCGATCATGACGATCGAGGTCGTCTTGGGGTCGGCCAGGAACATCTCCAGCATATCGATGAATTCGGTGCCCTTGACCGGATCGCCGCCGATGCCGACCGCAGTGGTCTGGCCGAGGCCCTCCTGGGTGGTCTGGAACACGGCCTCATAGGTCAGCGTGCCCGAACGCGACACGATGCCGACATTGCCGGGTTTGAAAATGTTCGCCGGCATGATGCCGATCTTGCATTCGCCCGCGGTCATCACGCCCGGGCAGTTCGGCCCGATCAGCCGCGATTTCGATCCGGAGAGCGAGCGTTTCACCCGCACCATGTCGAGCACCGGAATGCCCTCGGTGATGCAGACGATCAGCGGGATTTCCGCGTCGATGGCCTCGCAGATCGCGTCCGCGGCACCCGGCGGCGGCACATAGATCACGCTGGCGTTGGCGCCGGTTTTTTCGCGCGCTTCGGCCACGGTGTCGAACACCGGCAGCCCGAGATGGATGGCGCCGCCTTTGCCCGGCGAGGTGCCACCGACCATCTTGGTGCCATAGGCGATCGCTGCTTCGGAATGAAACGTGCCGTTCTTGCCTGTAAAGCCCTGGCAAATGACTTTTGTGTTCTTGTCGATCAGAATGGACATGGTTGGGGCTGCTTTCGCGAACGGTCGGTAAAGAGGGTCAGTGGATACGCCGGTAGACGCCGGCGAGCACGTCGGCCCACCCTTCGGCGTCGGGCGAAAACTGGATTTTCAGCCTGTAGCTGTCGTCGTCGATGACTTCATAGACATGGCGCGCATTGCCGCGCAGCGAACCGCGCACAAGGATCAAGGTCTTGTCGGTCCAGCCGCCGGAGGCCGGCGCCGGTGAGTAGTAGCCGAGCGAATCGTGCCAGAATAATTTGTAATGGCGGTCCTCGCGGTCATAGGTGAACACCCCATGGGTGGCGAAGGTTTCCTTGCCGTCGCGCATCTGGCGGGTATCCTGGATCAGATAAAAGCCGTTGAGATCCATGCGGGCGACGACATGCGAGGTGGCCGGCCCGCCCGCGGTCCAGCGCGACGGAAAAACCATCTCTTCACCGCTCCACTCGCCGGCAAACGCCGCGAGCTTGCGATGTTCCTCGAGCGGCGTCGGTGCGGCGAGACGGTCTGCCATCGGCTAGCCCCCCTTCACGGCCTTGACGATCTTCTGTGCGGCATCGTCGAGATCGTCGGCGGGCAGCACGTTGAGGCCGGATTCGCGGATGATCTTCTTGCCGGCATCGACATTGGTGCCTTCGAGCCGCACCACCAGCGGCACTGTAAGGCCGGCGTCCTTCACCGCGGCGACCACGCCCTCGGCGATGATGTCGCATTTCATGATGCCGCCAAAAATATTGACCAGGATGCCCTTCACATTGGGATCGGCGGTGATGATCTTGAACGCCGCGGTGACCTTGGCCTTGTCGGCGCCGCCGCCGACATCGAGGAAGTTCGCCGGCGCCATGCCGTAGAGCTTGATGATGTCCATCGTCGCCATCGCAAGGCCGGCGCCGTTGACCATGCAGCCGATGGTGCCGTCGAGCGTGATGTAGTTGAGGTCGTATTTCGACGCCTCGATTTCCTTGGCGTCTTCCTCGGTCTCATCGCGCAGCGCCACCACTTCGGGGTGGCGATAGAGCGCGTTGCCGTCGAACGTTACCTTGGCGTCGAGCACGCGCAGATCGCCCTGCTTGGTGACGACCAGCGGATTGATTTCCAGCATCGCCATGTCCTTGCCGACGAAGGCCGTGTAGAGCTGCGTCACCAGCTTTTCCGCCTGCTTGGCGAGATCGCCCGAAAGACGCAGTGCTTTCGCGACGGTGCGGCCGTGATGCGGCATGATGCCGGTGGCGGGATCGACCGAGAAGGTCACGATCTTCTCGGGATTGTTGTGCGCGACGTCCTCGATATTGACGCCGCCTTCGGTGGAAACCACGAAGGATACTTCGGCGGTTTCGCGATCGACCAGGATCGACAGATAAAACTCCTTGTCGATCTCGGAGCCTTCCTC
>DASQOU010000233.1:0-7723 GCA_035644295.1 Bradyrhizobium sp.
TTGCGTCGGCGTAGGGGGACCGCGCATAGCGGAAAATGCCGGCGCGGGGACGCCCGCTGTCCGAGACGCGCTGCATGAACTGCGTGGTCTCCTCGATCCAGCCTGACTCCAGCACTGCTCCCGCATGCAGGAACATCAGCCAGGGCGAGCGGGCCTGGCGCGCGCCTGCCGCCAGCGCGGCCGCGCGGGATCCTTCAAACGCCAGAAATCGGCATCCCGCGACATCGGCAACCCGCTCGATCACGCCAGTACCGGCCCCGTCGACCAGGAGCACCTCGCGTATCACGCCGGCGGCCGCCCCCGGCACCAGCGCCGCAAGGGTTGCAACGGCCGGTTGCTCGGCGCCTTCGGTAGGGATGATCACGCTCAGCATTGATGGATCTTCCACACCCCAACATCGAAAAAGCGCTGCACCGTTAGCACCTTGTCACATGCAAATCAGCCTGCCGAATGCAGCTTTTTGCGGCAGGGGCGCGGCTTGCGCTGAGGGGACGGTTCAGTCTTTGGCTGGGGATCGGAAAAGAATGTTCTTGATTTGTTCTCAGGCCATACTATGTTCTGAGGATGAGCCGAGCATCCTCAAATGCCCTCAAGCACCCGCCGGTCACGGCGCCCTCCAAGCCGGCGGGTGCGCTTTCTCCTTTTCCGGAACTTGCGGTTGCGATCGAGCGCGAGCGGCGGCGCGGCCGCGGGGCGCAGTCCAACGACAGCGGCCGCTTCGAGGCGGAGGCGCGCGTTGCGTTCGACGATGGCTGGCAGAGCCTCGATGAATTGCCGCCCTTCAAGACCACGGTCGCGCTCGATACCGCGCGCAAGGTCATCACCCGCAACGATTCGCCGGATATCGGCTTCGACCGTTCGATCAACCCCTACCGCGGTTGCGAGCATGGCTGCGTCTATTGTTTCGCGCGGCCGACGCATGCCTATCTCGGCCTGTCGCCGGGGCTCGACTTCGAATCAAAACTGTTTGCCAAGCCGGATGCGCCGCAGCTTCTGGAGAAGGAACTGGCGACGCAGGATTACGAGCCGCGCATGATCGCGATCGGTACCAATACCGACCCCTACCAGCCGATCGAGCGCGAGCGGAACATCATGCGCGGCATTCTGGAGGTGCTCGATCGCACCTCGCATCCCGTGGGTATCGTGACAAAATCAGCGCTGGTGATCCGCGACATCGATATTCTGGCGCGGATGGCCAAACGCAATCTCGCCAAGGTGGCGATTTCGGTGACCACGCTCGATGCGAGACTAGCGCGCACCATGGAGCCGCGCGCCTCGACGCCGACGCGGCGGCTTGAGGCGCTGCGGCAATTGTCGCAAGCCGGAATTCCGACCACGGTGATGGTCGCCCCGGTCATCCCCGCCCTGAACGATACCGAGATCGAGCGCATTCTGGATGCGGCGGCCCATGCCGGCGTCAAGGAGGCAAGCTACGTGCTGCTGCGGCTGCCGCTGGAAGTGCGCGATCTGTTTCGCGAATGGCTGATGGCCAATTATCCCGACCGCTATCGCCACATCTTCACGCTGATCCGCGACATGCGCGGCGGCCGCGACTATGATTCGCAATGGGGCACGCGAATGAAAGGAACCGGGCCGATGGCCTGGATGATCGGACGGAGATTTGAAATCGCCTGCGAAAAGCTCGGGTTGAACAAGCGGCGGTCGAAATTGACGACCGATCATTTCGCCCGGCCGAAACGCAGCGGGCAGCAGCTCAGTCTGTTCTGAACCTGCCGCAACCCTGGGGTGTTTGGGGTTTGAGGAACTTCTCTCCATCGGTGAATTGCAGTATTGCCGGGCCGATGAACGACGGACCCGCGCCAGTATCCCAACAACAACCGCGCGTCATTTTGACGACGCCACGGTTGATCCTGCGCACCGCAACCGAGCCGGACATCCCGATCATGCATGAGAGGATTTTGGGCAACAGCGAGGTGATGCGTTACGTCTTTCAGGGCGTACCGATGACGCTGGAAAGAGCCGGCCAGGTGATGCGGAAGTTTTTCACCTTCGGCGAGAGCCTGACGGGTATAGCCATCTTGGCAGAGAAGCCCGCGGCCGAAATAATTGGCTTTGCCGGCCTGTTCCCCACAGAGGTGCTGGGAGCGGACGATTTTGAGATCGGCTTTGTGCTCGCGCGTCGCGCCTGGGGCTGGGGCATTGCCACCGAAATCGGCGAGGCCCAACTGGCGTTCGGGTTCGAGCAGCTCAGCTGCGGGCGATTGCTTGGACTAGCCGATCCGCGAAACGGGCCGTCGATTCACGTCCTCAAAAAGCTCGGCCTGCGGTATCTGAAGGACGTAGCGGAACCCGGGCGCGCAAACCGCAGTGTATTTTGCTTGGAAATCGGAGAGTGGCGCCAGCGTGTCCGTGAACAGCGGGCATAGATCAATTTTTTCGTTGTGCGGGGATAGCCGCCTGCGCAACGATCGCTTCCATGATTCGAGACAAGTCGAGGCAAGAGCCGCCCAAACTGCCGAAGGGCGTGATCGCGGTCGCGCCGCCGAGCTTTCGCCGCGAGCGCGCGCTGCTCAAGCGCGGCGTGTGGCCGGTGGCTGGTTGCGACGAAGCGGGCCGCGGCCCGCTGGCGGGACCGGTGGTCGCCGCGGCCGTTGTGCTCGATCCGAAGCGGATTCCCAAAGGCATCGACGATTCCAAGCGGCTGACCGCGGAACGCCGCGAGGAACTGTTCGAGGAAATCTGCGCGACCGCATCGTTTGCGGTTGCCTTCGCCTCGCCGGCGCGCATCGATCGCGACAATATCCTGCGCGCGTCGTTATGGGCGTTGGCGCGCGCCGTCCACGCGTTGCCGGAAATGCCGAAGCATGTTTTCGTCGACGGCCGCGACCGGCTCGATGCGCCATGCGACTGCGAGGCCGTGATCGGAGGCGACGGGCTGGTTATCTCGATCGCGGCGGCCTCGATCATCGCCAAGGTGACCCGCGACCGGCTGATGTGCGCCCTGGCGCAGGATTGTCCGGGCTACGGATTCGAATCCCACAAGGGCTATAGTGTGCCCGAGCATCTCGAGGCGCTTGACCGATTGGGTCCCTCCATCCACCACCGCAGCTACTTTGCGCCCGTTGTCGCTGCGCGGGAAAAGCATCAGCCCTGGACGGTCAAACGCGAAGCGGACCTGTTCGCGTTGGAAGGGCCGGCTACGACGGAAATTTCCGCCACAGCCTGACGCAGTGGCCACCGCAGTTGCCTCGGCGCCTTGCGCGCTTTATCAAACATCTCGGATCAAATAAGCCGGCTTGCACGCCCCTCTCGGACGTTTCATGCGTTTCACCTCGCTCGTTATCGAATTGATCCGCGCCCGGCCGCGGCTGGTGGTCTGGCTTGTGGTTTTGTTGCAGGCGGGGTTGTGGCTGTTCGTGCCGATGCTGCTATATCGCAGCCCTCCGGGTGACCTTGCCACCGTGCTCGCCTATGGCCGGGAATACCAGGTAGGAACCGATCTTGGGCCGCCCTTGGCGTTCTGGCTCGCCGATCTCGCGTTTCGCGCCGCGGGCAATCACATGTTCGGCGTCTATCTGCTGGCGCAGCTTTGTTCCGTGGCGACCTTCTGGACATTGTTCCTGCTGGCGCGCGCGGTTGTCGGCGGACAACAGGCGGTGCTCGCGGTCCTCCTGACCATGACGATCCTGGCGTTCAGTTCGCCCGGCGTCGAGTTCGGTCCCCTGGTGCTGGCGCGTCCGCTCTGGGCGCTGCTGCTGCTGCATTCGTGGCAACTGATCGGCCAAAACAGGCGCAATGCGTGGTTCGCCTGGTCCATCGAAGCCGGACTTCTGCTGCTGACGACCCCCGCCGCGATTGGTCTGCTGGCGCTGATAGCCGGATTTGCGCTCGCAACCATGCGCGGACGGCGCACGCTGATGTCGTTCGATCCGGTGTTCGCGCTTTTGGTGATCGTCGTGCTGGCGCTGCCTTATATCGTCTGGCTGATCCGTGCCGATGCGCTTGTTTCGCCGCATTGGCCGGCGGCCGTGGATTTAGGCGAGGGGGCGCTACACTGGGTTGGACTGCTCGGCGGCCTGCTATTTGCGATGTCCGGCATCGTCATATTGGTAGCGCTCAATTACAACTGGTTCGGCCGCAACCCGGAAGAAACGCCGATCATTTTTCGGCCGCCGGTCGAGCCGCTTGCGCGGGATTTTGTCTATTTCTTCGCCATCGGCCCCGCGCTCGCGGGTAGCCTGATTGCCAGCCTGTTCGGTCTCGACCATGTCGTGGGTGGAACTGGCATCGCGCTCATGATGTCGGGGCTGGCGACGGTGGTGGCGACCGGCGATCTGATTCACCTTCGCCGCCAGCGGATGCTGCGTTCGGTCTGGGCGGCCGCTATTGTCGCCCCCGCGTTTGCGGCTATCGCAACGACGCTCTTGCTGCCTTGGACCGGAAGCGGCGAGGTGGCGACCTCACTCCCTTCGACCGCGATGGCAATTTTTTTCGATGAAAGCTTCGAGCGACGGACCAACCAGCGGCTCGGCTCGGTGAGCGGCGATGCCCAGCTTGCGACGCTGATCACATTGAGCCCCAGCCGTCCGCATCTGTTCCTCACCGCGTCGCCGGAACGGACGCCGTGGCTGAATTTGGCGAGGTTCAACGAAACCGGCGGCGTGGTGGTTTGGCGCGCTTCCGACACGGCCGGCACGCCGCCACCCGATATCGCGCAGTGGTTTCCGGGCCTCGTGCCCGAAGTGCCGCGGTCGTTCGAGTGGCTGGTGAACGGACGCCAGCCGCTGCTGCGGATCGGCTGGGCCATTGTGCGGCCAAAGACGCGGTAGCTTGACCCTCAGGGTGAGGCGCGTTGTTGCAGCGCTTTCGCGATCGCGCGCAAATCCTGCCACGCCATGCGTTTATAGGACGGCGAGCGTAGCAGATACGCCGGATGGAACGTGGCAATGGCGCGGATCACGCGCGTGCCGGTGTCGTAGTCGAACCAACGGCCGCGGGTCTTCATGATGCCTTCGCGCGTCGACAGCAGGGTTTGCGTCGAGGGATTGCCGAGCGTCACCAGCACATCGGGATCAACCAGTTCGATCTGTCGCTGGATGAACGGCAGGCAGATCTGGGTCTCCTGCGGCGTCGGCGTGCGGTTGCCCGGCGGCCGCCATGGAATGACATTGGCGATGTAAGCGCTGGTACGGTCCAGTCCGATGGCCGCGATCATCCGGTCCAGCAGTTTGCCGGAACGCCCGACGAAGGGCAGTCCCTCGATGTCTTCTTCGCGTCCCGGCGCCTCGCCGACAAACATGATGCGCGATCGCGGGTTGCCGTCGGCGAAAACCAGGCGGGTAGCGGTGGATTTGAGCGCGCAGCCGTCGAAATTCTCGAGCAGTCCGCGCAGCACTTCAAGCGAAGGCGCGGTCCGTGCGGCCTCCCGCGCCGAGGCAATGGCGGCCTCCGGCGCCGGCGCTGCGTCTGCGCGTACGGCCGGAATTGCGGCGGGTGCGGTGATGATGGGGCTGGACGGCATCATTTCGCCGCGGCCAGGGACAATATCAGGATCCGATAGCCGGTTGACCGGTTCCTCGGTCAGTGCACAATCGACCCCGGCCTCCAGATAAAAGGCCAGCAATTGCTGAACGGTAGGCGCTGGGTCAGGCATCATGGAGCGATGTCACGGGCATCCTTGCAATCTAGGACGGATTGCTCTGCAACGAAACGCCCCAAGCGGCATTTCCATGGTTGTTCTTCCGGTAAAAATCGGAAACAAACGCCAATGGACGAGCCGTATAAGCTTCTCAACCGGGCCGAGACCAGACCATGAGCACCGAAGAATTGCAGCCGCGCGAATCCATGGAATTCGATGTCGTGATTATCGGCGCGGGGCCGTCGGGCCTCGCCGCGGCGATCCGGCTGAAGCAGCTCAATGCTGATCTCAGTGTGGTGGTCGTCGAGAAGGGCTCCGAAGTCGGCGCTCACATCTTATCCGGCGCGGTGATCGATCCGGTGGCGCTCGATCAACTGATTCCGGATTGGCGCCAGGACCCCGATTGCCCGCTGAAGACGCAGGTGCGCGAAGACCGGTTCTACTGGAACACGGCGGGTGCCGCGATCCGGCTGCCGAACATCATGATGCCGCCGCTGATGAAGAACAACCATCATTGCTATATCGGCTCGCTCGGCAATGTCTGCCGCTGGCTCGCGCGCAAGGCCGAGGCGCTCGGCGTCGAGATCTACCCCGGTTTTGCCGCGGCGGAAATGCTCTACGACGAAAAGGGCGCGGTGCGCGGGATTGCGACCGGCGACATGGGAATTGCCAAAGACGGCTCGCACAAGCCGTCCTACACGCGCGGCATGGAACTGCTCGGCAAATACACGCTATTTGCCGAAGGCGCCCGTGGCAGCCTGACCAAACAGCTGATCGCGAAATTCTCCCTCGATACCGGCAGCGAACCGCCGAAATTCGGCATCGGCCTCAAGGAGGTCTGGCAGATCGATCCCGCCAAGCACCGCAAAGGCCTGATCCAGCACGCGTTCGGCTGGCCGCTGAACAATTCGACCGGCGGCGGCTCGTTCCTCTATCACTATGACGACAATCTGGTCGCCGTCGGCTTCGTCGTGCATCTCAACTATGACGATCCCTATCTGTCGCCGTTCGACGAGTTCCAGCGCTTCAAGACCCATCCCTCGATCAGGCCGATGTTCGAAGGCGGCAAGCGGCTCGCCTATGGCGCGCGCGCCATCACCGAGGGCGGTTATCAATCCGTGCCGCGCCTGAGTTTCGCGGGTGGCGCGCTGATCGGTTGTGCGGCGGGTTTTGTCAATGTGCCGCGCATCAAGGGTGTGCACAACGCCATGGGCAGCGGCATGCTGGCTGCCGAACATGTCGTTGCCGCACTTGGCGCCGGGCGTGCCAACGATGAACTAGTCGACTACGAGAATGCCTGGCGCTCGTCAGCCGTGGGCAAGGACCTCTACCGCGTCCGCAACGTCAAGCCGCTGTGGTCCAAATTCGGCACCATCATCGGCGTCGCACTCGGCGGGTTTGATATGTGGTGCAACACGTTGGGATTCTCGCTGTTCGGAACGCAGTCGCATGCCAAGCCTGACAGCAAGACGCTCGATCCGGGGAAAGCCCACCTGCCGATCGCCTCGCCAAAGCCGGATGGCAAGCTGACCTTCGACCGTCTGTCGTCGGTGTTTCTCTCCAACACCAATCACGAAGAGGACCAGCCGGTTCATCTGAAGGTTGCCGACATGAACCTGCAGAAGACCTCCGAATACGATGTCTATGCCGGGCCCTCCAATCGCTATTGCCCGGCCGGCGTTTACGAATGGGTAGAGGAGGTTTCAGGTCCCCGCTTTGTCATCAACGCCCAGAATTGCGTCCACTGCAAAACCTGCGATATCAAGGATCCCAACGGCAATATCACCTGGGTTCCGCCGGAGGGTGGCGGCGGGCCCAATTATGAGGCGATGTGACCACGATTGCGTGAGAGCGCACCGCCGTCGGCCACGATACCGCCATACTGGAAGCGTTTTGAGGCGGGATTGGCGCGACCGGGTCGTTCCTGCCAATCGATTTGCCAGCCCGTATCCTTGCGGTTGATCGCCAAAAGCGGCATTGTCGCATGGCTTGATGCCGCCTGCTGGGTTTGCATTCGAGATTGATCAAAGATCCTGCCGTAAATCCTTGAGCTGAAGGCGAACCGTGATGCTTTCCATTCGTTTCAATCGCTGGACGACGATTGCCGCTGTTGCCTTTACCGCC
>DASQOU010000234.1:0-29661 GCA_035644295.1 Bradyrhizobium sp.
TATGTTGCACCTGCGTTGAATATCCAACGCGGAACATCGCAGCCCAGCCGGCTTTGACAAAGCGGCCGTCTGCCGGGCCCGCCGCTATCGGGGGCCTGAACCACTGGAGGGCGCTAAAATGGCCCGTACAGCTACCCTGCCGATTCTCAACGGAGAATCCGGCCTTTCCCGATACCTCGCCGAGATCCGCAAATTTCCGATGCTGGAACCCCAGCAGGAATACATGTTCGCCAAGCGTTGGCGCGAACATGACGATCGCGACGCGGCACATCAACTTGTCACCAGCCATCTCCGGCTCGTGGCCAAAATAGCCATGGGCTATCGCGGCTACGGATTGCCGATTTCCGAGGTCGTCTCGGAAGGCAATGTCGGCCTGATGCAGGCGGTGAAGCGGTTCGAGCCCGAAAAGGGCTTCCGACTCGCTACCTACGCCATGTGGTGGATCAAGGCGTCGATTCAAGAGTACATCCTGCGTTCGTGGTCGCTCGTGAAAATGGGAACCACCGCGAACCAGAAGAAGCTGTTCTTCAACCTGCGCAAGGCGAAGAGCAAGATCTCCGCGCTGGACGAGGGTGATCTGCACCCCGACCAGGTCAAGCTGATTGCCAAGCGGCTCGGCGTGACGGATCAGGACGTCGTCGACATGAACCGCCGTCTCGGCGGCGATGCCTCGCTCAACGCACCGATCCGCGACGACGGCGAGGCCGGCGAATGGCAGGACTGGCTGGTCGACAACTCGCCCAACCAGGAAGCCATGATGGCCGAGCACGAGGAGTTCGACCATCGCCGCGAGGCACTCACCGGCGCCATCAGCGTGCTCAACCCGAGGGAACGCCGCATCTTCGAGGCGCGGCGCCTGGCGGAAGAGCCGATGACGCTGGAAGACCTCGCCTCCGAATTCGGAGTGTCGCGCGAACGCGTGCGGCAGATCGAAGTCCGCGCCTTCGAGAAGGTGCAGTCGGCCGTCAAAGGCACCATCGCCAGACAGGAAGCGGCAGCACTCGAAGCCGCGCATTAATCGAGGCGGATCGAAGCAAGACAAGAAAGCCGGCGGTGACGCCGGCTTTTTTGTTGGGGTATTTCCGTCGTCCCTGCGAAAGTGTTCGCGGGGACAACTAGTGGATGACGCAGCCGATCGAACGACAGCCGAGGCGTAGGGTGGGCAAAGGCGCATTGCGCCGTGCCCAACATCTCATTTGACAACGGAGATGGTGGGCTCGCTTCGCTTAGCCCACCCCACAACTCTTCACCCCATTTCCCCCCATTGCCGGGCCAACGTCGCCAGCGCGCAGCCTTCGCAATAGCGCGCGTCCTTGAAGTCGATCCAGTTATGCGCATAGACCCGCTCCAGCGGAATGCTGTAGCGAGCGCGCAGCACTTTGACGAGGATCCGCCACGCCGCAATCTGCGCCTCAGTGGCGGGCCGGGTCACATCGGGATAATTCCCGGCGAACTCCACCCCGATCGAATTGTGGCCGATCACCTGATGAAACGTCGCCCCATTGTCGATGTATTTGTTGTCGTTGCGGTTGGCGCCATCGCCATGGGTCGGAACCAGTGTCTCCGCTACCGCCCAATACACCGTGCCGTCGGTTTCTACCCACACCGTGACGCCGCGCCGCGTCGGGTTCTTCGCCTGCAGCTCGGCGCCGCCGCGCGCCGAGCCGGCCGGCCCTTCGGTCTGGTGCACAATGATGTTGCGCCACGGATGGGCCCTTGCGACGTCGCCCCAAGGCGCGAGCCAGACCATCTTCAGCCCCGGAATCTCCGGCGTGCCCGACGCACGTGCGACCGCCTCGAGGTCCGGTGCAAGGTCCGGTGATTGTGCTGCGGCCGGGGCCGACATCGCAAGGAGACACAGCGCCGCCAGCAACGGGCGATAGTTCATGGGGATGGCAACATCCAGTGAGCAAGTCGTGGATCAAGCCGCAAGGGCTGGTGTTGATAGCACGCTAAGCAAGCTTGCGCAGGGCCGGGTCCGGCATGGCCGCGGGCTCGGGCGCCAGTGGCGGCGAGAGCTCGTAGACCGCATGGCGGTTCTTGCCCTCCTTCTTGGCGACGTAAAGCGCGTGGTCGGCGGCGGCGATCAGCCGGTCCGGGAACGCGCCGACCTCGCGCGTCCATTGCGCGACGCCAATCGAGACCGAGAGCGGGATATCCTTTCCGACACAGGCGGCGGCGTCAGCGCGGCACACCTCGATGATCCGGCGCGCGACCGCCGCAGCTTCGCGCAATGTTGAAGCAGGCAGCATGACGCAGAATTCGTCGCCGCCGGTGCGGGCCAGCATGTCGCCGGGCCGCAACCTTGTCTGCGCCATCAAGGTAAAATGCTGCAGGCTGGCATCGCCCGCCGCATGGCCGTGGGTGTCGTTGATCAGCTTGAAGCTGTCGAGATCGATCACCAATAGCGCAAACGGCTGGTCGCTGCGTTCCGACCTGGCGCATTCCTCGGTCAAACGCTGCAAGAGATGCCGCCGGTTGCCGACGCCGGTGAGATCGTCCATCAGCGCGAGGTCAGCGACCTCGTTGCGCAGCCGGTCGATCGCCATCAGCAGGAAGCCGAAATTCCAGGCCATCGACAAAAACATCAGCCCCAGGATCACGACCGATTGCGGCGCGTTGAACTGGACGAACGAGAAGTCGCCGCCAATTTGGAGGATCTTGCCCACGGCGCGGGTGATGTAGATGGCGATGATCAGCACCGCGATCGTGCCCGCGAGCCGGGCGCCAGGATTGACGCGGTCCTCCTGCGGCGACATCAGCAAGCGCAGCGTCAGCGCCAGCGGCAACGTCTGACCAGTCGAATATACCAGGATCCGCATCGTCGAGCTGTCGTAGCCGTAGATGAAAAATACCATGCCGGCGAAGCTCAATCCGGTGATCAGCGCCGTGCCGCGCCAGCTGATCGGCTGATCGTAGAACCGCTTGATCCCCATCGCGGCCAGGCAACCGGCGAAAATCACGACCGTGCCGCCGACCGCGAGCGGCAGCAGCGAATCGGTCACCATCAAGAGCATCGCGATCGCAGCACCGGCGGCGGCGGCGAGCGCCGAGCCGGTCCAGAACCGCGCCGCTTCGAATGTCGGATAGCTGCGCATGACGTAGACCCAGATCAGGCCTAGCGCGAGAAAATTGACGGCAAACGCCGTCCACAGTGTCGGTACGTTCAGCATCGCGAAACGAGGACGCCTACGGTCCTGTCTCCCCGGTTGTCGATCAGCCCACCCATGACTATCCCCGTAGTCTTCCGGGAACATTGCCGCCACGCGGCTTAACGGACTCTCACCGCGGCGGCGCAATCCGCGCCGTGGTTTTGAAATCATGAAGATGACGCGCGGCAGTCCCCGATCGAGACAGTCTCCTCGCCGCGTTGGCGCAACGTTAACCCTCTCCAGCCGACCTGGATGGTGCGATGGTTCGACTCCCGCGCGCGGATTTGCCGACGCGGAGGTCATCGCGGCGTCGAAAATGCGTCAAAACGCATAACAACTGTGGATAACGTGATGACGCCTGCGTGACAGTATGGGGCAGTGGCCTGCGAATCTGTTGGGATTACGTCTGAGGATGTTGCGAGGCTGGCCCTCCGCCGAGCATGCCTCGTGTGGCGTTTCCATCCATTAACCCAAATGAGGATGCTATGGCTAAGAAAGCGAAGAAGGCGAAAAAGGCGAAGAAGGCCAAGAAGTCGAAGAAGAAGTAACCTTCAAGCCCGGGTGGAGCCTCACTCCGCCCGGGCACCCAGCACGGGTGAAAATATTTCAAGAAAGCGGCGGGCCTTGCGCCCGCCTTTTTGTTTTTTGGGTGGCGCCTATCTGTCATCGCCCGGAGCGATAACGACGAAGCAATCCCAGCCGTCATTCCGGGGCGATACGTAGCATCGAGCTACGATGTGCAATTGCACATCGGAGAATCTCGAGATTCCGGGTCTGGTCCTTCGGACCATCCCGGAATGACGAAAGATGGATTGCTTCGCATCGCCCCGGAATGACGGGTTGGATTGTATCGTCGCCACCGCGACCGTCGCAGCCGGACGCACATCACCGCTCGGCGAATGCCGGTCTGGCGCCGAGCGCGGCGAAGCCGCCGGCGAAGGCGCGGCGCAGCCAGCCCATGGCCTTCGGCCGCGTCACGATGCGGTCGCGGACGGAAGACGCGAACAGGCCGTAGATCACGAACACCACGAACGTCATCGCCATGAACACGGCGCTTAATTCCAGCATCCGTAGCAAGGGGTAAGCCTCGCCGGCGGCGATGAATTGCGGCAGGAACGCCAGGAAGAAGATCGACAGTTTCGGGTTGAGGATGTTGATCAGAAATCCGGTGACGATCACCCGCCCGGCCGAGCGGGCATCGATCCGTGAATCGACCGAGAGCGCGCCGCGCTCGCGCAGCGCCTGCCAGGCCATGTACAAGAGGTAGATCACCCCGCACCACTTCAGCGCCGCGAAGGCCAGGGCGCTGGCGTGCAGCACCGCCGTTAGCCCAAGCATGGCGGCGGCCATATGCGGCACGATCCCGAGCGTGCAGCCGAACGCCGCGGCGATCGAGGCCCGCGATCCCTTGGTCAGCGCCGCCGCCAGCGTGTAGAGCACGCCGGTTCCGGGCGAGACGATCACGATCAGCGAGGTCAGCAGGAAGGCGTAGGACATCGCCCGCCAATATCATGGCACCGGGGCTCGCGGAAGCGGCGAGCGGGCTGACGTTCGCGGAGAAGTGATCGTTCGTTCCTCATGGTGAGGAGCGCGGCTTCGCGCGTCTCGAACCATGAGGCCCCGATCCGGCCATCCTTCGAGACGCCGCGCAAAATGCGCGGCCCTCAGGATGAGGCCGATGGCCCGCGCCCGGTTGCCAAAGCCGGCCAGCCGTATAGGGTTTGCCACACGAAACCTTCCCCATGTTGGAGCCAACCTTACATGACCGCGATTCGTGGAGCCGCCGCAGCCGTGACCGGCGCCGCCAGCGGCATCGGCCGGGCGCTGGCGATCGAGCTTGCCGCGCGCGGCTGCGATCTCGCCCTCGCCGATCGCGACGAAGCCGGGCTGCAGAGTGTGGCCGCCGAGATTGGCCGCACCGGGTCGCAGAAGGTCAGCATCCACCGCGTCGATGTCAGCGAGCCCGGCCAGATCGCCGAGTTCGCGCAAGCCGCGATCAAAGCCCATCCCGGCCTCAACATCCTCGTCAACAATGCCGGCGTGGCGCTGCTTGGCCAGTTCCACGAGGTCGACCAGGCGCAGATGGACTGGCTGATGAACATCAATTTCTGGGGCGTGGTGCATTCAACCCGCGCGTTCCTGGGCCATCTCGCGACCCGCAGCGAGGCCCATATCGTCAACATCTCGAGCATTTTCGGCGTTGTCGCGCCGCCGGGAAACACGGCGTATTCGGCGGCAAAATTCGCGGTGCGCGGCTTTTCGGAAAGCTTGCGCCACGAATTGCAGATGGCGTCGAGCCCGATACGGCTTTCCGTGGTGCATCCCGGCGGCGTCCTGACCAACATCGTGCGCAACTCCCGCGCCGGCAGCCTCGTCGCCGACAATGAGCGCCGCGCGCAAACCATCGAGCGGTTCGACGCGCTCGCCCAGACCACGCCGAAGGACGCAGCCCTTACGATCGTCAAGGGCATCGAGAAGAACCAGGTTCGCATCCTGATCGGCGGCGACGCCCGCTTCATGGACATCATCCAGCGCTTCCGCCCCGCCACCTATTGGAACGTACTGGCGCGCCGGATCGCGAAGATGGAGAAGGCGGGGAAGAAGGAAGGCGCCTAGGGGCTGATCGCGCGCTGCGGATTCGCTTCGGTCCAAGAATAGAAAGCAGGTGTTGCGGCGATGGCAGTGCGCTCCCTCCCCCACAAGGGGGGAGGGAACGGAAGAACAGCGGGCTTGACCAGGTCATCCATCCTCTTCGAAAGAACTTAATGCGAAGATGATGGATGCCCGGATCCCGTCTACGCCGAGGCTTCGCCGGGCTCTCGGTGTCAGGCCGCCGAAGCTTCGTAGCGAAGGCGGCAAGTCCGGGCATGACGAGTATGTTTGCGGGCACACCAACCTCAATTTCAAACAACACGCCATGCATGCCCACAGCTTCGCGAGCATCGTCGCCGACTTGACGCCAGCGTCGGGGCGTCAGGACCACACGACTTCGCCGTCCGCCGCAAGCGCGCTTCGTCTTAGCGCGCTGTCGGCGTCCACCGCATCCCGTCCCGCGTCCGTGACGATCGCGAGCCGCCCCTCCAGTGAGACGGGATAGCGGGGGATGTATTGCTGATTTGGGGGCAAGTTCAATGCCGTCAGTTGCGGCAGATTGGCACGACGGGCAAATCAATCGGCTTCCTTCGTCATTGCGAGCCAACGGGTCCTCGCAATGACGGTTACGTTCGTCATTCCGGGGCATCGCAAAGCGATGAGCTACGATGTGCAATTGCACATCGGAGAATCTCGAGATTCCGGGTCTGGTCCTTCGGACCATCCCGGAATGACGGTGGTTGTTACCGGCCCACCAACTGATCCGCGAAATACGCGATCGTCTTGCGATAAATCGTGGCGTGATTCCACTCACGCATCGCTTCGAAATTCGCACTGCCCTCGCCGTAGGGCGCGCCCATCTTGAAGCCGTTGGTGTGCAACAGGTTCGCGGTCGAGGCGAGCACGTCGGCTGTGCTGTGGCGGAGATCGACGCGGCCGTCGCCGTCGAAATCGACGCCGTATTTGATGTAGGACGACGGCAGAAATTGCGTCTGCCCGATTTCGCCGGCGTAGGCGCCGACCATCTGGCTGAGCGGAAGATCGCCGCGCTGCACGATCTTCAACGCCGCGATCAATTCGCCCTGGAAGAGTTCGGTGCGGCGGCAATCATGCGCCATGGTCGCGAGCACGCGAAACACCGGCAGCCGGCCCATGTCGCCTTTGCCGAAATCGGTCTCCAGCCCCCAGATCGCGACCAGTATCTGCCGCGGCACGCCGAACTTGGCCTCGATGCTCGACAGCAATGCCGCATGCCGCTGCAGCGCCGCGCGGCCGCCATTGATGCGGCCTGAGCCGACGCGGGTCGAGACATACTGCTCAAACGACTTCTTGAACGTGTAACGCTGGCGGCGGTCAAAATTGAGCACCGCCATATCCTGCTGCACCCCGCCGAGCGCGGAGGCGATCACGCCCTGCGAGATGCCGGCCGACGCGGCGTCCGCCGAGATGTTTTGGACGAAAGCGTTGAAGTCACCGCCGCAGCGGGCGGCATGGGAGGGGGTGGCCGCGATGACAGTGCCGAACAAAACTGCCAGATGAAGTTTGCGCATGCGAATCCCTTGTTGCTGCTTGTCCCGATCATGCCATGAGAAAAGGGCGCGCGGCAGTGCCTTCGCGCCAGCGCCAGCATGCCCTGTACTCGTCATGGTCGGGCTTGACCCGGCCATCCACGTTTTTAGGGCAGACGGAAGGAAGACGTGGATGCCCGGGTCAAGCCCGGGCATGACGGTGGAGAAAGGGACGCGTCGGCGCGCCGCCATCCTCACTCGCCGCCGTCGATCTGGCGGCCCATCAGCGCGATGGCGCGTTGATAGACGCTGGCGGCGTTCCAGGCCTGGATGGCGGCGAAGTTCGACTCGCCCGGCTGGTATCCGGCGCCCGCGCGCCAGCCATGCGCGCGCAGGAAATTCGCGGTCGATGAAAGCGCGTTGGCCGCGTTATCGAGATTGCCGGTGCCGTAGGCCAGGATGTTCTTGGGCAGAAATTGCGTCTGACCGACTTCGCCGTGCATGGAGCCGCGCGCGCTGGCCGAGAGCACGCCGCGATCGACCAATTGCAGCGCGGCATAAAGCTGCTCGGTGAAATATTCCGGCCGCCGGCAGTCATAGGCCAGCGTTGCGATCGAGGAGAGCATGTTCTGATTTCCGCGCTGGCTGCCAAAACCGGTCTCCATGCCCCAGATCGCGAGCAGCGGCCCCGGCGGCACGCCGTAGCGCTGCCGAATGGATTCGAACATCGCCGCCTGCGACTGCTTCAACGTGCGACCGCGCGCGACGATGCTGGAAGCGCCGCGTTTGGCGAGAAACTGATTGAGCGAGAGAGAAAAACTCCGCTGACCGCGATCGGCCGCAATCGTCGCGCTCGCGTAATTCGTCCTCATCAAGGCCGATAAGCCCGAGGCGCCGATGCCTTTCGCTCGCGCCTCACCGGCGAATTGTTGCTTCCAGGCCTCGAACCCGCCCGGCCCGCTGCCGCATTGCGCGGCGTGGGCATGCGGGGTGATGCATGTAAGCGCGGCGAGGAGCGCGAAAGTGGCTGTCGTAAGTGCGTTTGCCTTGGTCATCCGGACGTCCTCTACCGTTATAGAGTGTAGCTATCCATCCGCCGATCAAACTTGGTACTAGCGAACGGAAAAGTGCGAGCATATCTAGGACCAATGTCAAGGGCACGCATTTTGATCAAGCAGGGCGGTATCGTTTATCGCGCTTTGAAACATCATTGGACGGCTCACTCATAATACGGCTCGATCGTTGTCCAAAATCAAAGCGCGGGTCTATGAGTGGCAGCTTTAGTCCACTATCTAACGAGCAACTCGTTCTTACTCCTAACGAGGTTGCCAATGATCACCCACTTCAGAGCTTTAAACTTAGCGCCCATACCACTGGAGTGATCCATGGTTATACAGATGGGGTAAGAAAGGGTACTATTCAGGTAGAACCCTTATACGCCCTAACTAAGCTTACTTGTATCGGCATAGTTTCAATACCGCAGGTCTCACGGCTGGATTTGCTCAACAAAGCGAAACACCGCCACGATACCGAAGCCACGCTTGAAATTCCCGAAAATTTTCAAGAGCGCCTAACATTTGCTATTGAGCTAGGCTTTAGTCCTCAGGAACCCCAATCATTTGGGGTCGGACTAAACTATGAGCTATATTCAGTCGTCGTTCGCGTAGTGCCTAATCCCAACTTTCCAGCGGAAATTAGCGAACACTTCGTCTCTGAAATGGGAAATAGCGGTCTACAAAACCAGGTAGATATAGCTAGCGCGGAACTAGCATTTTTTCAGCGCATTCATGGACGTACCGCCCTAGTATTTCGAGAAGATAGCGGCGAAGCTTACATTATGATGGCCCCGGCACCTATGGTAAGACCCCCGAAACTAACAATCGAATTTAAGCGACCAGATTTACGGATTGAGATAATTCCTTTTTCAGAGAGCAAGAAACCAACTCACAAAGTGCGATTTTATATTTGCGATAGAGGAGGCCGCAACAAGACGGAGGACTTACGGCAATATATCACCTCTATCCAGTTAGACGCCGAGCGTTAATGCACTTCGGGTGAGAGTCTTATTTCGATCGTATGCGCCGCTAAAAAAAACGGCGGGCTTGCGCCCGCCGCTTTGTTTCGATGGATGCCCGGGTCGAGCCCGGGCATGACGAGGTGAGATAGGATTGGGTCCCGGGTCTGCAGCGCACCACTTGGTGCTGCGCCGCGCCCGGGAAACGGGATCAGTTATCGAGGAACGAGCGAAGTTTGCGGCTCCTCGACGGATGCTTCAGCTTCCGCAGCGCCTTCGCTTCGATCTGGCGGATGCGCTCGCGCGTTACCGAGAACTGCTGACCGACTTCTTCCAGCGTGTGGTCGGTGTTCATGCCGATGCCGAAGCGCATGCGGAGCACGCGTTCTTCGCGCGGGGTGAGCGAGGCGAGAACACGCGTGGTGGTCTCGCGCAGGTTGGACTGGATCGCCGCATCGATGGGGAGGATCGCGTTCTTGTCCTCGATGAAATCGCCGAGATGGGAGTCTTCCTCGTCGCCGACCGGCGTCTCGAGCGACAGCGGCTCCTTTGCGATTTTAAGAACCTTGCGCACCTTCTCCAGGGGCATGCCGAGCTTTTCGGCAAGCTCTTCGGGAGTGGGCTCACGGCCGATTTCGTTGAGCATCTGGCGCGAGGTGCGCACGATCTTGTTGATGGTCTCGATCATGTGCACGGGAATGCGGATGGTGCGCGCTTGGTCGGCGATCGATCGCGTGATCGCCTGCCGGATCCACCACGTCGCATAGGTCGAGAACTTGTAGCCGCGGCGGTATTCGAACTTGTCGACCGCCTTCATCAACCCGATGTTGCCTTCCTGGATCAGGTCGAGAAACTGAAGCCCGCGGTTGGTGTATTTCTTCGCGATCGAGATCACGAGCCGCAGATTGGCCTCGACCATTTCCTTCTTGGCCTGGCGCGCCTCGCGCTCGCCCTTCTGCACACCGTGCACGATCTTGCGGAATTCGCCGATCTCAAGGCCGGTCAACGCCGCCAGCGACTGGATCTCGTGGCGCAGCTCCTTGATGCGGTCCTTTTCGTGATGGACGAAATTCTTCCAGCCCTTGGCGGAGAGTTTCGAGACGCGGTTGAGCCAGCGCGGATCGAGCTCCGAGCCCTGGTAGTTCTTCAAAAAATCTTCGCGCGCGACGCCGTGGCTGTCCCCGAGACGCAGCAGACGGCCCTCGAACGAGACCAGCTTCTTGTTGATGTCATAGAGCTGCTCGACCAGCGAATCGATACGCGCTTGATTGAGCCGCAGCGATTTCACCTCGACGATGATTTCGTCCTTCAGCTTCTTGTATTTGCGCTCCTGCGCCGGCGACAGCGTCTCGTTCTGCAGCTGGTTGGAGATGTCCTGTTCCTGCAGGCGGCGCAGCTTCTTGTAGTTGTCGGCGATCTTGTCGAAGGTTTCGACGACCTTCGGCTTCAGCTCGGCCTCGATCGCGGCCAGCGACATCTGGTTTTCGAACTCGTCGTCATCGAGATCGGATTCGGTGGCGGCTTCCGCCGGGTCCTTTTCCTCGGTCTCGGGCTCGCCGGTGGCGGGCGCGGCACGGAACGGGGTCGGCGATGGCGGTGCGGCCGGGGGTGCTGCGGCGGCCGGCATCGCGGCGCCATTGCCATTAGCTTCCGCAAGCGGCTGGCCGTCGGGACCGACGGGCGCCACCAGCAGCGGGTTCATGTTGTTCTTGGCGTCGGGGCCGGCATAGGTCGCTTCGAGATCGATGATGTCGCGAAGGAAGATCTTTCCCTCGTTGAGTTCGTCGCGCCAGATGATGATGGCCTGGAAGGTCAACGGGCTTTCGCACAGCCCTGCGATCATCGCCTCGCGGCCGGCCTCGATGCGCTTGGCAATGGCGATTTCGCCTTCGCGCGACAAAAGCTCCACCGTGCCCATCTCGCGCAGATACATGCGAACGGGATCGTCGGTGCGTTCGCCGGGCTCGGACTTCTTGACCTCGGTGACGGCTTTCGCGGTGACTTCGACCAGTTCGTTGTCGGTCTCGTCCTCGGCCTCTTCCTGCTTCTCTTCTTCGCTGTCGGCGTCCTCGGCCTCAGACACGTTGATGCCCATGTCCGAGAGCATCGACATGATGTCCTCGATCTGCTCGGGCGAGGTGGTGTCGGAAGGCAGCACTTCGTTGAGCTGATCGAAGGTCACGAAGCCGCGCTTCTTGGCCTGCTTGATCATCTTCTTGACGGCGGCGTCCGACAGGTCGAGCAACGGCGACGGCGCTTCGGCTGAATCCTTCTCAGGGGCGTCCGCTGCCTTGTCGTCCTTTTCCTTGTCTTTCACCTGCAGCGTCTTTGCCTTGCTGGCCATTCATTGCTCCCAAACGCGAGATGCGTCGCCGCGCGCCCGCCTGAAACTCTCAAGATCACCTGTGACGCAGAAAGGGCGGCGCAAAACGTCTCGCCACCCCCTCCTGTGTTTCGCCGGATTTCGCACAACGGCCTGACGCTGATTTGCGGAAAAGGCGTACCCGCTATCCGAACAGAACGCGCGCCAGTTTATTCCTGACACTTTTTCCGAACATTGGCGGCCACCTGGCCGGAAAACTGCACCAAAGCCATTAAGCTTCGATTAACCCTGTTTTTGCAGCCAAACCATGGGTTTGGCGAGTCTTTTCGCGGTTCCGGCGCAAGCCGTCCGCATCATTTTTTTTATCAAACGCTGCGCTGGAACCGGCCAGATGATTCGCCGAACCCTTCGATCAGGGCCTCGGTACCGTCGACTTCCGCCATCCGGGCCTGGATATCCTGCAGCCGCGCCAAGTTTGCCTGGTTGGAATTTTCCGCCAAAGCCAGCTCGGCATCCTTCCTTTCTCTAAGTAAGGCGTGCGTTTTCTGATGCAAGGAGACAAGCTGGCGCCAGGTGGAAAGAACATCCTCCCGCGCCGCGCCGCCTTGCGCACCCCACACCGCCGAGGTTGTGATCGCGCCTTCAACCCTTTGAAGAGATTGTGAAAATCCGCTCGCGGCGAGGTCGGCGCGCATCTTCTCGCTTTGTTCCGAGGTGTCCTGCGAGTGGTGGTGGTCGTCGCCGAAGGCGGCGATGATGCCGTCGCGGAGTTTTTGCGCCTCGGGATGGGCCAACTCCAGCGCGGCCACCTCTTCGAGATGGTCGTGCAGCAGCCAGGGGTGGTTGATCAGGGATTGTAGAATCAGCGCCTCCCGGCGCGACATCGCGCTGCGCTGGCCGCGCATGATGGGGCTCGCCGCCAACTGGGAACTCGCCGCCTGATAGGGCCCGCGGTTGATGGTCTGGCTGGACGACGGCGCCCGGCCACCGGGGGACGCGAATCGGCCCGCGGCACCCGGGGTAAAGGGGCTGCGGGGCGAAAAACGCCGGCCTGATTCGCCGCCATAATTGCCGTTTGCCCCGCTGCGATATCCGCCTCGCGCGTAACCGCCGCGGCCGGCTTCCGGCGCGAATGACCGCTGCAGGCGCTCGGCAAGGTCCTGGCGGTAATAGCGCCGCACCACCTCGTCGCGGATGCTGTTTGAGATTTCGCCGATGCGCTTTTCGAGCGCGGCGCGCCGCTCCGGCGTGGCAAAGCTGCCGCCTTCGATTTCGCGCGACCAGATCACTTCGGCAAGGCCCCGCGCAGCCCCGATGACTTCCTCGATCGCCGCCCGCCCACCGGTGCGCGCGAGATCGTCGGGGTCCTGCCCCTCGGGCAACAGCGCGAAGCGAAGACTTTTTCCCGGCAAAAGATGCGGCAGCGCGAGGTCCGCGGCGCGCCACGCCGCCTTCTGTCCGGCCTTGTCGCCGTCGAAGCATAATATCGGCTCGTCCGCCATCTTCCACAGCAGCGCGAGCTGGTTTTCGGTGAGCGCCGTTCCGAGCGGCGCGACACTTGCCGGAAAGCCCGCGCCGACCATGGCGATGACGTCGACATAGCCTTCCACCACCACCACCAGCGGCGCGCCGTTATGGGTGGCGAGCCTTGCGGCGGCGAGGTTGTAGAGATTGTCGCCCTTGTGAAACAGCGGCGTTTCCGGCGAGTTCAGGTATTTCGCCGCGACGTCTTTTTCGAGTGCGCGGCCGCCGAATGCGATCACGCGCCCGCGCACGTCCGTGATCGGAAACATCACGCGGTCGCGGAAGCGATCATAGGGCAGGGGAATATCGTCGCCCGCGATCAACAGTCCCGCTTCCACCATGTCGTCTGCGGAAATCCCTTGCGAGCCCAGATATTCCTTCAGCGCAAAGCGTTCGCCTTGCGCATAGCCGATGCGGAACTGCAATTGGGTGGCGGGCGAAATCGCGCGGTCGGCGAGATAGCCGCGCGCCTTGGCGCCAGTGCGAGAGGCCAATGTGTCGGCGAAGAATTTGGCGGCCAGCTCCATCACATCGTGCAAGGTCTTGCGACGCTCTTCGTGGCGCGCGGCATCGGGCGTCACCGCCGGCAGCGGCACGCCCGCCATCGCCGCAAGTCTTTCCACGGCTTCGGTGAAGCCGACACCTTCGGTCTCCATCAGGAAGGTGATGATGTCGCCGTGCTTGCCGGAGGAGAAGTCGTGGTAAAATCCCTTCTGGTCGTTGACGGTGAACGACGGCGATTTTTCCTGCTGGAACGGCGATAAGCCTTTCCACTCGCGCCCCGCCTTCTTCAATTTCACGCGCCGGCCCACGACTTCCGAAACCGGAAGCCGGGCGCGCAGCTCATCGAGGAATTGGGGCGTGAAGCGCATGTCTTTTAGTGCGGGCCGAGCTGGTATGGAAGATGTGAGCGAAATCTCACACGATGGATATAGGGTGTCCCGCCGAAACCACTAAGATTATTGGCCTTCTTGCCGCTATTCACAGGGAGCGGCGCCGTCCCATGGAACAGCGAGAATGCATTTTGCTCTTGATTTGAGCGAAATACAATTGTATATACAGTTCCACGCGCCAGCGGTCCGCCGCACCCCGGGAGAAGGGCATGAATGTTGCAATTTCTTCAGGGTGGGAATGCGGGTTATGGCGGACGAAAAGATAACTGAACTGGTCCAGCGAACTTTCGATTGGGACGAGCAAAAGAACGAGTTCAATCGCGTCAAACACGGGATCGATTTTGACGACGCGGTCGAGGTCTTTTATGGGCCAATCATTCTTCGTCGATCGGACCGCAACAATGAGGAGCGATGGCTCGCGATTGGCAAATCTCACGATCGAATCATGTCGGTGATTTTTACCTATCGACAGGAATCGATCAGGATCATTTCAGCGCGCCACCCGAGACCAAATGAAGAAAGAGCGTATCGTGACGCGTCGATGGGGCGATCGGCGCAAGGGAAAGACTGACTGGGCGCGTTTCGACGCGATGACGGCCGAGGAGGTCGAAGCCTCGATCGCGAACGATCCTGATTGGGCAGAGTTCAAGGATATCGACTGGTCGGACGCCGTTTTGGTGATGCCGCCGAAGAAAAAGGCAATCTCCATTCGCGTCGATGAAGACGTGCTCGATTATTTCAAGAGCCAGGGTGATGGCTATCAGCGCCGGATGAATGCGGTGCTGCGATCCTACATGCAGCAAAAGGCCAAGCCGAAGAAGCGCGCCTGACGGTCTCGTGCCCCGGATGCGGCGCATCGCGCTGTCGGCGATGCCAACGGGTCGCGCGAATGCGCGCCCGATGACAGGCTCCGCATCGTCCGGACGATGCGCTGCTGATCCGGGACCCATCGTTACACAACCGAAAGTGTGGGTCCCGGCTCTGCGGAGCAGCGTGAAGTACGCTGCACCGCGTCCGGGACACGATGCCCTACCCCGCCAAAAATCGTCCCGAGGCGATGCGCGGCAGGTGCGCCACCGGCCAGTTGTAGAGATAGGTCCAGGCCTCGCTCACGGCGCCGTCGTGCCGCGCGACCTGCAGCATCTGCCTGACATATTCGGTCGGCTCGGCGAAACCTTCCCCGCAGGCTTCATACATGTCGAACTCGCGCAGCAATTCTTCGGGCCTGCGCAAGCGGAACAATTCGCCGAACACGACATCGTCGGCGTCGTCCGACTTAACCAGCCCGGGATAATGCTTCACAAGATAGAGCCGGCCCCGGCAGCGCGCTTCGCCGACAAAGTCCGCGCCGCGCGACAACAACTGCGCCATCGGATGATCGAAGCCGCGCATCAGCGTGCCGTAGACGAAGAGGTGGTTGGAGATCATGGGCTAGTCATTCCGGGGCGATGCGAAAGCATCGAGCCCGGAATCTCGAGATTCCCCGATGCGCAATTGCGCATCTGAGGTCTGGTGCTGGCGCACCATCCCGGAATGACGACGCCAGATCAAGCCTGCACCGTTTCACCGGCGGAGACGACGTTGATGGAGACCTCCATGCCGACAAAGGCGTCGGCGGAGCCGAGGTAAGTGCCGTGCAGCGGCACCGCCTGGCGCGGGTCGCGCGCCACCGCGACACGGACGAGGTCGCGGGTGCCGACAATGCCGTTGGTGGGATCGAACTCGATCCAGCCGGCGCTCGGCAGATAGACCTGAACCCAGGCATGCGTCGAGCCGCCGCCGACATAGCGATGGGCGCGGTCGCGGTGGATGCACAGATAGCCCGACACGAAGCGTGCGGCGATGCCGAGCCGGCGCAGCGCCTCGATCATGAACAGCGCATAGTCGCGGCAGGTGCCGGACCTCGTTTGCAGCGTGTCGAGCGGATGCTGGGTGCCCTGCTCGTGCCGCTTACGGTAGGTGAAGGCCTCGCGGATGCCATGGGTCATGCCCGAGAGGATCTTGAACGTCGGCGTAGGTCCTTCCGCGTCGAGGAAATTCCGCGCCCACGCCGACAGCTCGCCTTTCGGATCGCCATATTGCGGCGTGATGAACTGGACGAGATCGGGAAACTCCTCGTCGTCATAGAGGAACGGATAGAAATAGGCGGGATCGTCCGGGGTCAGCGCGAATTCCTCGGCCGGATTGTGCTCGACGGTTGCGCTCGAGGTGAAGGTCAGGGTTTCGGCGCGCTCGTCGAAGGTCGCGATCGCCACGCTATTGCCGAACACGTCATGGATCCAGCGCAGCCGCATCGGCTGCGGCTCGATCTTCAGCTCGCCGGACACGACGCGCAGATCGTGGCCGTCGCGCGGGCGGAGCATGATCCGGTGTTCGCCAAACGCGACGGGGTGCGCGTAGCGATATTCGGTCTTGTGACGAATCGTCAGGAGCGGCATCGTTGGTGCAATTATTATGACTTTGTGCGATGTAATCTACCCCGATCCCTGCTTATTTCGAGATCGGTATGCTCCTTCCCCAGGCAAAACGGGCAACGAAAGATGGTTTTGGAGGCTGCCGCCGACACATCATTACTCCTTGGCGAGGATGATGTTCCGCCGGTCCTGGAGGAGAATGCCGCTGGGTCCTCGCCGTTCCTGCTGACTTGCGATCACTACGGCCGCGCGCTGCCGCGCGGGCTCGGCGATCTCGGCCTGCCGGAGAGCAAACTTAGCCGCCATATCGCCTGGGACATCGGCATCGCCGGCGTCGCCGACGCGCTATCAAGGCAGCTCGACGCGCATCTGATCGCGCAGCGCTACTCGCGGCTGGTGATCGACTGCAATCGTCCGCTTGCCGCGCCGGGCTCGATCCCGCGCATCAGCGAGGCCACCATCATCCCCGGCAATGAAGGCCTCACGCGAGATGCGGTCGAGGCGCGGCGTCGGCAGGTGTTCGATCCCTATCATCGCCGCATCCGCGAGGTGATCGATCGCCGCCTGCGTGATGGAATCCCAACGGTGCTGGTGTCGCTGCATTCCTTCACGCCGGTCTATGCCGGGATCGCGCGGCCCTGGCATGTCGGCACGCTCTATCAGAGCGACACCCGCCTGCCGGCGCGCTTGCTCCGACGCCTGCGCGCGGAAGCCGACCTCGTGGTCGGCGACAACGAGCCCTATGCGGTGAGCGACGAGACCGACTACACCATTCCCGTGCACGGCGAGGCGCGCGGCTTGATGAATACCGGAATCGAAATCCGTCAGGACTTGATCGCGGATCAAGCCGGCGAACAGCAATGGGCGGATCGGCTGGCGAATATTCTTGGCGAGATCGAAATAGAATTGCGCGCGCAGGGGCTGATTTAATTCAGCGCCACCATGATCGGACGTCTCGGCCCCGCCACGCGAGCTATCCGCCCCTCCCCCGCAAGCGGAGAGGGAGCCGAACGGCGGATGCGTGGCGATATCGCGAATAAAAGACGCGCTCACCTTGCCCGCGTCAGGGCGAGCCAGATGCCGCCGCCGATCATGAAGCCACCGGAGATGCGCGACAACAGCCGCGTGCGGCGGGCCGAGAAGAACAGTCGCGCCCGGCCGGCGAGCAGCGCGTAGACCGAATCGGTGATCGCGCCGGTGATCATGAAGGTGACGCCGAGCAGCGCCACCTGCGAGACATGGTCATGGCTCATGTCCATGAATTGCGGAATGAACGCGCCGAAAAACACCAGCACCTTGGGGTTGGAAAGCGTCACCACAAAACCCTGCAGGAAAAACCCGCCGCGCGGCGGCGGCGCATCGGCTTTGACGCCCACGACGGGGGCGCGGATCAGCTTGATGCCAAGCCACGCCAGATAGGCGGCGCCGGCAAACCGCACCCAATCGAACCAGTAGCCCATGGTCGCCATCAGCGTGGTCAGGCCGATTGCAACAATGCCGATGATGATCGCGAGGCCCGCCTGCGCACCGAGAATGTTGGTCAGCGCCGCGCGGGTGCCATGCCGCAGGCCGTTGGCGATCACCAGCGTCACGAACGGTCCCGGCAGCAGCGCCAGCGCAATGCAGGCGGCGACGAAGGCGAGATAGACTTGAAGGGACATGGGGAACTCTTCTCGACGAGCTTTTCTAATCTGGCGCTAGCCAGCCTTACGGGACGCCGGCCGCCTCTCTCTCTTCACAATCTTGGTCAGAACGGCATCAATTCGAGCCTGCCAACCCGGCCCCTGGTCTCTGAAGTGAGTAACGACAATCGGGCTCAAGCGTATCGATACCGGTACTTTCTTAGGCGCCTTTTGCGGGCCACGGTGCTTCCCAAACCTCGAGAGGACATCTGCCGGTAAAACGTCCTCTGGCGCTTTGGCTTTCGCGAAGTCACGCAGTGTCCATTCGGGGTTATCAACGTCGGCTTTCTTTCGAGAGGCCATAGTTCTTGATCTCCTGTTCCGTAGCGGGTCGGAGGCTGATTGCACGAACTCTCTTGCCGCCTGACTTTCTGTCTTCGGTAACCGTGAAAGCGAGCGCATGAGGTCTTTTGCCGACAAAACCAAAAGCGCGGTACCTCGTCTCGCCGTAGTCCTTGCGCGTGTCCTCCAAGATCGCGACCGGGGAAAACTCTGAAGCGCGCGCCAGCCGGATACCGTGTTTGACCAAGTTCGACGCGTCTTTTTTCGGGTCAAACTCAATATCCATAATTTATATTGTATATACGATTAAGCGGTGGTGGTCAACAAGAGGCACACATCTTGGTAACCGGCGGCGCTTGAGGCGGCGAAAACCGCCACCTCAACGTCGATATCGGAAATCTGCAAACCCATCACGGCAGGCCGGCCACGGCGCGGGCCGCACCCGTCAATTCCAGAATGTGAAGACCGGTGTTGGCGCGATCGACGATATAGATGTAGCCGCGCTCGTCGGTCTCGACATTGTTGGTCTGGATCGCGACCTTGCAGCGGTCCTTGCCTTCGATCTTGACGCAGCGCTTGTCGGTTGCGGCGGTGATTGATGGGATGAAATAGCCCACTTCAGTCGGATGGTAGGGATCGCGCAGATCGATCGCGCGAACACCAGCGTTGAAGTACGAAATGAACGCCATCTTCTTGTAGAAAACCTGCGCCATGCTTTCGTTGGAAGAGTGCGCGCCGAACCGCCCTCCCCGGTCGCAGAACGAGCCACTGGCTTCCTTTGCGGTGTAACTCGAAATCATCATCGGGCGGTTTTCGACCGTGACGTCGGCGAACCAGACCATCTGGCGCGGCTCAGCGCATTCGTTGAGGATTTCCTCATCCACGATCATGACGATGTCGCGATTGCTTTCCTTGTCCTTGGCAAATTCGGCGATCGGCATCTTCAGCATCGGAAATGTGGTGTGGGCGCCGTTGAACGCCGACATCGCAAGCCGCGAGATTTCCGGATAACGAAGATTATCCGGCGTCGGCTCCTTCGGCCCATTGAGAAGTTTCTCGCGATCGACGATCTGCAGGAAGCCGCCCTTGTCGGTGCCATATCCGAAATAGACGCGGTTGCCTTCCGGGCCGGCCGAGATCGGCCCGTGCACCTCGGTCGGCACCGCGCCGGTCGCGCCCGGCTCCTGGCCGGGAAGTCCGAAATCCCTGATCTTGACGGGATGTGCGGGATCGCTGAGGTCATAAATCTGCGTCATGCGGCGCGTGCGCCAATCGGGCAGGCCCGACACCAGAAAGGCGATGCCGGTCTGGCATTCCCACCAGTTCTTGTGCGTGTCCTTCAACCCGCCGATCCGCGTGATGAGAGTTGGATTGACGGGGTCGGCGACATTCCAGATTTCATGGGCCTCGCCGCCGAAGGTGCGTAGCATGTAGACCGCATTGGGATCGCCCTTGGGCAATGATTTGCCGTCGCAGACGCGCACCATCTGCGCGCCGCCGCCTTCATACTTTCCTTCCTGTCCGGGAATATGCCGCAGATATTTCGGCTTGGACGGATCGGTGACGTCGATGATGGAAGTGCCGTTCGGTTCGGCCTTTCCGGTCATCGGATTGACCGGATTGGGAATCTCCTCGGTGCCGCCGTGATGCCCGATATAGGCGATCCAGCGGTCGCCCTGATGATGGATGGTCGGCTGGTAGGCGCTGCGGGCCTGCAGGTCGTTATAGCCGACCAATTTCATGTTGGAGGCTTCGGGCGGAGCCCCGATCACTTGGCTCTTGATCACTTGGCTCTTGATCACTTCGCTCTGGATTACTTGGCCTTGGGCACAGGCGCTGCCGCAGAGGATGAAGAATGTCGAGATATAGATCGCCGATTTGACGTAACGGTTCATGTTTTTCCACCCACGCTGTCGAAACCAATCTGTGTTGGCTGATCCGAGACGCTAGCACAGCCCTTTGGGCTGGTAAAAACATCCCCTTGACATGCAACCATTTGGTTGCCTATTATACTAGTGCCCACTTTCCAAGTTCGCGATCCGTCTCAGCAACCACCTTAGGCGAACTTCGGAAAGATCATGGGCACTAGCAAAACTAGTTAATTTTAGTGCCGCTTTTCGATTTGAAGTCCCTGGTTCGAATTGCCGGTTGCACTGCAGGGACTTCAAATCGGCGGCACTAAGCCCATGGATGACGTCTTCAAAGCACTGGCCGATGCATCGAGACGGTCGTTGCTCGACAGGCTTCACGCCAACAACGGACAGACCCTGAACGAACTCTGCGACGGCCTCGCCATGACGCGACAGGCCGTGACCAAGCACCTTGTGATTCTCGAGGCCGCCAACCTCGTCACCACCTTCAGGCACGGCCGCGAGAAGCTGCACTACCTCAATCCGGTGCCGATCCATCAGATCGGCGAGCGGTGGATCAAGAAATTCGAGCGCGGCAAGCTGACCGCGCTCGGCGAATTGAAACGGCAACTGGAGAAGCGCGATGAGTAAACCGGAATTCGTCTACACCACTTACATCGAGACCTCGGCCGAGAAACTCTGGCACGCATTGACCGACGGCGACTTCACCGAGCGTTACTGGTTCGGCCATCGCGCCGCCTCCGACTGGAAGGTCGGCTCGCTCTTCAGGTTCGCCAAGCAAGGCAAGCCAACGATCGAGGGCAAGGTGCTGGAATCGGATCCGCCGCGGCGGCTCGCCTATACCTGGGATCCCTGCTCGACGGATGCGGAACGCGAACGGACCTCGCGGGTCACCTTCGACATCGAACCGCGCGGCAAGGTCGTCAAATTGACGGTCACGCACGACAACCTCGACGAAGGCGGCAAGACCTTCCGCGATATCTCCGGCGGCTGGCCGATGGTGCTCGCGAGCCTGAAGAGCATCCTGGAAACCGGACGCGTCTTGACGATCGACCCGCCATCGAACGTGGCAAAGGAACGGTCCCGTGCTTAAGCCGGCATTCCATTACGTCAGCTATGTCGAGACCACGCTGGCGGAACTCTGGGAGGCGCTGACCAACAGCGCCTTCACCACACGCTATTGGCGGGACACCTCGGTGATCTCGGACTGGAAGGTCGGATCGCATGTCTCGCTGGCAATCAATGGCCTGGTTCGATGGCATCTCCAAAGGATGGCCGGTAATTTTGTAGAGCCTCAAGGGCCTGCAAGCAGGGAGGATCGCCGCCGCAAGCGGATGCTGGCGGCATTGAAGAAGATGGGGATTGCGACGCCGTGACGCGCGTGTCCCGGACGCGGTGCAGCGTTCTTGACGCTGCTCCGCAGAGCCGGGACCACTGCCTTCGTCTTGCGGCTATGGGCCCCGGACCAGCAGCGCACCGCAAGAGCGGCGCGCTGCGCAGCATCCGGGGCACGAGTCCTCCGCCGCACGTACGGTGCGCTCCCTCGCCCCGCTCTTCGCGGGGAGAGGGTTGGGGTAAGGGGCCTCTTCAGCGTACCCCGAAGCAGATGAGTGCGCGGCGATTCCCCCTCACCCGAATCGCATCCCCGATGCGATCCGACCTCTCCCCGCAAGGGCGACTATGCACTTTAGTTAGCAGAATGTGTGATGTATGTAAAGGCCGCTCCGATTCTATCGGAGCTGGCGCGCCCGCAGGAAATCTCGAAATCACCCAGGCCATGATCGAGGCCGGGGTTGGTGAGATTTGCACATACAATCTGGATTTTGAAACCAAGGAAGAGGCCGTAAGCCGAATTTTCGAGGCTATGCTTCTTGCAAGTAGGGATTGCTGACAAGTCTTCTGATTGCTGGTGCGCGAGGCTCTCTGGCGAACAACAATGAGAATTCTTGCATCATCCGAGCTACACATTTGACGTAGATTGTCCTGTGCGGACCTAATACTACATCCAGCGTGCTAGTCTTACTGAAAGGCAGCGTTTTGCAAACCGCTGAGATCAGTTCATGTTCGAATGTGATCGGGCGAACGGCATGAGCGAATACGTTCCGTACTCGGCGAATTGAGTTCAGGGCTGCTTTCTGTTCTTTAGAGATGGCGTCGAGCGCGGCGGCTATTTCGATCCTCGCTGATAATGTTTTTAAGATCGCCTTATCTTCAAAAAACAATGCGTCAGATTCTTTCTTAGTCAAAGTTTTCATTTTACCTTGGACTAAGCAGATTAGGAATCGTTCGACATAGGCCGCGCCGATAATGGCGGAAGCCCTGTCGCTTGGTCCTAGTATTTCGTCGCGGAATTTATTAAATTCTTCCTCGTCAGCGAAAGACTCCCTGCTTAGGGTGAACAACGACGGTTTCACGCGGCCTTTAGACATTCAAGGCTCCTATGGTCGAGCGCGACAAAGACGAACACTACAGTGAAAAAGAAACCGTCAAACGGCGTGATGATGCATTGAAGCGGATGTTATCCACGCCTCACAAACCGCATAAACCGCTTCGCAAGAGTAAGAAGAAGAAAGCGAAGCCCAGCCGTTAGGCCGGGCTTCACTCTTACGCCCTCCAACTACACCGGTGACTGATCCCCGGCGGCGTCATTTGCCAGACGGGGCCATGCCCCGCTGTTAAAACCCGAAGTCAAGTTGTCCCGGAAGGGATCGGAAGTGAGAGCACACATGCTCCAGCTTTCCGAAACGCCAACGAAGATAGGCGTTGACGTAAACAGACTTGGGCCGGCGGCCATGATAACGCATGGCTCACCTTCCTTTCTGCTTCGGCAGGTTACAGCCTGCAGGCTCGAACTCGCAAAACGCAGAGTCCCCGGTGTGGGAGCCCGGCCTTGCAGCCGGTTGCAGAATGGATTGCCGATGACGACGCCGGGGAATCTACCCCGATTCGCCTTTACGTTTCCGCCAAGATTTAAACCTCTTAGCAGCCTGTTTCTTGTGGATAATTCTAGTTAGCTTGACGATACGTGAGGCGCTTACCTTCCGCGCCTTTGAGCGCGAGCGCCGCACGTTCCCCATCCTTGATCTTGCGGGTATTCCACTTGAAGTCCCATTCCGCGAGGTAGCGCGGCAAATGAGCTTCGCTGATTGAATGATGAGCGCCGAACACCGCGCGCTTCATGAGGCTAAAGCGGCACTCTGAGGTGTTGGTGTGAGCATCGCCGCGCACATATTCATCCGCGCCATGATCGACGCGCTCATGCCGGTTAAACTCCTTGCCAACCCGGAAATACTGACCGCCGAAATCGGTCATCAAATCTGACTTGCGGCTGACATGCGTGACGATCAGTGGGCGCAATTCATCGCCTGATACTTTGGCAACTCGGAACGAACGGGATTCGCCATTACGTTCGGTAAGAGCAACAACAGCGACCTTGCCAGTTCCGCCGATGTTCTTGCGGTTACGCTTGCCGACGTGCTTGTTCTTCTCTTTGCCGCCGATCCACGTTTCGTCAGCCTCAACGATCTTGCCCTCGCCGCCAAGCGGGCCGCGCGTCTCTTTCTCTCCGGGTGCCATGGCTTCCCGGATACGCATCGACATGAACCACGCCGACCGATAGGAACCAAGGCCAAGCATCCGCTGCAACTGAAGCGAGCTAACGCCTTTCTTGCTGGCCGCAATGACGTGCATAGCCAACAGCCACTTATGCAATGGAATGTGGCTACGTTCGAATACCGTGCCCGTGCGTACCGTGAATTTCTCCCGGCAGCCGTTGCACTGGAACATGCCAGTCTGCGTCTCGCCGCCCATCTTGGTCGCGTTATCGGAACCGCAGAGCGGGCAAGACACGCCCTTAGGCCAGCGCTCGGCTTCCATATGGGCGGTAGCCTTGGCTTCGTCTTGAAAGATAGGATTGGTCAAATCAACTGCGGTCATGGTATCGCCCCTGAGGTTGAGGCGATACTGACCTTTGTAGCGTGCTAAGTCAAGTGCATAGTTGCCCCCGCAAGCGGGGCGAGGTTAGATGAGTTCCGGCAACTGGGCCATCACCCCAGCGCCCGCAACTCCCGCCGCAACACCTTGCCGGTGGCTGTCATCGGCAGGGTGTCGGTGAACTGCACGAAACGCGGGTACTCATGCGCCGCCAACTGCACTTTCACAAATTCCTGAATCTCCCGCGCCAGCGCATCGTCCGGCGCAAAGCCCGGGCGCAGCACGATCCAGGCCTTGATCGATTCGGTGCGAATCGGATCGGGAATTCCGACCACCGCCGACATCGCCACCGCCGGATGCTTCATCAGCGTGTGCTCGATCTCCGACGGCCCGACACGATAGCCGGCCGTGGTGATGACGTCGTCCTCGCGGCTGACATACCAGAAATAGCCGTCCTCATCCTGGATGCCGAGATCGCCGGTGAGCAAAAACTCTCCGGCGTACTTCATCGCGGTCGCGTCCGGGTTTTTCCAGTATTCGATCATGGTGACGGGGTTCGGCTGGCGCACGCCGATGATGCCGCGGCTGCCCCTGGGTTGTTCCTCGCCGAGTTCATCGACGATGCGAACATCAAAGCCGGGCGTGGCCTTGCCCATCGAGCCCGGCCGGATCGGAAACAGTTTTGAATTGCTGCCAACCGCCAGATTGCACTCGGTCTGGCCAAAGACCTCGTTGGCATCGATGCCGAAGGTCGCGCGCACCCAGTCGAGCAATTCGCCGCCCAGCGACTCGCCACCCGTAAAAATGCTGCGCAGCCTGACGCCCGGATGTTTGACACCGGCGAGCCGCATCAGCTTCAGCGCCGTCGGCGGCAGGAACACGTTGCGCACGGCATGATCGGCCATCAGCTGCATCGCCGCCTGCGGTTCGAACTTGCGGGCGCGGTGACCGACGACCGGCACCGCGTGATACCAGCTGGCGAACAGCGCGTTGATCAGCCCGCCGATCCAGGCCCAGTCGGCCGGCGTCCACATGAGGTCGCCGGGCTGGGGGAGAAAGTTGTGACACATCTCGATGTTCGGCAGATGGCCGAGCAGCATGCGATGGGCATGCAGCGCGCCCTTGGGATTGCCGGTGGTCCCCGAGGTGTAGATGATCATGGCGGGATCGTCGGCTGAGGTATCGACGGTCAAAAATTCCGCCGACGCCGCTTGGAGCTGCGACCAGAACGATTTGGTGCCGGCGGGAGCGTCATCTCCGATGAGATAGATGTTCGCAAGCTCCGGAAGCCGGTCGCGGATTTTCGCAAGCTTCTCCCATCCGGCCGCGTCGGTGACGATGGCTTTTGCGCCGGAATTCGACAGGCGAAATTCCAGCGCATCCTCGCCAAACAGCGCAAACAGCGGGATCGACACCATGCCGGAACGAAACGCCGCCAAATGCGCAATCGGCAGCTCCAGCGACTGCGACAGAAACACCGCGACACGATCGCCGCGCCCAAGACCATCGGCCTTCAGCACATTGGCGAAACGGCGCGACATATCGGCGACCTCGTCGAACGAGGTGCGCTGCGTGCCGCCGTCCTCATCGACATAGATCATCGCCAGGCGTTTGCTGCCATCGGCATGGCGGTCGCAGCAGCCAGTCGCGATGTTGAAGCGCGGCGGGATGTCCCAGCGGAAATCGCGGTAGAGCTCTGCGTAATCGGTGGTTTCGATGAGCATGAATGCCAGACTAGACCATTGCCGTTGCAGTACAAATGCCTTCCTTCAGCGGAAGGAAATCAGCGCGTGCCCCGCTCCATCGCCAGTTCCGCCTCGAGGCTTGCGCCATCGCGATAGACCGAAGCCACCGCAAGCACGCGTCCGCCGCTCTTGTATCGCAGCAGGCAATCTTTCGCGGCGATATTGCCGTCGACGGCGATTTCGTCCCACTTCTCGGCGTGCCCCACATAATTGATCGGCACGTCGTAATGCTGGCTCCAGAAGAATGGCACGGCATCGAAGACCTCGCGCTGTCCCAGCATGTTGCGCGCGGCGGTCTGGCCCTGGCGTTCCGCAACCACCCAGTGTTCGACACGAATGGCTTGCCCGGAATGCGGATCCGGCCAGCGCGCAATATCGCCTGCCGCGTAGATGCCTTCGATGCTGGTTTCGAGATAGGCATCCACCGTGACGCCGCGATCGATCGCCAGCCCGGCCTTCTCGGCCAGGGAGAGCCGCGGCCGCACGCCGACACCGACCACCACCACATCGGCCTCGATCACGCCGCCGCTCTTGAGCGTCGCGCGCTTGCCGTCGATCGAGGTCACGGTATCGCCGAGATGAAAGATGACGCCGTGCTCTTCATGCAGCGCCCGAACGAAGTCGCCCATTTCCGGCCCGAGCACGCGTTCCATCGGCCGCTGCTCCAGGGCAACGACGTGAACCTCGATATCCCTGGCGCGCAACGCTGCCGCGACCTCAAGCCCGATAAAGCTCGCCCCGATCACGACCGCGCGGCGCGCGCCGTTCGCTGATGCGATGATCGCGCGGCAATCGGCCAGTGAGCGCAGCACATGGACATGGGGCTGGTCCGCGCCCGGGATCGGCAGGCGCACCGGCTCCGCCCCGGTAGCCAACAGCAGACGATCGTAGGGAATGGCTTCGCCCCCTGCGAGAACCACGGCTCTCGCCTTGGTATCGATCGATGCGACTTCGGTCCCAAGCCGCAAATCGATATCCACATCGGCGTAAAAGCTCGCGGGACGCAACGGCAGCCAGTCTTCAGGCGCGCTGCCGGCGAGATAGTCCTTCGACAGGTTAGGCCGATCCACGGGTGCCGCCGCCTCATTGCTCAGCATCACAATGCTGCCGCGATAGCTTTGCCGTCGCAACATTTCGGCTGCGGCAAAGCCAGCGGCACCTCCGCCGACAATCACGATTCTAGCCGGCGCATCGACAGCACCCTTGACGGAGGGTTTAGGTTGCTCGCGCTTTTGCCGGACGAAAATGCGGTTGCCTTCGTGCTCGACCTTCCAGACCGCGAGTGAATTCAAGGCCGGTGCGCGGGCCGCTTCCCCTGTCCGCAAATCGAAACAGGCGTGGTGCCAGGGACAACGGATGCTCTCGCCGTCCACGAGGCCTTCGGCGAGCGGACCGTGATAATGGCTGCAGTGGGCGTCGATGGCGAAAATCAGGGAACCCGAACGCACCAGTAGTACGTCTTCGTCGCCGACATGCCCAAGCAGGATCGCGCCGGAGAATTCGGAGAGGGCGACACCCTGAGACAGATCGGGACCAGCAGGCGCGGCTTGTTGATCTGCCATATCTTCCTCCAATGGTCTGAAACTACCCCGTCAGCGCCGCCTTCACCAACCCGCTGGCCTTGCCGAAATCCATCTGGCCGGCGTATTTCGCCTTCAAGACTCCGATCACTTTGCCCATGTCCTTCATTCCGGCGGCACCCGTTTCCGCGATGACAGCCGCGATCGCCGCCTTGACGTCGGCGTCCGACATCTGCTTGGGGAGGTAGGCCGAGATGATCGCGATCTCCTCGCGCTCCTGCGCGGCCAACTCGGCGCGGCCACCCTTATCGTACAACTCGACCGACTCCTGGCGCTGTTTTATCATTTTTTGAAACACGCCAAGAAGATCGCCATCGCTGAGCGGCGGCTTGCCCTGCCCGCGCGCTTCGATATCCGCATTCTTGATGGTCGAATTGACCATCCGCAGCGTGGAGAGCTTGCGCTCGTCCTTGGCCCGCATCGCATCCTTGACCGCGTTGTTGATGTCGTCGCGCAGCATGGTTTCCTCGTTCAGAATGGGGTACCGCTAAAAAAGTTGCAGCTACATATACAGATTCTTTTCGATATAGGGGTTAGCATAAGCGACAAAAAGGGGCACTGCATTGACACAGTGTTCCGCTCGCTGTCGGAGCCCCTGGCTCATGAGACGACGCTATGGTGCCGAATTAGGAGATACAGTAAACGATGAATCGAATTTCCTTAGGCGGTGTTGCGATAGGAAATATCACTGACATCGTATCCACGTTCGTCGTCTCGTTACCCTTGATGATCTATCTCGTGGGCTCGTCAAAGTCGGGGCTGCCGGCAGATAGTGTTGCTGGCTCTGCTACTGAGATCCTAAGGGGAAGTACGGCCTTATTTATCTCTTCCTCCATCTTGGGCGCAATCTGCTCCGTGTTAGGTGGTTACGTTTCAGCACGTATAGCAAAACATAACGAAGTGCTGAACGGAGGACTCTCGGCGATCCTATGTGTCGGCAGCGGAGTATACACCGTGATCACCGACAGCGCGGTCGGCCATTTATGGCTACATCTGGCCTATCTGCCGCTGAGCCCCGCGCTTGGAGCCTTCGGCGGGCTCCTGCGCTTGCGGCAAAATGCGAAGCGCGGCTGATCAAACGCTGCGCACAAAAAAATCCATCTAGCTCCGCATCCATTCGACCAGGGCGTCCGCGGTTGCCCGCGGCTGTTCGGGCTGCGGAAGGTGACCGCAATCCTGAAGTATCACGAGCTTCGCCCCGTGAATGCCGTCCGCCATCTCCTTCGACAGCGAATTCGGGATGGTGTTGTCCTCGTCCCCGGTCAGGACGAGGGTCGGGCATTTGATCCAGGCCAGCGTCGGGCGTGAATCCGGCCGGCCGATGATGGCGGTATGCTGGCGGACAAAGGCGTCAACGCCGACATCGTCGCCCATGTCGTAGACCAGCTGACGTAGATCGACGTTGTCGCGCCGCGACGGATGCACGAAGCCCGGAAACAACTCATCCAGGACGGCGCGAAATTCGCCCGCCTGCGCCCGCGCCATCTGGCTGCGGCGGCGGGCCGTGGCCTCCGGCGTGTCGGGGCGCGCCTGGGTGTTGATCAGCGCCAGCCTAGCCACCCGATCCGGCGCCTGCCGCATGATTTCGAACGCGATATAGCCGCCCATCGAATGCCCGACGAGCGCGAAGCGCGGCGGCGCCTCGGCGAGAATCCGCCGCGCGATCGCGCCCATATTGTCGTCGCGAATGTGGTTGGCCACCGTGACCGGGCCCAGCCGCCACAGCGCGGGCACCACAGGGGCGAATATTCGGGGTGACGACACCAGCCCCGGAACAAGCAAAATCGGCATCGGATTGTCCATTCGCGGGCTCCGGCGTTCGTCATGCCCGGGCTTGTCCCGGGCATCCACGTTTTTCTTACCTATTGCAGCAAGACGTGGATGGCCGGGTCAAGCCCGGCCATGACGAAAGAAAGTTGGTTAAATAGGCGCCAATGCCATGTGAATCCGCGGCTTCCGGCTTTGACGCCTGCGCAGGCGAAGACTATGTAATGCGCTCATGACCCAAACCGAAAACGCCTCAGCCTGGCCGGACCACAAGCCGACCGCGCTCCTCGTGCTTGCCGATGGCACCGTGCTGGAAGGCTTTGGCCTGGGCGCGCAAGGCCATGCGGTCGGCGAGGTCTGCTTCAACACCGCAATGACCGG
>DASQOU010000235.1:0-4787 GCA_035644295.1 Bradyrhizobium sp.
TCCCATGGCGCGCGACAAAATTGCTTTGATTGGCTCCGGTCAGATCGGCGGAACGCTGGCCCACCTCATCGGCCTGAAGGAATTGGGCGACGTCGTGATGTTCGACATCGCCGAGGGCGTGCCGCAGGGTAAATCGCTCGATATCGCGCAGTCTTCACCGGTCGACGGGTTCGACGCACATTTCACCGGCGCCAACTCCTACGAGGCGCTCGACGGCGCCAAGGTCTGCATCGTCACCGCCGGCGTGCCGCGCAAGCCCGGCATGAGCCGCGACGATCTCCTGAGCATCAATCTCAAGGTGATGGAGCAGGTCGGCGCCGGCATCAAGAAATACGCCCCCGACGCCTTCGTCATCTGCATCACCAACCCGCTCGACGCCATGGTGTGGGCGCTGCAGAAGGCTTCCGGCATGCCGCACAAGAAGGTGGTGGGCATGGCGGGGGTGCTGGATTCCTCACGCTTCCGCTATTTCCTCGCCGACGAGTTCAACGTCTCGATCGAGGACGTCACCGCTTTCGTACTGGGCGGCCATGGCGACACCATGGTGCCGCTGGTGCGCTATTCAACCGTGGCCGGCATTCCGCTGCCCGATCTCGTCAAGATGGGCTGGACCTCGCAGGCGCGGATCGACGAGATCGTCGACCGCACCCGCAATGGCGGGGCCGAGATCGTCAACCTCTTGAAGACCGGCTCGGCGTTTTATGCGCCGGCGGCTTCCGCGATCGCGATGGCCGAGAGCTATCTCAAGGACAAGAAGCGCGTGCTGCCCTGCGCCGCCTACCTCAACGGTGAATACGGCGTGAAGGACATGTATGTCGGCGTGCCCGTCGTCATCGGGTCGAAGGGCGTCGAGCGCATCGTCGAGATCGAACTTGCCGGCAAGGACCGCGACGCCTTCGACAAGTCGGTCGGCGCGGTGCAGGGTCTGGTCGATGCCTGCAAGAAGATCGCACCCGACCTGCTCGGCCGCTGAGGGCGTCGACGGCTAACGGCTGAGGGATCGCGCCAATCGGTCTTTTAGTCTGCACCATTCATTCGTCGCTATTCGCGGCGGAGCTGGAAGCGAGGCAACAATAAAGCTTTGTAATTCCATCAGATTTTAAATTTGCGCTTGGCTTGGCATATGGTATACCAACGGCCCAAAGCGCGGTTCGTTTGCGATTTTGCGATGCGGGTTGGGGGAGCCTCCACATGAATATCCATGAATACCAGGCCAAGGCACTGCTGCACGAATTCGGAGTGGCGATCTCGAAGGGTGTACCGGTTCTGCGGGCTCCCGACTCCGATGTCGCCGCGAAGACGCTTCCCGGCCCGGTCTGGGTGGTGAAAAGCCAGATCCACGCCGGCGGCCGCGGCAAGGGCAAGTTCAAGGAGGCCTCGGCCGGCGACAAGGGCGGTGTCCGCATCGCCAAATCGGTCGCCGAGGTCAATGAATTCGCCAAGCAGATGTTGGGAGCGACGCTGGTCACGGTGCAAACCGGCTCGCACGGCAAGCAGGTCAACCGGCTCTACATCGAGGAAGGCTCCGACATCGACAAGGAGTTTTATCTCTCGATCCTGGTCAATCGCGAAACTTCCGAAGTGTCGTTCGTGGTTTCCACCGAGGGCGGCGTCAACATCGAGGATGTCGCGCACAATAACCCTGAGAAGATCGTCAGCTTCTCGGTCGACCCCGCGACCGGCATCATGCCCCATCACGGCCGTACCGTCGCGAAGGCGCTGAAATTGTCCGGCGATCTCGCCAAGCAGGCGGAAAAACTGGTGATGCAGCTCTATGCGGCCTTCACCGCCAAGGACATGGCGATGCTGGAAATCAACCCGCTGGTGGTCACCAAGCAGGGCCAGCTGCGGGTGCTCGACGCCAAGGTATCGTTCGACGACAACGCGCTGTTTCGTCATCCCGAAGTTGCGGCACTGCGCGACGAGACCGAGGAAGATGCCAAGGAAATCGAGGCTTCCAAATACGATCTCAATTACGTCACGCTCGAGGGCACCATCGGTTGCATGGTCAACGGCGCCGGCCTTGCGATGGCGACCATGGACATCATCAAGCTCTATGGCATGGAGCCCGCGAACTTCCTCGATGTCGGCGGTGGCGCCAGCAAGGAAAAGGTCGCGGCCGCCTTCAAGATCATCACCGCCGATCCCAACGTGAAGGGCATCCTGGTCAACATCTTCGGCGGCATTATGAAATGCGATATCATCGCGGAGGGCGTGGTGGCTGCGGTCAAGGAAGTCGGCCTCAAAGTGCCGTTGGTGGTGCGCCTAGAGGGCACCAATGTCGATGCCGGCAAGAAGATCATCCGGGAAAGCGGCCTCAACGTGCTGCCGGCCGATGATCTCGACGACGCCGCGCAGAAGATCGTCAAGGCCGTCAAGGGAGGGTGAGCGATGCCCGCCGATCATCTCGCCGCACCGGCGCCGCTCGAGGAGCATCGCAAGCTGGCGGTGTTTGCGGGCGAGTGGACTGGCGAAGAGACCGTGTTTCCGTCGCGCTGGAACGTGGGAGGCCCCGCCACCTCGCGTGTCACGGCCCGCATCGATCTCAACGGCTTTTATCTGATTCAGGATAGCCGCCAGACGCGCGACGGCAAGGAGAGCTTCGCCACCCACGGCGTGTTCACCTATGACCGCGAAGACCGGCTCTACAAATTATTCTGGCACGATTCGCTCGGCTACTATCCGCCGTCACCGGCGTCCGGCGGCTGGAGCGGCAAATCGCTGATCCTGGTGCGTGGCTCGCTGCGCGGCAATGCGCGCCATGTCTACGAAGTCATCGACGACAACAGCTATGCCATGAAAATCCAGTTTTCGCCTGATGCGGAAGGGTGGGCCGACGTGCTCACCGGCGTCTACCGGCGGACAAACTGACCCCTTACCGATCGTCTCGCGAAAGCAATCCCAACCATGTCCATCCTGATCGACAAGAATACCAAAGTCATTTGCCAGGGTTTTACCGGCAAGAACGGCACGTTCCATTCCGAAGCCGCGATCGCTTACGGTACCAAGATGGTCGGCGGCACCTCGCCGGGCAAAGGCGGATCGACGCATCTCGGCCTGCCGGTGTTCGATACGGTTACGGAGGCGCGCGAGAAGACCGGCGCCGATGCCTCCGTGATCTATGTGCCGCCGCCGGGGGCAGCGGACGCGATCTGCGAAGCCATCGATGCCGAAATCCCGCTGATCGTCTGCATCACCGAAGGCATTCCGGTGCTCGACATGGTGCGGGTCAAGAGATCGCTGAGCGGATCGAAATCCCGCCTGATCGGGCCGAACTGCCCGGGTGTGATGACGGCGGGCGAATGCAAGATCGGCATCATGCCGGCCAACATCTTCAAGCCCGGCAATGTCGGCATCGTCTCGCGCTCGGGCACGCTGACTTATGAGGCGGTGTTCCAGACCACCCAGGAGGGCCTCGGCCAGACCACGGCGGTCGGCATCGGCGGCGATCCGGTCAAGGGCACCGAATTCATCGACATGCTGGAGATGTTTTTAGCCGACCCCAAGACCACCTCGATCGTCATGATCGGCGAAATCGGCGGATCGGCTGAGGAAGACGCCGCTCAATTCCTCAAAGATGAAGCCAAACGCGGCCGCAAGAAACCGATGGTCGGCTTCATTGCGGGCGTCACTGCGCCTCCCGGCCGCCGCATGGGCCATGCCGGCGCGATCATTTCGGGCGGCAAGGGCGATGCCGGTTCGAAGACCGCGGCCATGGAATCGGCTGGAATTACCGTTTCTCCGTCGCCCGCGAGGCTCGGAAAGACCCTTCTCGAAAAATTGAAATCATAATTCAATTCTTGGTTCTTTTCGGCGCGAATATTCGCCTTAAATAGGGTAGGCTTCTTTACCCTGCTGGTTCGGCTTTGCGGACCGGCTGCCGCGCCGTTGACCATGCGCGAAGCGAAAATCACCAGGACGCCCCGATGTCTCGCCAGGATGCGAACGCCGCCTTTGCTCTCTCCTCTTTTTTGCAGGGCACAAACGCCACCTACATCGACGAAATCTACGCCCGCTACGAAAATAACCCCTCCTCGGTCGACACCGAGTGGCAAGAATTCTTCAAAAGCCTGAAGGACACGCCAGCCGACGTCCGCAAAAACGCCGAAGGGCCGTCCTGGGCGAGGAACAACTGGCCGCTGACGCCGCGCGACGAACTGACTTCCGCGCTCGACGGCCATTGGCTTGAGGTTGAAAAGGCGGTCGGCACCAGGCTCGCGGCAAAGGCGCAAGCCAAAGGCGCTGAACTGACGCCGGCCGATGTCCATCAGGCCACCCGCGACTCCGTGCGCGCCCTGATGCTGATTCGCGCCTACCGCATGCGCGGGCATTTTCATGCCAAGCTCGATCCGCTCGGCATTGAGGCGCCGCGCGACCGCGAAGAACTCGATCCTCGCTCCTACGGCTTCACGGAAGCCGACTTCGACCGCAAGATCTTCCTCGATCACGTGCTCGGCCTCGAATACGGCACGCTTCGCGAAATCGTCGCGATCTGCGAGCGCACCTACTGCCAGACGCTCGGCGTCGAGTTCATGCACATCACCAACGCTGCACAGAAGGCCTGGATCCAGGAACGTATCGAAGGGCCGGACAAGGAAATCTCTTTCACCCGCGAGGGCCGGCGCGCGATCCTCAACAAGCTGGTCGAAGCCGAAGGTTTTGAGAAGTTCTGCGATCTCAAGTTCACCGGCACCAAGCGCTTTGGCCTCGACGGCGCTGAATCGCTGATCCCGGCGCTGGAACAGATCATCAAGCGCGGCGGCAATCTCGGCGTGAAGGAAGTCGTG
>DASQOU010000236.1:0-3343 GCA_035644295.1 Bradyrhizobium sp.
CGGTCAAGTCCTGATAGCTCAAAGCCCGCGGCACCGCCGCACGTTCCCCCAATCGCGGTTTCCTTCACTGGAGGCTTTCGGACGACGGCCCCGGCGCCAGCTGCATCGTCGTGATGGGCCGTCATCCGAAACCCTTCACAGGATCGGACATACGACCCGCTTGGAGTGCATGTCGCATGGAGTGCAAATTAAATTGGATTAATCCTATGACGTTTGTAATCCGGTGAGCCTCGATCGTAGAAGCCGGGCGCCACCTTAGGCCGTCGCGCTGCGCCTTGTCGTGATTGATCCAGAGCTGCGGCTAGCGCGCTTAGCGCAGATGCATTGAGAAGGATCCGCACGCGAGAGTTTGAGGGGCTTGCTCCGACCGCGAAGTTGGAGACTGAACCGGGATAACAGGCAAATCCTCTTCTGTCGAGTAGCGGGCAAAGGCAGCAACGCAGATGTAGTCAGTGAAAGCTGGCACTAGGGGCGCCGAAAACTATTACTATATTAGTATAACGAAAAGGGAGGGAGGTGAGCATCATGCGCATTCAACATTGGCAAGACATATGCCGCCTTCTCGGTAAAAGCGGCGACGTTCGAAATGTGGACGTGCGTCGAAAGCGCGCCTCGGTGATATCGGCTATTTGCCCTTCGTCCCGACTTTCTGCTTTTCGTCTTCGTTCATTTTCTTGACGGTCGCTTTCTGGTTGCTCTCGCCGATTGTCTGAGTTGTCGTGGCCGGCGGGCTGGTGTTCGGGACGGAAGTTTGCTCCGGCGGCGTCTTCGCCGGCCGCGTTGCTGAGGCGTTGGGTGGCGGATTTGCCTGGGCGGCCACGCCTCGAGCGCTCGAAACAAGGACGCTCGCGACCAAAGCCGCGAGCGTCGTCACTGTTGTATACATCTTGCTCTCCTTTAGAAGAGCAAAACGATCGGACCCGTCTCAGGTTTCAAGTTGCTTGCCGATCGGCAGAGTCCGGATGCGTTTCCCGGTCGCTGCGAAGATCGCGTTGGCCAGGGCGGGAGCAAAGGGAGGCACGCCCGGCTCCCCGACGCCGCTTGGTGGCCTATCGGCATCGGCGGGTACGATGTGCACGTTGGTCACAAGGGGCGCCTCGTCGATCCGGATCACAGGGAAGTCGTCGAAATTGCCCTGTTGCACCTTGCCGTCCTTGAAGGTGATCTCGCCGTATTTGGCAAGGCTCAGGCCCATGATCGCGGCACCCTCGATTTGCGACTCGATCCTTTCGGGGTTGATGAACATGCCGCAGTCGATGGCGGTGTCGACCTGGTGAACGGTCAGTTTGCCTTTATCGCCAACCGATACCTCGACCATGGTCGCGATGTAGCTGACGAAGCTGCGATGCACGGCAATGCCAAGCCCGTGTCCCTTCGGCACGGTCCGTCCCCAGCCACCCTTGTCCGCGACGAGCTCGACCACACGGCGCAGACGTGCGGTATCGATCGGATAGCTGTCGTACGGCTCACCATAGTTCCACAGGTCTTTCACGGAATCGAGCTTGACGATCCGCGGCGACCCGATGAGCTCCAGCAGCATATCCTTTTGATCGCGGTTGGTGGCATGGGCGAGTTCGCCTACCATCGATTGGACGGCAAAGGCATGCGGGATATTCGACACCGAGCGGAACCAGCCGATCCGGGTATGAGCGGCGGCTTCCGGATTTTCGCATTGAATATTGGCAATCTCGAACGGCATGTCGACCAGCCCCATGCCGAGTTCGAAGGCTGCTTCATGTACCGCATTGGCTGCGAATGTGGAGGCGATGCTTGGTGCGACGCTGCGGTGTCGCCAAGCAATCACCTTGCCGCTTTTGTCGAGACCGGCTTCGATACGCTCCGCCGAGACGGTGTGGAGGAAGCCGTTGCGAACGTCGTCTTCCCGCGTCCATTGCATCTTTACCGGCGAACCGATTGCCTTTGAAAGCAACGCCGCCTCGAGTGCAAAGTCACATTTCGATTTGCGCCCGAATCCGCCGCCGAGCAGGGTGACGTTGACGGTCACATTCTCCTCCGAGATTCCGAGGGTTTTTGCGACGTCCTCCCGCGTTCCGCCCGGACTTTGCAACGGTGCCCAGATCTCGGCCTTGCCGTCTTTGACATTCGCGACCGCGACCGGCGGCTCCATGGTCACATGCGCGAGGTGAGGCAGGTAGTATTCGCCGACAATCACCTTGTCGGCGGCTTTCAGCGCGGCATCCACGTCGCCCTCTTTGCGCACGACGAGACCCGGCTTGCGCGCGGCCTCCTGGAGTTCCTTTCGATAAGCGGCCGACTCGTACTTGCCATTGGGCCCGTCGTCCCAGACGATCTTCAATGCGTCACGTCCCTTGATGGCCGCGCCGGTGTTGCGTGCGATCACTGCGACCCCGCCGAGCGGCTGGAATTTGGACGGCCACGGCCAACCCTGCACCTCCATCACCTTCTCGACGCCGGAGACCTTCATCGCGGCGGCTCCGTCGAACGACACCAGTTTGCCGCCGGTCACCGGCGGCCGCGCGATCACGGCATATTTCATGCCGGGCAGGCGCGTATCGCTGCCGTAATGCGCGGTGCCGACTGTAATATCACGAAGGTCGACGATGCTGACTTTACCTTTGCCGAGATAGCGGAAGTCCTTTGGGTCTTTCAGCTTCAGGCCTTCAACACTGGGCACCGACTCCTTCGCCGCATCGGCGGCCAGGTCGCCGAAGCCGAGACGGCGGCCGCTCGCAAAATGGACCACCTCATGGTTGACAGCCTTGACCTCGGTTGCCGGCACGCCCCAGCGTTTGGCGGCCGCCGCTTCGAGCATGGCGCGCGCCGACGCGCCGATCTGGCGCATCGGGATCAGATAGTGCCGTGTGCTGCGCGATCCGTCGGTATCCTGATTGCCGAACTTGACCTCGTCGCCGTGCGCCTGCGCTACCTTCACCCGCGACCAATCGGCCTCCATTTCCTCGGCCACGATCAGCGGCAGGCTGGTCCGGACACCGGTTCCCATTTCGGAACGGTGCGCCACGATCGTAACCGTTCCATCGGAGGCGATGGCAACGAAGACGCGCGGGTTGACCACCGTGCCGTGCGGCATCTCTCCGGCACCAGTTTTATAAGCCGCAAACGCCTGACGCGACATCACCGGCGCGGCCAGCACCAAGCCGCCCGCGATGCCGAGGCCTTTGAGAATGCTGCGGCGCGAGACGTTTTCAACCTTGATGCGACGCTCCATGCCGCGAAGCTTGTTGGGATTTGTGATGATGTTCATGATCAGACCCCCGTCGAAGCGAGATTGACCGCGTTTTCGATGCGTTGGTAAGTGCCGCAGCGGCAGATATTGCCCGACATCGCCTCGCGTATCTGATCG
>DASQOU010000237.1:0-2263 GCA_035644295.1 Bradyrhizobium sp.
GCGGTGACCACAGCGAGACCGAAACCGAGCGGGCGCGGCGGATCGGCAACTTCATCGCCGGGATGACGGATCGATTTGCCATGACCGAGCATCAGAGGCTTTTTGACTCGACCCCGGATTTGCGTTAGGCGGCGGCCATGGTCGGCATTCCCTCGACGCAACATCTTTTCGCCAACGTGTTGGCGCGCGTGCATGTTGTCTGTGCGGCAGAGCTTGGCGCCGGCACCGATTTGTCGCGCGTGGTGGTAGAGCCACCCAAGGATCCAACCCACGGCGATATGGCGACCAACGCCGCGATGGTGCTCGCCAAGGAAGCAAGGACCAAGCCGCGCGAGCTTGCCGAAAAGATCGCGAGCCGCCTGCGGACCGACGACGTGATTGCCTCGGTCGAGGTTGCCGGTCCCGGCTTTATCAATCTCACTTTGAAGCCGCCGGTCTGGGCGGACACGCTGCGCACGGTGTTACGAGTGGGCAGTTCCTACGGGCAAAGCGCGATCGGCGCGGGTGAGAAGGTCAATGTCGAATACGTTTCGGCCAATCCGACCGGGCCGATGCATGTCGGACATTGCCGGGGCGCGGTGTTTGGCGATGCGCTCGCGAGCCTGCTTCAGTTCGCCGGCTTCGATGTCACCCGCGAATACTACATCAACGATGCAGGCGCGCAGGTCGACGTGCTCGCACGCTCGGCCTTCCTTCGCTACCGCGAGGCGCTCGGCGAGAATATCGGCGAAATTCCCGAAGGGCTTTATCCCGGCGATTATCTGAAGCCGGTCGGGCAGGCGCTGTCCGCCGAGTATGGCGACAAGCTTTTGACGATGCCGGAAGGCGGCTGGCTGCCGATCGCGCGCGCCAGGGCCATCGCGATGATGATGGAAGCGATCAAGGGTGATCTCGCCGCGCTCAATATCAGGCACGACGTGTTCTTTTCGGAGCGTTCCCTGATCGAAGCCGGAAATAACCGTGTTGCCCAGACCATCGACTTTCTGCGTTCCAAGGGCGACGTCTACGAAGGTCGTCTGCCGCCGCCGAAGGGTGGACCGATCGAGGATTACGAAGATCGCGACCAGACGCTGTTTCGCGCCACCGCCTTTGGCGACGACGTCGACCGGCCGCTGATCAAGTCCGATGGTTCCTATACCTATTTTGCATCTGACATCGCCTACCATCGCGACAAATTCGACCGCGGCTTTCGCAACCTCGTCGATGTCTGGGGCGCCGACCACGGTGGCTATGTCAAGCGCGTGGAGGCGGCGATCAAGGCCGTCACCTCGGGCAAGGCCACGCTCGATGTGAAGATCGTCCAACTCGTCAAGCTCTTGCGTAACGGCGAGCCGGTGAAGATGTCGAAGCGGTCCGGCGATTTCGTCACTCTGCGGGAAGTGGTCGACGAGGTCGGCAAGGATGCCGTCCGCTTCATGATGCTCTATCGCAAGAACGACGCCGTGCTCGATTTCGATCTCGCCAAGGTGATCGAGCAGTCGCGCGAGAACCCGGTATTTTACGTCCAGTATGGCCACGCGCGCGGCCACTCGGTGTTCCGTAACGCCCGCGAGGTGATCCCCGAACTGCCAGAGGAAACCGGTGCCCGGGCGGCTTTCCTGGCAGACGCGGCGCTTGACCGTCTGACAGACCCGGCGGAACTCGACCTGTTGCGGCGGCTGGCGCTCTACCCCCGGACGGTCGAGGCGGCGGCATCTGCACATGAGCCCCACCGAATCGCATTTTTCCTCTATGATCTCGCCAGCGAATTTCATGCGCTGTGGACGAGGGGGCGCGATTTGCCCTATTTACGCTTCATTATCAATAATGATGCAGAGATCACAAAGGCGCGGCTGGCTTTGGTTCAGGGCGTAGTCTCGGTTTTTGCATCCGGGCTTGCCGTTCTCGGCGTCGATGCCCCGGACGAAATGCGGTAACAGAGGTGATCGCCACTCACTGGGGGATTTTGTGAGGGGCATCCGGCAGGAGCCGGTTCGTATGTAGAAGCGGGTTGGCGGCTATCCCGTAGGGGACGCATCATCACGATGGCTGATCGATATCAGGACAGACCTTTCCCCGCTGAGGACGATTTTGGCGGCGGGGCTCACGCGTCTGCCAAGGGGGACGGCGATCCCCTGGCGGAACTGGCGCGCCTGATCGGTCAGACCGATCCGTTCGGTACCATTCGACGGGCCAATCTACAGGTACAGCCGCGGGCTACGGACCACGATCGGCCCGATCCATATCAGCCGCTGCCGGAGACAGATCCAGAGACAGACGAGAG
>DASQOU010000238.1:0-23352 GCA_035644295.1 Bradyrhizobium sp.
GCGCCGAACACCCAATGCGGCAAGTTCTGATCCATGATCCAGCCGAACAGCAGCGGGCTGACGATGCCGCCGAGATTGAAGCCGGTGGAGACGATGCCGAAGGCCCGACCGGCGGCACCTGGTGGCGCCGCATTGCGGACCAGCATATCGCGCGAAGGGGCGATCACGCCTCCCAGGAACCCTGCTGACGCCATGGCGATGGCGAGCAGCAGCAGCGGCAATTGAATCGTCGCGATCATGAACACGATGGCAGCATTCACCGCAAAGCAGGCGGCGGCCACTTGTCCGTGGCGCCTTGTGCGGTCGGCGAGAAAGCCGCCGGCCAGCACGCCGATCGCGCTGGCGCCCAGATACGCCGTCAGCGCAATATTGGCGGCCGAGAATGCCACTCCGTAGCCGCTCATCAGCGCGACCACGCCGAAATTGCCGATGCCGGCGTTGGACAGGCTCAGCAGCATGAAAAAGATCGTCAGTATGATGAGGGCGGGTGTGATGATGTTGCGCCGGCGCAAGTCAGTGCCAGCCTTCCCGCGGTCTGCGGCGCTCGCATCGGGAATGCCAACGCCGAGAAGAAGTAGCGCTACGAACGGCCCCACCGCGCCGCTCACGATCAGCGCGCCATGGCCTCCGATCGTTGCGACCAGTGTCGCCACGATGGCTGGCGCCACCGCGCCGCCAAGGAAACCGGCGAAGGTGTGGATCGAAAAGGCGCGGCCCATGCGCGCCTCATTCATGTGGGCCGAAAGAATCGCATAGTTGGCCGGATGATAAGCACTATTGGCGAGCCCCATTAGCCCGGCATTGGCGATCAGCCACGGGTAACTCAGATGCAGGCCGAGCATGATCAGCGCCAGCCCGCCCAAAGTGAGGCCCATCAGCAGGATTTTGCGGGCGCCGATATGATCGGCAAGATAGCCGATCGGCGCCTGCGTCAGGCCGGACGTGACGGCGAAGACGGTGAGGGCGAAGCCAAGCTCAATGTAACCGACGCCGAGCTGCGCTTTCAGGAAGGGGAACAGCATCGGCAGTACGAACAAATGGAAATGACTGACCCAATGCGCCGTAGAAATCGCGGCCAGCGTCCGCAGTTGTTCGTCGGCCTTGGCTTGTTGCGGTGCGGCCAGGATGTCGGCCATGTCAGATTCGCTCTCCGTTTACAGGCGAAACTATCGGCTCTATCGGTTATTTGTCCATGAATACAGGCGCATGGCAGCCCTCAAAACGCCGCCGACGCTTGGCGCCGAGGCCAATGCCTAATGCGTCGGAAAGCTCGCGGGACGAGGTTTTTCAAGATCTCAAAGCGGCTTGTCGTCGTCGCCGTAGCGATCGCGCTTTGGCGTGGCGATGTCGCCATCCTCGACGTCGTCATCCTCGGTGGTTGCAGGTGGTGATTTCTTTGATTTGCCCTCATCCTTGCCGGGAAGCTCGTTCTTTTTGCCGTTTCCGGACATGTCACTCCCCTTTGGTCGGGTGGTTCGGTGGCTGGCCTACTCGCGCCGTCATGTCTGCGACCTCAATCTCACCGTCTTTGAGGCGCTATATTAACCGCAACCGGACAATCTTTCCTGCCCTTTCAGACGTTCAGTGTAAAGGGAGGCGCAACGGAGCATGATCCGGAAAAGTGGGAACCGGTTTTCCGCAAAGATCATGCTCAAAACAAACACCAGAGCACGATCCGGAAGAATGGGAACCGGCTTTCCCTCGCGACAGACGCGTAGCGTTTGCGCGGAGATCAAGCGCATAACCAACAGATGAGAGCCTGATCCGGTTTACTCGGATCATGATTTGGAGCCACATATGAAAAAGCCAAAGATCGAAACGGAAGAAGCGCCGCCACGCCGAATCATTCGCGCCGACAAAGCACCGACATCAGGCTATTCGCTGGTCGTGGACGGTCATTTCAAATCGCACCACGACACGGTCGAGGCCGCCGAACAGACCGGCATGGCGTTGAAGAATCAGTTCCAGATGCTGCAGGTGCAGGTTTACGACGCCGCGACCAAGACGCGATCGCTGATCGAATGGCCCGCGCCGGCGTAGAACGAGATCCGGCCCGGACAGATTGCGGGACAAACCCACGCGGTTGTCCGGAGATGCTCAAACGAGGGGTGTTAAGTCCGGCGCCCGCCGTTTTGCTGTCCCGCCAGCCAATCAGACAAAGCGGGGCCCTTTTCTTCTGACTTCTTGGCCTTGGCACGCGCCTTCTTGGGCGCTGCGGCCGGGCGCGGAGGTTCGGTAGCCTCGCGGGCAAGCCGCAATGCTTTCAGCTTCGCCATGTTATCGGTCACCGCTTTCAGCGCTGCATCGCGCTCGGCCTTTGCGGTTCTGTCTCCACTCGTCGTGCGCGCGATCTTGTTGAAACGCGCGTCGGCGCGGCTGCGGTCTTCTTTTGTCATTTAGATTATTTTCTTTTTTCTGGGTTTGGCCTTGGCTTTGGGTTCCGCAGGTTTGTCGCGCTCCGCGGCTTCCCTCGCCAATCGCATGGCGCGCAGATTCGCCGTCCGCTTTCGTATGGCGATGTCGGCTGCCGCGATTTCCGCCATGGCCTTGATGCCTTCGGCGTCCTGCGCAAGCTTCCGATTCAACCTGATCTCTTTCAGTTCGGCGGCGCTTTTCGGTTCGTCATCCATCGGGTACCTCGAAATTCACCGCGCATCGTCGGGCGATGATCCATGTCATAACCTATCATGCATTGGCCTGCCCAAGGGGCATCTTTAGCGCCCGAATCGCTCGAAAATCGCGCTTTTCAGGCCAAATCGGTGATCTTGGTGAAGATTGAAGATGGGTTCCATGGTCGGCTTCAACCTCGTCCGCATTCCCCGGCAAACCCGGCTGCCGCGCAGAACCGTTGTGCCCGCATTCGCCATTGAAGTCCCGTCCGGCGGTGGACGGGTGATGAACCGGCCATAGGTGAAGGCGCTCTCGCGGCCACCGCTGAATGTTGATCCCTGCGTCGAGAATGGCGAGTTTCATAGGTTGGTTTTCGATGGGCCAACTTTCAATAATCCTGTAGGTTCGCCCTTAGCGAGCTCGCTATCGCTACTCTTTTTTGGTTTTGGCCTGTTGCCGATCGAATGAAATGGATGGGAGATGGATATTTCCCAAACCGCGCCTGATGGTGCTGATAGCAATGGTTCTGGTTCTTTCGGCAGCGTGAGGATGGTCGAGACTCGGCGGATCGTCTCGTTTCTACCCTCGGCCACCGAGATGATATGTGCCCTGGGTCTAGGTGACCGATTGTTGGGCGTTACACACGAATGCGATTACCCCCCGGAGATCGTGGACAAACCGATCGTTGTCCGCAACGTTCTTCCGATCGAAAGTATGAGTCAGTCGGAAATAGACAGAGCCGTAACCCAAAGATTGCGCGATGGTCTAAGCCTCTATCGGGTGGACGAGGCGCTTATGCAGGAAATCGCGCCCGATCTGATTCTTACACAAGACCTCTGTCAGGTCTGCGCGCCCTCAGGAAACGAGGTCTCCCAGCTGTTAAAGACGCTTCCCAGCAAGCCGCAAATATTGTGGCTCACGCCGAAATCCCTCGAACAGATCTTTGATAATTTGCGCGATCTTGGCGAGGCCACGGGCCGCTCTCAAATCGCAGAAACATTGATCGCAGAGGGCCGGGCCCGGCTTGAGAAAATCGACGCTGTAACGCGCACCGCATTGTCGCGGCCTAGAGTCTTTTGCATGGAGTGGATGGATCCAGTCTATTGCAGCGGTCACTGGGTGCCGGAAATGGTTCGCATCGCGGGCGGTATCGACAAGCTTGGACGTGAGGGAACCGATTCGGTTCGCATACAGTGGACAGACGTTCTCCAGTGGCAGCCGGAGGTTTTGATCGTTATGCCTTGCGGCTTTGGTTTGGAAAAGGCTGCCGAGCAGGCACGACAGCTATCCGCCTACCCCGGTTGGGCCGACCTGCCGGCGGTGCGCGACAGCCGTGTCTATGCGGTGGACGCGAATTCCTATTTCGCGCGTCCGGGACCACGGATCGTTGAGGGCACGGAGCTTCTGGCCCACCTCTTCCACCCCGAGCTGGTCGAGTGGAACGGGCCGGTCGGCGCCTTTCGGAGCCTGGAGTGAACTCCGTGCCCCCGAGCTTCTAAGGGCTCCTACCGCACATAGCTCGCAACGCGGATGCCGCCATAGACCCCAAGACCTGGCTGCAGAAAGCCGGTCGGATTCTGGTAGTGCACATTGAACAGATTATCGACGCGGCCGAACACCTTGATCTGATCGGTGACGGCGTAGTCGGCCGCGACATTGACCACGGTGTAACCGGGCGCCAGCAGGCGTGGGATACTGAAATCGCGATTGGCGTCGATGAAGCTGCCGGTGTGCAGCACCGTCCCCGATAGTGTCAGCGGATCGATCGGATTCCAGATGACATTCGCGCTCCATTTTTCCTTGGGCCGTCGCAACAGCTCCAAGCCGGTCGTCACATCGGCGGTGCGTGTAAAGGTGTAGTCTGCACGAACCCGAACACGCTCGGTGATGGTAGCGGCCACGAAATTTTCGGTGCCTTCCGTTACGGCCCTTCCGACGTTGACGTTGGTGCTGCTGAAAGTCGCGGGGTCGACCACGAACTGGATCAGGTTTGTGATGTCGTTGTGGAAATAGGTCGACCCGAAGCGGATCCGGTCGTTGAACAAAGGCTGTTCGAAACCGACGTCTTCGCCGACGCTTTCCTCGGGCTTCAGGTTCGGATTGGCGAAAAAGAAGAACGCGGGGAAACTGACGAAGAGCTGGTTCAGCGTCGGAGCCTTGAAGCCGGTGCCGTAGCTTGCCTTGAACTTGGTTTCCGTAAACGGAGCGATCACCGCTGGCGCGATGCGAAAGGTCGGATGGGTACCGAATCGATCGTTGTCGTCTTGCCTGACGTTCTCGACCAGGAACAGGCGGTCGGCGAATTGCGATTGCAGTTCGGCGTAGCCTGCCTTGTTGACGTTTTGAGCCGACATCGTGGACGTGTGCAATGTCTCGGTCTCATGCTCGGCGCCGACGATGAAGGTGTGGTTCGGTGCGAGTTGAGTGACGGTGTGCCAGTCGTACTTCACCCGATCGCCGGTCGTGATCGTCGGCGCGGCGTCGCCCGGCGAAATATTGGAATTCCAGTGATCGGTGAAATTGACGCCGAAATAGTTCTTGACGCGGCCGTCAAACATCGACCAGACGGCTTCTTCGCGCGCGAAGAGCTGATGCACTGTTTGCGTGCTCTGTGCCGCGGCGGGCAAACTTGCAAACGTCACCGGGTCGAATGCATCGCCGGTAAAGTGCAGGGTCGCGTCGGTGTAGCGGACGACCGTGTTCAGGGTCAGATTTTCACTAACGTCCGCGCCAAGCTTGGTCGAATACGTCATGTTGTCGTAATTGTTGCCGATCGCCTTTCGCCCGGGTGGTAGCAGCTCCAGCGGTGTCACCGGCACGTCGGTGGCGCGGAAATGCGCAACATTGAAAGCATAATTGATGTGGTCTTGCGAACCGCTCAGGCCCGCGGTCTGATTGAACGTGCCAAACGAGCCGCCTTCGATCGTTCCCGTCGCACGTGGAGGGCCTTCGCCCTTCTTGGTAATGATCGAAATCACGCCGCCAAGCGCGTCGGCGCCATAGAGTCCGCTTTGCGGTCCTCGGAGTACCTCGATCTGTTGGATATCCGCGGTCAATAGCTGGCCCAGGTCGAAGGAGCGGTTCGGGTTACTGGGATCGCTGACGTCGATGCCGTCGATCAGGACTTTGGTGTGATTTGAGTTTGTCCCACGCGTGAACACCGAGGTCAGCCCGCCCGGACCCCCGCTTTGAACCACGTTGAGCCCCGGCACCGTCGCCAGCGCATCGGGCAAGGTGCGGCGCTGATCGCGCTCCATTTCCTTTGCAGTGATGACCGTGACCGAACTGGCGATCTGATCGATCGGGGTCTCTATCGCAGTCGGGCTGACCACGACGGCCTGCTGCTTGGTTGGCGTAGCCGATGGCTGGGCGGCGGTCGGCGCTTGCCGTGGTGCGGCAATGACACGGCGGGACACGTTAGGCCGATCGGGGGCGGGCTTCGGTCGGGTCCTGCTTTTGTCTGGGGGCGCCTCGACTTGAATGGTCGGGAGCACGTTTGGAGAGGCGGATTGCTGCGCTTTTGCAGCAGTAATCTGCAACGAGAGAACAGGTACCAGGAAACTTGAAGCGAGCCAAAAGTTGCGCTGCCGCGCTGCGGCTTGGATGATGGAAGACATGGCTTAGACCTCGGTATGACGTCAGTGGCACGTCACAGCGAACCAAGTCTCACCATCGTGCTTGCGCACCTCGGTGAAGCTAATGCCTGTACTCCCCGACCGGCATCTTCGCGTGTGACCACGGCTGACGGCAGGTCTCCTGGCTCGCGGGTCGTTACCCTTCGTCGCCTTCCCAGGACCGAGATTCCCAGTGGCATATGACGAAGGATTCACCGCTCACAGTTGCGGGGGCAGCCGCGGCATTGGAGAGAACTCTCTCCGCACCGCATTCCCTTTTGATCCCCCAAGGGGGGAACCGTCACGACCATCTAGAATTGCGCCGGGCCAAGAGTCAATGCCATCGTTCGGCCGCGAGCCGTCGCGCATCGCCGGTCGCATTTTGTTCGCGAGCCCCGCTTGTGCCGGACCTCAATCATTGTATGAGCATTGGCGGGGCGACGATATCGCCCTGCCCGGGGATAATGGATGAGCAATCAGAACGTCATGGCGACGGTCGATGCAGCTTCGCGCTGGCGCGCCGGCGTGATGTCAGCGCTTGTTGCTCTCGTCGTGCTATTGCTGCTGGCATCGCTGGGGATCGGTCCAGTGCGGCTGTCGCCGCTGACCGTGGTCGACGCCTTGTTCGGCGGCGGCAGCGACGTGCAGCAGGTGATCGTTCGGGAAATCCGGCTGCCGCGCACGATTTTGGGATTTGCGATTGGCGCGATGCTTGGCCTGTCCGGCGCAGCATTGCAGGGGCTATTGCGCAATCCCCTGGCGTCGCCCTCGCTGTTCGGCGCGCCGCAATCGGCCGCGTTCGGCGCGGTGCTGATCATCGCGCTCGGCATTGCCGACGTCAGGTCCTATGCGCTTCCGGTTGCGGCGATCATGGCCGCATTTGCCTCGGTTTTCGTGCTGCTGGCGATCGCCGGCCGCAACGCCGGGCTGCTGATTCTCATCTTGGCGGGTCTAGCGATATCCAGCCTTGCGGGCGCCGCGACCGCGCTGGTAATGAATCTTTCGAGCAATCCATTCGCCGTGCTCGAAATTGCGTTCTGGCTGCTCGGTTCGCTGGAGGATCGCAGTTTCCACCACGTCATCTTGGCGTTGCCGTTCATCGTGGCCGGCGCCGCCATTCTGTTGAGCCAGCGCAATGCCTTCCGCGCGCTCAGCCTCGGCGAGGAGGCGGCGCAGAGCCTTGGCGTCGATGTCGCTCGGCTGCGGCTCTTGGTGATATCGGGCGTCGCACTTGGCGTCGGCGGCGCCGTCGCCGTTACCGGCACCATCGGCTTCATCGGCCTGGTCGCGCCGCATCTGATGCGGCCGCTGATTGGTCACGATCCGGCGCGGTTGTTGGTTCCGAGCGCGCTCACGGGTAGCGCGCTGTTGCTGTCAGCCGATATCGCCGTGCGCATCATTCCATCGACCAGTGATATCAAGGTCGGCGTATTGACATCGATCATCGGCGTGCCGTTTTTCCTCTATCTGATCAAGCGTGAACGGCGCGCGTTGGCGGGAGGCGTCGCATGACCGTGTCAGCCTTTCTCACCGCCCACAGCGTGAACGTAAAATTGTCTGGGCGCGCCGTATTGAAAGATATCTCGCTTGCGCTGTCGGCAGGACATCTGGTCGCGCTGGTGGGGCCGAACGGCGCCGGCAAGACGACGCTGTTGCGCGCTTTGGCCGGGTTGGTGGCTTCAGACGGCGCCATTAATGTCGAGGGCGAAGCCCTGTCGTCGCTTACTTTACGCGAGCGCGCCCGGCGTTTTGCCTATCTGCCGCAGGGCCACATCGTGCACTGGCCACTACCGGCGCGGGATATCGTTGCGCTCGGCCGCTATCCGCATGGCGCGACCGACCCCGCGCGGTTGACGCCGAGAGACACCGAGGCGGTGCTGCGGGCGATGCGGTTGACCGATGTCATGGAATTCGGCGCGCGTCGCATCACGGAACTATCCGGCGGCGAGCGCAGCCGGGTCGCGCTGGCGCGCGTACTGGCGGTGGAAGCGCCGGTGATTTTGGCCGATGAGCCGACAGCCTCACTGGATCCGCGTCACCAGATCGATGTGATGAAAACCCTGCGCCATGCGGCCGACGAAGGCGCGCTGGTAATGGTGGTGACGCATGATCTCGGACTTGCTGCGCGATTTGCGGATACAATTCTGGTGCTCTCGGACGGCCGCCTGGTGTCGCAAGGCGCGCCCATGGAGGCGTTGTCGGAGCAGATCATGGGTGATGTGTTCCGGATCAGCGCCTATCGCGCGGAATTTCAGCGCGAAGCCGTGATCGTGCCGTGGGCCGAGATTTGAGGGACCGATGAGTGGGCGTCTCGGATCGTTATCCCGGTCGGTTGCCGTCGCGGCGCTTGCGGCGTTTGGCGGCCTCTGGTTTGCGCCTGGAATGGCAGCAGGTCCGCGCATTGTCTCGATGAATGTCTGCACGGACCAACTGCTGATACCAATGGCCGATCCCGAGCAGATCCTTGGGCTCAGCCGATATTCGCGTGACGCCTGGCAATCCTTCGCAGCCGATGATGCCAGGCGATACCGGATCCTATCGGGGGGCGCCGAAGATATCCTGGTGCTCAAGCCCGATATCGTCGTGGCGGGCCTGTTCGACAAGCGATCGACACGGGAGCTCCTGAAAGACAAGGGAGTTCACCTCGCCGAATTCGCCGTGCCGCGCAAGCTTGACGAAGTGAAGGCCCAGATCCGCGAGATGGGTGATGTCGTCGGCCATCCCGATCGCGCGAGCGCGGAGATTGCCCGGCTCGATGACGCGATCGCGCGGGCGCGCCAGGTGGTCGCGGTCAAACGCTACCGCGTGCTGCCCCTGTCTCGACGCGGCTGGGTCACCGGCAGCGACAGCTTAATCAGTTCATTGTTGGCCGAGACCGGGCTTTTCAACGCGGCGAGCGATCTCGGGCTTACGTTCGGCGGCTTCGTCTCGCTGGAGGCGATCGTGAACCTGAAGCCGGATTTGATTGTGGTGTCGGAAGCCGGCGATCGCGCCGAGGATGACGGCCGCGCTTTCCTGCTGCACCCCGCGCTGGAGCGCTTCTATCCGCCATCAAGACGCATCATCATTCCGGAGCGGCTGACGGTATGCGGCGGCGTCATGCTCGCCGACGCGCTTGACGAACTGGTCAAGGAGCTGAAGCGGGTGGAACGATAGAGGATGATGCCTCACCCAGAGGAGCGGTCCAAAGGACCGCGTCTCGAAGGGCCGGGCTACCCCGTCAGCACTGGTCCGCCGGCTTTCTTCCAGGCATCCATGCCGCCTGCGATATGCGCGGTGTTGGCAAGGCCCGCCTCCTTGGCAGCAGCCACGGCCATCGCCGAGCGCTCGCCGAAGGCACAAAAGAACACGATACGCCGCCCGGTCGCCGCGGCGACTTCGCGCAACATCCCGCCGGCCTGCAGGCTTTCGCCGATGCCGGGATAGGGCGCGTGCAGCGCGCCCGGCAGCGTGCCGTGCTTCAAGCGTTCGCCGCTTTCCCTGAGATCGACCATCAGAATATCGGGGCGGCCGAGGCTGTCGATCGCCTCGCGAGCGGTAAACGACAGGCCCTGCTCGGCAAGAGCGTCCTGGTGCAGACCGACATGCATGTTGGCCGGCACCGCGACATCCATCATCTTGGGGTTTGGCAGCTTCAGATTGCTCATCAGCTCGACATATTCGTCGACCGAACGCACCTGCAGCCGCGGATTGTACCGCTTCTCCTCGCCGATGGTGGAGACGGTGTCGCCTTTGTAGTCATGGGCGGGAAACACCATGGTCTCGTCGGGCAGCTTCAATAGCCGGTTGAAAATGGAATCATATTGCGCCCGCGCGCTGCCGTTTTGGAAATCGGTGCGGCCGGTGCCGCGGATCAGAAGCGTATCGCCGGTGAATACGCGGTCGCCCACCAGGTAACTATAGGAATCATCGGTATGGCCGGGCGTGTACATCACATCCAGCGTGATGCCCTCGATCGTCACCTTGTCGCCCTCGGCGACCCGCATCGCCACCACGTCGGCCTTGCTCTGCTCGCCCATGATGGTGACGCAATGGGTGCGGTCGCGCAACTCGCCGAGCCCGGTGATGTGGTCGGCATGCAGATGGGTATCTACGGCCTTGACCAGTTTGAGATCGAGCTCGCGCAGCAACTGGCAGTAGCGATCGACCTTCTCCAGCACGGGATCGAGGATCAGCGCTTCGCCGCCGGCCCGGCTGGCCAGCAGGTAGCTGTAGGTTCCCGATACGCTGTCGAATAGCTGGCGAAAAATCATGAATGGCACGTCCGTCCATTGATTCCGGATATTACACCAAACAGCCAGAAAGAACTCTCATCCCGGTACCGCGATGCCGGGATTACCTTCAACGCCCTTCAAGGTAACGCCGGCGCTATGCGTGTCGAACGGCTTGCTGGAACCGAGATGCCTGGCAAAGATGTCCCATACCGGTTTTCCCCGCTGCTCGTTGACCGAAGCCCAGCTGGCCACCCTGTAGCGCTTGCCGGCCTCGATCGCGCGGCCATTATCCAGCGTCAAGCCGGAAATCCGGCGTCCAATGTTCTCAGTCGGCGAGCACGTATAGGTAAAGCCATCGACCCGGACCATATCACCGCCCTGCTGATAATAGGGATCGTTATTGAAGAGATTGTCGCAGATGTCTTCCAGGGCGTCCTTGATCTGGCTCCCGGTCATGCCCTGGACGTAGGTTTCGGCGTAGCTGATCGCGGTCTCGGACAGTACGTCTTCCATCGTCAGAGGCTGGCCCCGCAGAACGCTCTGGCCCCAGCGGAAGCCCGGCGACAGCGCGATCTCCGCATCGAATTCCCTGCGCAACGCCCCGCAGATCAATTGATCAACGGAGCCGAGGAAATTGTCGCGACGGTAAAGCAGGCGATCTGCGGTCGCGATCTTGCCGGCGTAGCCCGCCGCGTACGGGGCGCGGATGCTTTCAATCAGCGCCGCCATCGCCGCATCCGGCTTCAGCAATTCCGAGAACACCGGCAGCAACCGGTATCGCACGTCGCTGACCCGGCCTGTTGCGAGATCAAGATCGAGCACGCCGAGGAATTTGCCGTTCGAGCCGGCATTGGTGACGAGCGTTATGCCACCGGCATTGGTCACGGGGATCGGCTGCGGAACGGCGTCGTGGGTATGGCCGCCGAGAATGACGTCGATGCCGCGCATCCGGCTGGCGAGCTTGAGATCGACATCCATGCCATTGTGCGACAACAGCACCACGGCGTCGACTTTATCGCGGTTCCGCAAGGCATCGACGAGCCCTTGCAATTCTTCCTCGCGGATGCCGAAGGTCCAGTCCGGCGTGAACCGTTTCGGATGCGCGATCGGAACATAAGGAAAAGCCTGGCCGATCACAGCAATCCGATAGCCGCCAACCTCCCAAATCATGGCCGGCTTGAACACCCGTCCCGAGGCCGGATCGAATGCCTTGGCATCATTGAACGCGGCTTCCTTGGTGAGGTAGATGTTCTGCGCCAGGAATTCGCCCTTGAAGCGCGCGAGGTTGCTACGCAGTGCTGCTTCGCCATAGGTGAATTCCCAGTGGCCGGTCATCGCCTCGATACCGAGCAGATTCGCGACCGCGACCATCGCGGCGCCTTGCGTGGCGTTGGCTATTCCGGTGCCTTGCCAGGAATCGCCTCCGTCGAGCAGCAGCGAGCTTGCCGGCTCCGCATTGTTGCGCAAGTGATCGATCAGTGTTTTGAGGTGCGCAAAGCCGCCGAGCTTGCCGAATCGCGCCGCAGATTTCTCGAAGTCGAGCGAGGTAAACGCGTAGGCGTCGGCGCTATCAGGCCTGATCCCAAATCGATCGAGAAAGGCGCGGCCGACCAGATGCGGCGGCCGTCCTTGCATCGCGCCAAAACCCAGATTGACGCTCGGTTCACGAAAATATCCCGGCAGCAGCTGCGCATGCGTGTCGGTGATATGCAGGATGCGCGCATTGCCGAAATGTTCGAGATCGTAAACGCCAGCGATGTCCCCGCCGCGCGCGCTGGGCGCTAGTCCGCCCGAAAGCACAGCAGCGCCCGTGAGCTTGAGAAAGTCCCGGCGGCGGATGGTCATGCGGTGTCTCCGCGCCATTCTCTCACAACTTCACCGTATTTCGAGTTGTTTCCAGGCTTCTTTTTCGCTTGCCGCCTGGAAAATCGACGCCTTGGCCAGGGCTTCGGCCTCCTTCGCCGACGATATCGCCTGGTCGAAGTCACCTTTGTCGGCGGCCCTTTTGGCAGCGGCCAAAGCCGCCGCGGTCACGGTCCATTGATTGCGCAAGCGGCCGGCTTCTTTATCGGCGGCTTCGGCCGCGGCATAGGCTGCCTTGAACTCGGTCTCGGAGCTGCCGGCCGGTGCCGATGCGGGGCTTGCGATCAACAAAACAGCCACCAGCGAGAACATCGATATCCGCAGTTTCGCTTCGATCATGCTCATGGCCGCGCACCCGGGCCGGAGATCGGCAATCCGTTGCTGACGTAGGACAGGAAATATTCGAGATCGCGGTAATCTTCATCCTGCGGATCGAGCGGTACCCCGCGAATCTGGCTGTTGCAGGTGGTGAAGCGCCGGCTGATCGTTCCCATGCCACCCCATTCGGAACGGTAAATCGGCATTGCATTGAGGATGCCGAGCGCAGGCGCCAGCACTTCGGCGCGCATCCGCTCGCCGGGGTTCTGCACATGGCAGGTCGCGCAGGAGAAATTGAGCTGGCCGCGCCGCGTATAGAAATTGCGCTTGCCGTTCTGGTAGGCCTCAAGCGCACGCGGATCGTCGGGAACCTTGATGTCAAACGGCTTGCCGCGGGATGTGAACGCCATATAGGCGGTGAGTGCGGCCATTTCATCGTCGACATAGGAGAGAGGCGCTTCGCCATTGGCTTCGCGGCAGCGGTTCAACGCAAGTTCAAGCGTGATGACCTTGCCTTCATTGCTATCGAAATAGGGATAGTTTTGCCTGATCCCAATGCCTTGGTCGGGAAAACAATCGGCGTAGCGTTTGCCGTTCCTGAAGGGCTTGGTGAACATCTCCTTGCCCTTCTCGAGCGAAAATTCGTAAGGCGGGAATTGCTCCTTCTCTTCCCATTGCCGGCGCATGTCCTGGTCGAGCGCGTAGGGGCCGTTGACGAAGTCCTCGAGTTTCACGTTGGGGAATTTCTTGACGAAGTAATTCCTGAAGGCTTTGGCGTCAGCCGCAGGATCAGGCTTGTCGGAGGCGCCGGCCGGCTGCGTGGCGCAAAGCGCGGCGAAAGCGGCCACCGCCAGATAGACCCGAGATCGAGCTAAACAAAAGACCATTATTGGATCTTCACAATGGTGGCGTCGGTCTTGCCCTTGTTATCGATCCAGCTGACTTTCAAATCACCGCCCTTGTTGCCGCCCTTGAAGCTGAATTTGACATAGGGGTCCTTGGAGACCGCGGTTCCCCAATCGGCAACGAAGACTATTCTGCCGTCGTGTTCGAAGGTCAATTCCCGGATGAAATGCGCCGGAGTGAGCTCACCGTTTTCGCCTTTGATGAAGCCGGAATCCATCGGATGCTGGATCAGCGTCTGCACTTCGGTGATCTCGCCGTTGGTTATCGCGCGCACGCGAATGGTTGATGCCATCGGGATTCTCCTAGCTCATTATTTTTGCGCATGATCTTGTCGGAAAACCGGTCCCCACTTTTTCGGATCATGCGCTAACCGCCGCAGCCGCCGACGGTCACCTTGACTTCCTTGGTCGCGCTATAAAGCTTGCCGCCGGCTTCCACGATCACGATGACGTCGCTGGTCTTCGCCATTTTGAGGCGATTGGCCACGTTCGGCATCGTGCCTGGCGGGATCTTGTAATACGCCGCCAGCACATTCGGATTTTCCGGAACCAGAAACGAGACCGAGGTAACGTCAGTGAGCGTCGTCGTGACGGCGATCGGAACCACCGCGCCGTTTTCGGCTATTTCCGGCGCATCGAGCTTGACCTTGTCAGATGGCTCGGCGGTCCTGCCATAGAGCAATTTGATCGCTTCCCTCTCATCCTTCTGCTGGAACGCGTCTTCCGGATATTTGTCGTTGGCCGCGGCAAAGGCGGTGGTCGGGCGGAACGAAATAACGCCGAGGCCGGCAAGCGCGACCGAGCCCGCACCTTTGAGGATCAGGCGCCGCATGGCCGGAAAGCGGTCGTGAGGGGTCATCTTTCCAAGTCTCCTGACAAGCGCAGCATCATAGGGTCTGCAGGAAATCCACGATCGCGTTGATTTCCTGCTCGGTCAAAATGCGATTCCGTCCGAATGGCGGCATGGCGCTCTGCGGATTGCGCCGGGTTTCATCGGAGAGGATCGCGAAGAGTTCGTTGCGGTCCGGATACTTGCTTTTGATATCCTTCAATGCCGGCCCGATGGTGCCGGCAAGATCGCCGCCCTTGATCTCATGACAGCTCAGACAGTTACCTTTGCCGCGATCGAACGCCAGTCTCTGGCCGTCGGCCGCGCCGGATTGCGCGTCAGCCGTCGTTATCGAAAGAGCTGCGATCATGAGCGCCCATGCGAACGCCGGCAATGGCAAAGACCTGGTTGGGGAGTGGTCGGTCAAGGCATGGTTCTCGCAGTGATGCCCAGAATATAATTGGTCCAAGCATAAACGCCATTGGGTGACAACGCAGGCAGCGAAGGGTAGGGCGCTGTCTTGCGGCCGGCAAAGGTCGAAAAATACGGGGATTCCGTCGATTAGTTTGAGGCTTTGCGGTTCGTGCAGGAGCGGGCTAAAGCGAAAAGGCCTCGATCGCCAACAAACGGGAGCCCGGCGTGGCGGAATATGTCGTTGAATTCGGCAAGGATGGCCGCCCCGTCGAACCCGACGGTCGCCTCGACGCCCCTGCCTTTCACCGCAATCATCTGGCGATCCGCGCCGTGCTGCAGCAATTCCTGGCCGGGAAATCCGGCGACGGCGTGGAGGTGGGCAGCGGCACCGGCCAGCATGTGGTCGATTTCGCCCGCCATTTCCCCGACATCGTCTGGTGGCCGAGCGACCTCAATGCGAAGCATCTGAAAAGCATCGAAGCGTGGCGGGCGCACTCGCAGCTGCCGAATATCCGCGCCCCGCTGGGGATCGATTTGTCGGACCCCGTCTGGTGTCCCGAGATGCACGACGGAAGCGGTCCCGGCGAATTGCTGACGGTGTTCTGCGCCAATGTCATCCATATCGCGCCGTGGCACGTCGCCGAGGGGCTGTTTGCCGGCGCCGGGCGCTATTTGCGGTCCGATGGACGGCTATTTCTCTACGGCCCATTCAAGCGTGGCGGCAAACACACCGCCGTCAGCAATGCGGTGTTCGATGCAAGTTTGCGCGAGGGAAATGCTGAATGGGGTGTGCGCGACATCGAGGCCGTAGAGAGGCTGGCGGCGAGCGCAGGTCTGCTGTTGGATGAGATCGCCGAGATGCCGGCCAATAATCTGACGCTGGTGTTCGGCCGCTCCAAGACAGGCTGAGCAGCGATGCATAGCGCGCGCCCGTTTGCATCGGTTGATCGAGCGGAGGCCTCGCTTCATAGTACGAGGAAACAACAAGGCCCGACCGCATCCGGCCGCTTTGGGTGGAAATACAGCCGATGATCGATATGACCGCAGCTGACGGAGTTTCCGGCGACGCCCGGGCCCGCTCCAACGTGGTGCGCCTGGCGGCGGCGCAGGCGCTGACCGGCGCGAATGCGGCAGTCATCTTCGCCACCGGTTCGATCGTCGGGGCGACGCTGGCACCCAGCATCTCGCTCGCGACCCTCCCGATCTCAGTGTACGTGCTCGGGATCGCTGCCGGCACCTTGCCGACCGGCGCGATCTCGCGCGCCTATGGCCGCCGCGTCGCCTTCATCATCGGTACCGCATGCGGCACGCTGACCGGCTTGCTCGGGGCCCTGGCCATCCTGCGCGGTTCGTTTGCGTTGTTTTGCTGTGCGACGTTCCTCGGCGGATTGTATGGCGCGGTGTCGCAATCCTACCGCTTTGCCGCCGCGGATGGTGCGAGCGCGGAATATCGCCCGAAGGCGGTGTCGTGGGTGATGGCGGGCGGCGTGTTCGCCGGCGTGCTCGGCCCGCAGCTCGTGCAATGGACGATGGATGTCTGGTCGCCCTATTTGTTCGCCTTCAGCTTCGTGGCGCAAGCCATCGTTGCGCTGATCGCGATGGCCGTCCTCGCAGGCGTCGATGCACCAAAGCCCGCGCCGTCGGATTTGCATGGCGGCCGCCCATTGTTCGAGATCGCGCGGCAGCCGCGGTTCATCGCCGCCGCGCTATGCGGCGTCATCGCCTATCCCATGATGAATCTTGTCATGACGTCGGCGCCGCTGGCGATGAAAATGTGCGGATTGAGCCTCAGCGATTCAAATTTCGGCATCCAGTGGCATGTCGTTGCAATGTACGGACCAAGCTTCTTTACGGGTTCGCTGATCGCGCGGTTCGGCGCGCCAAGAATTGTAGCGGCAGGCCTGCTGCTCGAAGCCGCGGGCGCTATAATCGGTCTGTCCGGTACCACCGCCATTCATTTCTGGGCAACCCTGATCGTGATCGGGGTCGGCTGGAACTTCGGCTTCGTCGGGGCATCGGCGCTGGTGCTGGAAACGCATCAGCCGCAGGAACGCAACAAGGTTCAGGCCTTCAACGATTTCCTGGTGTTCGGTGCGATGGCGGTCGGCTCGTTCTCTTCGGGCCAGCTGCTGGCGAACTCCGGCTGGTCCGCGGTGAATCTGGTGGTGTTTCCGCCGGTGCTGCTGGGGCTGGCGGTATTGGCGGTGGCTTCGTTTGCGAAGCGGCGGGCGGCCTTGCAACAGGTTCCGGAATTCCCCGATACCGGCATGTGAGAGGATTCAGTTCTTCGCCCGAAATGTTGGAGGTGTCTGATGCCGTCGCGGGCCCGTCTCGATGAGTTCATTGCGGTCGTCGAGTCCGGCGACCATGCCGGCGCGATCGAGCGCTACTACACCGAAGATTCCAGCATGCAGGAGAACACCGCGCCGCCGCGTGTCGGTCGCGACGTGCTGGTTGCCCACGAGCGAGCCGCATTGGCGCGGATGACCCACGTCTCTTCCAAGGCGGTCTCCTCGGTGGTCGAAGGCGACCACGTCGCCATCCACTGGATTTTCGAGCTGACCGAAAAATCCGGCCAGCTGCGCCGGTTCGACGAAGTGAGCTTGCAGGAATGGCGTGGCGAGAAGATATTCCGCGAGCGCTTCTTCTACGATCCGACCAAAATCATGATTTGACGTTTGCACAGTTCGGCTGTGGCCGAAGCGTTGCAATTGCTGATCTGCTAATTTCTGTCGTCATGGCCGGGCATAGCCGTCCGAAGGACGGCGTCGCTTCCGCTCGCCTATGTCCCGGGCATGACGGTGTTGCAACGAACGAGACAATCATTGGACGCTTCCCGTCGCATCACCGTTGACGAAACCTCCATCCGCTACGACGGCTGGAGGATCGTCGCGGTGTGCTTTCTGGTGGCAATCTTCGGCTGGAGCTTTGGCTTCTATGGCCAGACCGTCTATGTCGCCGAGCTGCACCGAATGCACGGCTGGCCGGCTTCCCTGATCTCGTCGGGCACGACCTTCTTCTATTTGCTCGGCGCGCTGCTGATCGTCTTCGTCAGCGAAGCGGTCCGCAACTTCGGTCCGCGCACCTGCCTGCTGGCAGGGGTATTGGCGATGGCCGTTGCTGCCGTCCTGATGGGCCGGGTCACGGAGCCCTGGCAGCTTTACGCGGCGGACGCCGTGCTTGCGTTCGGCTGGGCGGGAACCAGCCTTGGCGTCATCACCACCACGCTTGGTCTATGGTTCGACAACAAGCGTGGCATGGCGATCAGCCTGGCGCTGAATGGCGCAAGCTTCGGCGGCATCATCGGCGTGCCGTTGCTGGTGGTCGCAATCGGCCGCTTCGGATTCTCCGGCGCCATGCTGTCGGCCGCAACCGTGATGCTCGCGTTGACGATTCCCGTCATCCTGATTTTTGTTGGTCAGCCGCCCGCCCGTCGCGTCGAAGCGGAATTGGCGGGGCTGGAAGCGCCGTCGGCGCCGCGGATACGCGCATTGGCGTTGCGCGATACCGCATTCCTGACCGTGTCGATCGCGTTCGCGCTGGTGCTGTGCGCGCAAGTCGGGTTCGTCGTCCATTTGATAAATTTTCTCGATCCCTTGACCGGACGGGAACACGCGGCGATCGCGGTCGCGGTGTTGACGGCGATGGCGGTGGTCGGGCGGGTGCTGTTCTCAACCGTGATCGACCGGCTCAACCAGCGGCTGGCGTCTGCGCTATCGTTTGCAAGCCAGGCGGTGGCGCTGGCGATCATCATCAACTCGCGCGATGAATTTCTGCTGATCGCTGCCTGCGGGTTGTTCGGATTTTCGGTCGGCAATCTGATCACGCTGCCGTCCCTGATCGTGCAGCGCGAATTTGATCCGCGCTCGTTCGGCGTGTTGGTGAGCCTGATCACGGCGATCAACCAGGTCACCTACGCGTTCGGCCCGGGAATAGTTGGCCTGTTGCGCGACGCGTCCGGAAGCTATGCCTTGCCGTTTTACGGCTGCATCGGGCTTGAGCTGATCGCGGCGGTTTTGATCATGATTCGAGGAAAAGCCACAACGACGACCTCATCCTGAGGAGCGGCCTTTTGGCCGCGTCTCGAAGGATGGGCCAAATTGAGCGTATTCTCGGCCTCATGGTTCGAGACGGCGCAAGAGCGCCTCCTCACCATGAGGGTCATCCTTCTCGTTGCCGCAATAGATCATCCAGATCGAGCCGGCGCGTGAACATCGCGAGCGAGCCGTCGGGTTTGCGCGGCCATTGCGCCTCGGGCCGGTCCCAATACAGTTCGACGCCGTTCTCGTCGGGGTCGCGCAGGTATAGCGCTTCGCTGACGCCATGGTCGCTGGCGCCGTCGAGCTGAATTCCCGCACTCATCACGCGGTGCAATGCGTCGGCGAGCGCCGGTCGGGTCGGGTAGAGGATCGCTGTATGAAACAGCCCCGTCGTTCCCGGCGGGGGCGGGTGGCCGCCTTTGCTTTCCCAGGTGTTCAAACCGATATGGTGGTGGTAGCCGCCGGCTGAAATGAACGCCGCGCCAGAACTCAGCCGTTGCATCAGCTCAAAACCGAGTATGTCGCAATAAAATCCCAGCGCGCGATCGAGATCGGCCACCTTGAGATGAACATGTCCGATCCGCGTTCCCGCGACGATGGGTGGATTTTGGGGCATCGTCTATCTCCGTTCCGATGACTTTCGTGCCCGGATGCAGCGCACCGCCAAGGCGTTGCACCGCGTCCGGGACACGTAGGAGGTTATCTTTCTTATGCAAGTTCGGACACCTCTCCCTCCGGCAGGTCAAATTCAAAGGTGTTCAGCGTCATCGAGACCATGGTGTAATAGCCGCAGAGTCCGATGATTTCGACCAGCCCGCGCAGGGTAAGCACCTTGACGGCTTCTTCATAGAGCGCCTTGCTCAATCCGCGAGCCTCGTGCAGCGATCTCGCGACGTCGTAGATCATCTGGCCCTTGGGATCATCGAAATTCGGCGTGCGACGATCCCTGATATCCTCGATGATCTTCGGGTCCATGCCGCCTTTGAGGCCGAGCCGCTTGTGGGCATACCATTCGTAATGCGAGGTCCAGTGCCGCGCGGTGACCAGGATCGCGATCTCCGACAATTTCGCCGGAAATATCGTATCGAACCGCAAAACGCCGCCGAGGCGCGTGGCGTGACGCGCCATCTCCGGGCTATTGAGCCAGGCCATCATTGGCGCTGGCGGGGCGCCGCGCTTGCCGGCGATCGATTCATCGTAGGTTTCTTTTTGGTCAGGGCTCATTTCGCCAGGCGAAAGCAACTTTAGCCGCATCTCGGTTTCCTCTTATTTTTCAATCGCTGCGGCTTTGCGCATACACGGGATCGCCGACCAAGGCCACCTCCGGCCTTCCATGGCCAGCGCTATAGATGTGTTGAATTCCGTCATCCGAGGGCTAAGGTCGCAAAAACAACGATGGAAACGGATATGTCCGATCTCGAACATTTTCGCCGCGAAACCCGCGCCTGGCTCGAGGCCAATTGCCCGCCGGAAATGCGACGGCCGATGACCTCAGATGAAGATACCTTCTGGGGCGGCCGCAACACGACATTCTCATCCGAGCCGCAGCGCATCTGGTTTGAGCGGATGCGCGACAAGGGCTGGACCGTCCCGGACTGGCCGAAGGAATATGGCGGCGGAGGGCTGGATGCCGGCGAGGCCAAGGTGCTGCGGGAGGAGATGGCGGCTATGGGTGCCCGTTCGCCGCTGTCGAGCTTCGGCATCTGGATGCTCGGGCCGGCGCTGCTGAAATACGGCACCGACGCGCAGAAGAAGGAACATCTGCCCAAGATCGCGGCTGGCCTGATCCGCTGGTGCCAGGGTTATTCCGAGCCCAACGCCGGATCGGACCTCGCCTCGCTGCAAACCCGCGCCGAAAGCGATGGCGATGATTTCATCATCAATGGCCAGAAGATCTGGACCTCCTATGCCAATTACGCCGACTGGATCTTCTGCCTGGTACGGACGGATCCGGCGGCCCGGAAGCACGACGGCATCAGTTTCATTCTGTTCGACATGGCTTCAAAGGGCGTCTCCACCAAACCCATTTTGCTGATCTCGGGCCGCTCGCCGTTCTGCGAGACGTTCTTCGACAATGTCCGCGTGCCGAAGGCCAATGTAGTCGGCACGATCAACCGCGGCTGGGATGTCGCCAAGTATCTGCTGCAGCACGAGCGCGCGATGATTTCAGGCATGGGCGAGCGCGGCGTCGGCCGGCGGCTCGGGCAGATCGCCGCCGACTCGGTCGGCACCGACGAGGTGGGTCGTCTGGAAGATCCGATCTTGCGCGGACAAATCGCCACCTTCGAGATCGACGAGGCCGCGCTGGCCTGCGCCGCCGAGCGGGCGGTCGATCTGGCAAAGGCTGGCCAGGGGCATCCGGCATTTTCCTCGGCGATGAAATATTATGGCACCGAGCTCAACAAGCGCCGCCACGAGCTTCTGATGTCCGCGGGCGGCATCGATGCCCTGGAATGGGAGAGCAAGCGCTCAAGGGAAGGCGCCCGGCCGCGCGCCTGGCTGCGCACCAAGGCCAACTCGATCGAGGGCGGCACCTCGGAGGTGATGCTGGGTATCGTGGCCAAACGGATTCTCGATTTGCCGGGGGCTTGAGGATCCCGGTCACCGCAACCCCGTCATTCCGGGTCTGGTCCTTCGGACCATCCCGGAATGACGATTCGAACACTGACTCTCTAAACGGAACCCCTCATGGCACTCGTCCTCAGCGAAGAACAGTCGATGCTGCGCGATAGCGCGCGGGGCCTTATCAGCGACAAGGCGCCGGTCTCGCATCTACGGCAATTGCGAGACAGCAACGATCCGACCGGCTTTTCCTGCGACCTCTGGAAGACCTTCGCCGAGATGGGATTTTCCGGCCTGCTGGTGCCGGAGGATTTCGGCGGCAGCGGTTTGGGCTGCGTCGAGGCCGGCGTGGTGATGGAGGAGATCGGCCGCAACCTGATGCCGTCGCCGTTTCTTGCCACCTCCGTGCTCGCGGCTTCCGCCGTGTCGCGCGGCGGCAGCGCCGCGCAAAAATCCGAGCATTTGCCTGGGATCGCCGATGGTTCTTTGCTCGCTTCCCTCGCCATCGACGAAGGGGCCAAGCATCGCCCGCTGATGACAAAAATGCAGGCGGTGCGTTCGGGTAACGGCTTCAGGCTTGTGGGCGACAAGGCCTTTGTGGTCGACGGCCACACCGCGGGCCTTCTAATCGTGGCGGCGCGCAGCGCGGGCGCCGCCGGCGAGCGCGAGGGGTTGACGCTGTTCCTGGTCGATCCCAAAACCCGGGGCATCGAGATCGAGCGCACCGCGATGGTCGATTCGCACAACGCCGCGCGGATCAGGTTCGATAACGTCGAAGTCAACGCCGATGGCGTGCTCGGCGAGGTCGATCAGGGCGGCGCTCTCCTGGAGGGCGTGCTCAATATCGGCCGCGGCGCGGTCGCCTCCGAAATGGTCGGGGTAGCCGAGGGGGTGTTTGGGCGAACCGTCGATTACCTTAAGGAGCGCAAGCAATTCGGCAAAGGCCATCGGCGAATTCCAGGCGCTGCAGCACCGCGCCGCGCAGCTTTACATCGAGATCGAGATCACCCGTGCCACCGTGCTCAAGGCCTTGCAGACGCTGGATTCAGATTTCGAGAAGGCGAGTGCGGCGGTAGCGGTGGCGAAAGCGCGCGCGGGTTCAACGGCGACGCTGGCGGTCCAGGAAGGCGTGCAGATGCATGGCGGCATGGGCATGACCGACCAGTTCGACATCGGCTTCTTCATGAAGCGGGCGCGGGTCTGCCAGGAACTGTTCGGCGACAGCAATTTCCACGCCGACCAATTGGCGCGGATGAAGGGGTATTGATCCAAACCGTCATGGCCGGGCTCGTCCCGGCCATCCACGTCCTTTTCTCCCCATGTCAAGAAAGACGTGGATGCCCGGCACAAGGGCCGGGCATGACGGAAGGGAGTAGGCGTAAAAGTGAAGGCCGTCACCTGATCGGCGGCGCGTATTGAATCCCGCCGGCGCTCCAGAGCTGGTTGAGGCCGCGCGGAATCTTCAGCTTGGATTGCGCGCCGACATTGCGCTCATAGACTTCGCCGTAATTGCCGACGTGCCGGATGATGCGGACGGCCCAATCCTTGGTCAGTCCGAGCTCTTCGCCGTAGGCGCCTTCGGTGCCGACCAGCCGCATCACGTCCGGCTTCTTCGATTTCAGCGCCTCGTCGATGTTCTTTGAGGTCACGCCGAGTTCCTCGGCATTGATCATCGCATACAGTGTCCATTTCACGATCAGCATCCAGTCATCGTCACGCATCCGAACCACAGGCGCGAGCGGCTCCTTTGAGATGACGTCCGGCAGGATGACGTGGTCGCCGGGCTTGCCGAGGTTCAAGCGCAGCGCATAAAGCTCGGAGACGTCGGCGGTCAACGTGTCGCATTGCCCGGAATCATAGGCTTTGACGACCTCGTCGAGTTTGCCGAACTTCATCTCCTGGTATTTGATGTTGTTGGCGCGGAAATAGTCGGCGAGATTGAGTTGGGTCGTGGTTTCCGACTGCACGCAGACCTTGCTGCCA
>DASQOU010000239.1:0-2108 GCA_035644295.1 Bradyrhizobium sp.
GGCAATACTATCTCAAGGGACGATATTATGCTGAAACTTAAAAATCTGGCGCGGGGAAATGTAACCCCGTCGCGCACGGCGCTAGCTGTTTTCGCCGCAACTCTGCTGTTCGGTGGGAGCGTCACCGAAGCCTCGGCCAGATCGCACAGGCACCATCACCACCGCCATCATCATCATCATCACCACCACCATCACGCCAGCAACACGCCCAGCGCTGCTGTCGGCGGATCTTCCGCCGGGTCCTGGCTCAACGCCAATGCCGCGATCGCCCCTTCGTCCGGTACCGGACGTAGCTTCTCGGGCATGGCCTCCTTCTACGGCAATGAATCCGGCAGCAAGACCGCGTCCGGCCAGCGCTTCAACCAGAACGCCATGACCGCGGCCCACCGCACCCTGCCGTTCGGCACCAAGCTCCGGGTCACCCATGGCGACCGCAGCGTCGTCGTCACCATCAACGACCGTGGCCCGTTCATCCGCGGCCGTGTGCTTGACCTGTCCACCGGCGCCGCTCGCGCCGTTGGCCTGACCGGCGCCGGCGTCGGCCGCGTGGTTGCCGAGGTCGTCTCCTGACCTCTTCGGGCGTTTGAACGCTCTTCCGGTTCCATCAAGTTCGGTATGTTGCGTAGGGTTAAGGCTTGCGGCACTTGCTGCACGCTCAAAAATGGCCTGCCGTCGTAATGACGGCAGGCTTTTTTGTTGACCCATCGCCGTTTGGCGCGGGCCCGGAATCCATACTCCCGGTCGTGGTTATGGATTCCGGGCCCGCGCGGAGCCTGTCATCGGGCCGCTCTTTGCGCGGACCCGTTGGCGCGCCCCGGAATGACGAACGGCCTTCACAAAAAGCTTTGCGGATCGACGTCGATCTCGAGCTTGAGATTGCCTTTGGTCTTGGGACCGGCGGCGAGCCATTCGCGCAAATATTCCGACAGATCCACATTGCGCAGCGATTTCACCAATAGCCGGAAGCGATAGCGGCCCTTGATCACCGCCAGCGGCGCTTCGGCGGGCCCCAACACCTTGATCCGATCATCGATCGGCGCAATCGCCGCCAGCCTGCGGGCAAAGCTCTCCGCCGTGGGCCGATCGCCCGCGGAAATGATCAGGCTGGCCAGCCGGCCGAACGGCGGATAGCCGGTGCGCTCGCGGGCCTCGATCTCGCTGGCATAAAACGCCTCGCGGTCGCACGCCACCAGCGCCTTCATCACGGGATGTTCCGGCTGATGGGTCTGCAGATAGCCGACCCCGCGGCCCTGATCGCGCCCGGCACGCCCGATCACCTGGTTGAGCAGTTGAAACGTCCGCTCGGCAGCGCGCGGATCGCCATTGCTCAAGCCCAAATCCGCATCGACCACGCCGACCAGGTTGAGCCGCGGAAAATTGTGGCCCTTCGCCACCAGCTGGGTGCCGATGATGATGTCGACCCGGCCCTCAGCGATCTCGTTCAGCTCGGTGCGCATGGTCTCGATCGAGGTGATCAGATCGCTCGACAGCACCATGGTGCGCGCATCCGGAAACAGCTGAGCTGCCTCCTCCTGCAGGCGCTCGACCCCGGGGCCGACCGCGACCAGCGATTGTTCCGCGGCACAGTGTGGACAGACATGCGGACGCGGCATCGAGAAGCCGCAGTGATGGCAGACCAGACGCTGGCGAAAGCGGTGATCGACCAGCCAGGCGTCACAGATCGTGCAGGCGAAACGATGCCCGCAGGTCCGGCATAATGTCAGCGGCGCGTAGCCGCGGCGATTGAGGAACAAGAGCGCCTGCTCGCGCCGCTCGATCGCGATCTGGATATGCTCGGCGAGCCGCGGCGAGATGAAGCGGCCGCGCACCGGCGCTTCGCGCCGCAGATCGATCGCCTCGATATGGGGCATGTGCTGACCGCCGAACCGAGCCGGCAGCACCACGCGCTGATAGCGGCCCTTGCGCGCATTGACTTCGGTCTCGACCGAAGGTGTCGCCGACGCCAGCACGATCGGAATTTTCGCGATATGCGCGCGCACCACCGCCATGTCGCGGGCGTGGTAATGCGCGCCCTCGTCCTGCTTGTAGGCCTGGTCGTGCTCCTCATCGACGATGATCAATCCCAGATTGGCATAGGGCAGAAACAG
>DASQOU010000240.1:0-11428 GCA_035644295.1 Bradyrhizobium sp.
CTCAAGCTCGGCGAGAGCAAGGTGACCCTGCCGCCGCAGGCCAAGAAGAAGGGCCCGCGCTATACGCCGGTTTCGCGCCGTCACGAGCGGCCGAGCGCGATCCTGTGGCTGGTGCGCAATCACCCCGAATTGAAGGACGCGCAGATCATGCGCTTGGTCGGCACCACCAAGACCACCATCGCCAGCGTGCGCGACCGCACCCATTGGAACGCCTCGACCCTGACCCCGATGGACCCGGTGACGCTCGGCCTGTGCTCGCAGATCGAACTCGATTTCGAGGTCCAGCGCGCGGCCAAAGAGAAGCCGGCCGATACCGCCTACGGCGGCGCCACCCTGCTGCCGGCCTCCGAGACCACCCGCAAGGAACCCGAGTTCGAGCCCACCGAGAAGCAACGCGACGATCTCAACGTCGACGCCGTGTTCGCCAAGCTGAAGACGATCGGCGGCAAGAAGGCGGACCAGGAGTAGAACGGGCACTCCCCGTGCCCCGGATGCTGCGCAGCGCGAAGCGGTGCACTGCTGATCCGGGGCCCATACAACGCTCCGTAGGTCCCCGCTCTGCGGAGCAGCGTGAAGAACGCTGCACCGCGTCCGGGACACGAGAGACACCGGCCCCGTTTTCGCGCTCGCTCATCCGGGCTGCGGTTTCAATTTTCAAACAACATTATTCGCCGACACACCTTCGCGATCTCGCCGCATGTTTTCGCGCGAGTTTTGCCAACAACATCCCGCTCTCCGAAGTCAGAGGGCGCAGGGAATGCCGGGCGCTCGATGCGCCCGCAGCCTTGTGTGCGAAATAAAAAAGCACACAAGCATAGTCACTACGGTCACACCGGAATCACCCGGCATTCCCTACGCAATGGTTTTAACGGTTTCCTTCGCGCTCTCCCGGGTGACCGGGCTTTCTTGCCACCCTCGCCTCGCGAATTGCTCCGCGAAGCTTGACACCAGCGTCGGGGCGTCAGGACCACACGACTTCGCCGTCCGCAACAGCGCCGCTCGTCTTGCGTCGCTGCCGCGTCCACCGCATCCCGCACCCAACGTCCGTGACGATCGCGAAACGCCCCTCGAGCGGAGGCGGGACCGAATCGATATATTTCTGTTTCTACCCTGGTGTCAAGAGAAATTTCGGAAAATCCGAAGTGTTGTCGCCGGCAGGAATATCCCGTCGGGCCGGCAGCCATTTCGGGAAAATGAACCATTGAAACGTGACCCGCCGACTTTGTTACGAATTTGCTGGAGCCAGTAACTTGACTAAGGTCTTTAGAATAGCAACGAAGCCTTCCAGCACCTTTGGATCAACAGCGGAATTCAGTTGGCCATGAACTACCGCATTTCGGATAGTACTAGCGGCTCTCAGTATGTCGGCTTCTTCGGGCGTAATATACCCTTCGGACCCAAGCACCTCGACGAGGCGCGCCGGCGTTTGTGGCCGACGAAACTCCTCGGGAAGCAGCGCTCGTCCGACGGCTTCAAATGTGGCCCAAGCCATCACAAGAGCGGGCAACAAATGTCCCGTCTCCTTCAAGTCAATGACGCGCTGAATTGATTCATTAATTGAAGGAATTGAAGCGACCTCCAACAGCTTGTTGGATGCAACAGGTGACGCATAGAAAACGCGGAGTTCCCAATCTTGATGGTCGGCAAATAACGACTGCAGTGTTCTTATTTTCTCTTCAGAACGGGGGGTTGACCCGACTACTTCAATTGCGATTTTCTTGTCCTTCTTAAGGGCGATGGCGTCCGGCCGATAAGCCTTCATGAAAGGTGGAAGGATTGAGGGAGACGGATTTACGTACACGTCGAAACCCTCTGCCTGATACCGCGGCAGAAGGCTTTCGATAACTTCCGCTTCGCTGCTTTCAAAAATGCTCATTACGCCAGATCCTCAAATGGATCGCTTGATAACCGAATATATAGGATCGGCTTAGCGCTGTTTAAGGCATCTTGTAGTATTGGGCTAGGCGCTCCGAACCCGAAAACGTTTCCAGGCTCGAATTTCTGGACCAATATCCGGTGAACTTGCCGATCGTCCAGATAAATATGCTTGCCCAAGGCATCGAGCACAGGTTTCACGATGTTATCGATGTCACCCGCCATCTCAGCCGCTGGGAAATAGAAGAGGGTCGCCGCTACCGGATTTCCCGTGGCAAAATGGCCCTCCGGCAAGATTGACCGACTTGCGTCAATGACGCGAGCCTTCCATTGGTCCACCGATTCACGGCGCTTGGCCGAAAGTGAAACCGGTGTTCCGGCCACAAGAAATTCGACAGGAAACAGGATTTCCACGCTCAATCAAGCACCCTTGCGAACCAAAATCCATTCGCACAATCGGGCGCGCGATTACATAAGCAAGTTAAGGTTTCAACTCTGCCCGTTGCATCTTCAGCAACTCGGCACAGTACCAGTCCCTTGACCTATCGGTGCAACTTCGATCTCATCCTCATTGCGCGAGAAAAAGTGAAGTACGCCATCTCTTCCTTCTCACTTGAGGGAGAGGGGAAGAGAGCCGCGCGCTCGCCTCTTACTAGCCCAATTCGATCTCGTCGCTAACCTCGTACGAAAGGCTGACGCCGCCGAGGGTCAAAACCATTTTCGCTGGCAGCTTCTCGTGGCCTTTGAGACGGCCGCTGGCGACCGCGTCACGCACGGCCTTTTCGATTTCGCGCTGTGAGGTGATGCCGACCTTTTTTAAGAACTTGCGCAGGCTGGCGTTGAAGACGTCTTCGTTCATGAGGTCCTCCTGATTTTTGTGGCCGAACCGGATTATTGAGCATCTATTCGCCGCGATCACGCTAACCGAACGTACCGGCAAGGGCGGGGAGCGCGCAATGGCCAACGGCGTGGTGTTCGGCAGGAAACTGAATCCCACGCTTCACCAGCGGCTGGAAGCCATCGCTGGCGTAATGCCGGAGAATCCATGACCGATATCGGCAGGCCGTATCATTTCAGCCATCGCACCGTCCGTCGACTGTGATAGGGAAACTGACTTTATGAAGTTGGAGTAGTAAGTCATTAATTGTGGTGGGGAAAACGGCTTGAACCGGCCCGCCAGATGCGGATATTTGCGGGGATGGCAAGCGAGATATGGACGACCGAATTTTTTAACTGCCCCAATTGCGGGCTGCCTTACGTCGCGACAAGGGAGCGGCATCCAAGCAAGCATTCTGGCAGTTTCAGCTGCGAGGTTTGCGCGACCAAGGTCCACTCGTGGTCCGGCAATTATGATTTTTTCGATTGGAAAGTCGATCAGGCGGACGCGCCCGTCTTTGGGAAAAGGTGGGCGTGACCAACAGGCATCCCGACCCGCCATTTTCTAACCACCTGAAAACGATTCGTTTTGTCGTCATGGCCCGTCCGAAGGACGGCGTCGCTTCCGCTCGCCTTTCCCGGCCATCCACGTACTTCGATGCTTAAGTGCAGCTAAGACGTGGATGCCCGGCATCGCAGACAAGTTTACGCAGTCTGCGCAGGCTCGACTGCTTTGGCCGGGCATGACGAGTTCGCTGGAGAGCCCAGTCCTATTGGCCGCATTTTGAGTCAGACTCTGACTACGGCCGCACCGGATTATTGAGCATGTATTCGCCGAGATCGCGCTGCTTCTTGTCGGCGCGGACGATGGCGTTGTTGCGCTGGGCGTCGCGATCCCTGCGACAGGCGACATATTCAGGCGAGCCAGCCGCGACATTGTTGGCGCGGCAGAATGTATCGTCATCCTCGTTGAGACCGGACAACACCGGGGCCTGGTTGCGTTGCGCGCAGGCGGAAACACAAAACGCCAATGTGAGCGCGATGAGGAACCGTGGAGAAATACCTCGCATGCGCGAATTTCCAGTCATCACTAGTTCCTCATTGCCGGGGGCCTGTCCCCGACTTGATCGGGGATGACCCGGCAATCCATCAAAAAGATGGCCATTTACCTGAAGCGTGATGGATGCCCGGGTCAAGCCCGGGCATGACAGGGATAGATCGGGCATGACAGGAGTTCGTCATTCCGGGATGGTCCGAAGGACCAGGCCCGGAATCTCGAGATTCCGGACTCGATGCTTTCGCATCGCTCCGGAATGACGATACCCCTCACACCCTGCCCTTCAGCGCCTCGCCGATTTCGTCCAGCACCTTGGGATCCTCGATGGTGGCTGGCATGGTCCAGGGGTCGCCGTCGGCGATCTTCTTGATGGTGCCGCGCAGGATTTTGCCCGAACGCGTCTTCGGCAGGCGCGCCACCGTGATCGCGAGCTTGAACGCCGCCACGGGCCCGAGCTTGTCGCGCACCAGCGCCACGATCTCCTTTTCGATCTCGGCCACGCTCCTGGTCACGCCGGCCTTCAGCACCAGGAAGCCGCAGGGCACCTCGCCCTTGATCGCATCCTTGATGCCGAGCACCGCGCATTCGGCGACGTCGGGATGGGACGCGAGAATCTCCTCCATGCCGCCGGTAGAGAGCCTGTGACCGGCGACGTTGATGATGTCGTCGGTGCGGCCCATTACAAAAACGTAGCCGTCCTCGTCGATGTAGCCGGCATCGGAGGTTTTGTAGTAACCGGGAAACTCGTTGAAATACGCTTCCTTGCAGCGCTCGTCCTGCTCCCACAGCGTCGGCAGGCAGGCCGGCGGCATCGGCAGTTTGATGACGATCGAGCCCATGGTGCCGGCGGGCAAGGGTTTTGAGGCCTCATCAACCACCTCCAAATGATAGCCCGGCATCGGCACCGTCGGCGAGCCATGCTTGACCGGCAGCAGGCCCAAGCCCACCGGGTTGCCGGCGATGCACCAGCCGGTTTCGGTCTGCCACCAGTGATCGATCACCGGCACCTTCAATTGCTGTTCCGCCCATTCCACCGTTGGCGGGTCGGCGCGCTCGCCGGCGAGAAACAGGTTTCGGAATTTCGACAGGTCGTACTGGCGGATGAACTTTCCTTCCGGGTCTTCCTTCTTGATGGCGCGAAACGCGGTCGGCGCGGTGAAGAACGCCACCGCCTTGTGCTCGGAGATGACGCGCCAGAACGCGCCGGCGTCCGGCGTGCCGATCGGCTTGCCCTCATACATGATCGAGGTCGCGCCATGAAACAGCGGCGCATAGACGATGTAACAGTGACCGACCACCCAGCCGATGTCGGAGCCGCACCACCAGACCTCGCCGGGCTTGACGCCATAGAGATTGAACATCGACCATTTCAGCGCAACCAGATGCCCGCCATTGTCGCGCACCACGCCTTTGGGTTTGCCGGTCGTGCCCGAGGTGTAAAGGATGTAGAGCGGATCGGTGGCGAGAACCGGCACGCAATCGGCCGACTTGTTCGCGGCCAACGCGGCTGCTCGCAGCGATCCCCAATCGTGATCGCGCCCGGCGACGAGTTCGCAACGCCGCTGCGGCCGCTGCAGGATGATCGCGGCCTGCGGCTTGACGCTGGAGAGTTTGATCGCCTCGTCGAGCAGCGGCTTGTACTGCACGATGCGGCCGGGCTCGAGCCCGCAGCTTGCCGAGAAGATCAGTTTTGGCTTGGCGTCTTCGATCCGGGTCGCCAACTCCTTGGCGGCAAAACCGCCGAAAACCACCGAATGGACCGCGCCAATCCGCGCGCAGGCCAGCATCGCGACCACGGCCTCCGGCACCATCGGCATATAGAGGATGACGCGATCGCCCTTGACGACGCCGAAGTCGGCCATGATGGCGGCGAGCGTCTTCACTTCGTGCAGCATCTCGGCGTAGGTGAATTTGGTGACGCTGCCCGAGAGCGGCGAATCATGGATCAACGCGACCTGCTGGGCGCGTTCGCCGGCGACGTGGCGGTCCAGCGCGTTGTAGCAGGTGTTGACCACGCCGCCCGCGAACCAGCGGCCGTAAAGCCCCATCGAGGAATCGAAGACTTTCTTCGCGGGCTCGATCCAGTCGATCTCGCGCGCGGCCTCGCCCCAAAAGCCCTCGGGGTCCCGCAGCGAGCGGGCATGGACCTCGTGATACCGGCTGTTGTCCTGGATACTCATGGCGCGGCTCCCATTAGCCCATTGTCACGCCTGGCCGTATCATTGCAAGGCCTGACCGCCTCGCCAAATCGGCTTAAAGCATGATGCGACTGGGCTGAGTTGAGGGCACAACGGCGACCGACCTCTTCTCCCTCTCCCCGCTCTTTGCGGGGAGAGGTGACCGAACTTGTGCGGCAGTCGATTCAACCAAGAGCCGTAACGCTCTATGGCCGCTCGATCGCCAAGAGATGATCCAGCCGCTGGCGCATCTCCTTCTCCAGGTCGTAGTCGGGCTTGCCGAACGCCGCATTGCGGCGGGCGATGAAGTCGTCCTGCTCATGCTGCATGGCGCGGCCGGCGCGCGGGTCACTCCTCGCAGCGTCGTGGACCACCCTGGTATTCACGGCATTGATCTCGCGGTCGAGGTTGGCCAGTTCGGGGGTGCCACAGATCGCTTTCTCGATTGGGCGCCTGGCGGCGGCGCAATTGAAGCTTGGCTTGTTGTTTACGGCAATCATCGCACCCAGGCGTTCCACCTCGCGCGCCAGCGATTTGTAGTTGGCCTTTGCGGTGGGATGGCCGGGATTGAGCTTGATCGCCGCACCGAAATCAGCGAGCGCGCGCGGCCGGTCGCCCTTCTTGCGCCACAGCTCACCCCGCGCACTGAAGACGTCGGCGAGCGCCGGGTCCAGCCGCAGCGCCATGCCGTAATCCTCGATCGCCCGGTCGATCTGGTCCTTGCGGTCGTAGGCGGCGGCGCGCGCGATCAGAGCCTTGATGCGGTCGGGCTTCGGCGCCTTCTCGTTGCCGATCACCGCGCCACAGCTGGCGATGATCTTGTCGTCGTCATTGGCCGTCAGGGCGGCAATGCAAGGCGTGGAATCGATTTGCTCGTCGGTCGATGGCTCCGTGCCAGTCGCGGCGAATACCGCAGACGCGGCGCACACAGCCGTAGCGATCGCCGCACTAACCATCAGCGTTGTGAAACGATGGCGCATCGATTTACCTGCTTCCGTGTCCCGGACGCGGCGCGGCGCTTTGCGCCGCTCCGCAGAGCCGGGACCCACATTTGCTGTTGCGCTATGGACCCCGGATCAGCAGCGCACCACGCCGCAAGACATAGCGCGTCGAGACGCGCGTGAACGCGCTGATGGCGCTGCGCAGCATCCGGGGCACGCAAGACGGTCACTAATTCACCTTCAGCGTAATGCCGCCGTCGACCACCAGTTCGATGCCGGTGACGTATTTCGATTCGTCGGAGGCGAGAAACAGCGCCGCGTTGGCGACGTCCCAGGCGTCGCCCATATGGCCCATCGGCACCTGCGCGTCGCGCGCGCGCCACATCGCCTCGATGTCACCCTTGGCATAACTGGCAGCTAGCCCTGCGGAGTGCTCCACCATCGGCGTCTTCATGAGGCCCGGCAGGATCGCATTGACCCGGATATTTTTCGCGGCGAATTCGACTGCCGTGGTGCGCGTCATCTGGTTCATCGCGGCCTTGGTCGTTCCGTAGGTGACGTAGGATATGCCGAGATGACGGATCGAGGCGATTGACGAAATGTTGATGATCGAGCCGCCGCCCTGCTTCGTCATCACCGGGATGACGTGCTTCATGGCAAGGAAGGCGCTTTTGAGATTGACGGCGAACACGCGATCCCAGTCCGCCTCCGACACCTCGACCACGCTTCCGGTCTCGGCAATGCCGACATTGTTATTGAGCACGTCGATGCGGCCATAGGCCTTCAGGCAGGCCGCCACCATCGCCTCGATGTCAGCGGCGCGCGACGCATCCGCGGCGAAGGCTGCCGCCTTGCCGCCTTCCGAAGTGATGATTTCCACGGTCTCCCTGGCGGCCGCGGCGCTGCGATCGACGCAAAACACCTGCGCGCCCTCGCGCGCAAAGGTGACGGCGGTGGCCTTGCCATTGCCCCAGCCGGGCCCGATCGACCCGGCGCCGACCACGATCGCTGTCTTGCCCTTGAGGCGTTCCACCCACATCTCCCGCTTTTTTTCGAAATTGGCCGGGCGTAAGCCCGCGGTCAACCCATCCGATCCGCCGAGACGGAGGTCCTCGCCCGCTTGGCAACAATGCGGTTCCCCGCGTACTCTGAGGCGAACCGGCCCATCAGAGGCCGGCCCTCACCTGGAGAACGCCATAATGCCCTCTCGTACAGTTGGATTATCCTTTGGATTAACCCTCGGAGCAGCGGTCCTGCTCTGCGGCACCGCGCTCAGCGTTGCCCATGCCAAGCCTTTCATGATCGTCGGCCTCGACGAGAAGGTTTTATGGGACGATGACGGCAAGATCGTCTTGTCCCTGCCCGGCAAGGACCAGGTTCTGATCGTCGACCTCGCCGATCCCGAAAATCCCAAGATCGCGGCCACCCTGCAGCTGGAAAATTCAGTCGTCGGACCGCCGGTCAACCTCGACATCGACCCGTCGGGTTCGGTCGCGCTGGTCGCCAATTCGGTGGACGTCGTGAAGGAAGGTGACGCGCTGAAGCAGGTGCCCGACAACAAGATCTTCGTGATCGACCTGAAGGCGAACCCGCCGAAATTGGCAGCGACGATCACCGGCGGCAAGCAGCCATCGGGATTAAGCTTCAGCCCGTCCGGCAAGATGGCGCTGGTCGCCAATCGTGGCGACAACTCGGTGAGCGTGCTCTCGGTCAACGGTACCGACGTCAAGATCACCGACACCATCACCTTCCCCGACAGCGTCGCGCATGCGGTGTTCACGCCGGACGGCAAGCGGGCGCTGGCCGTGCGATTCCCCGCGCACAAGGTGTCGGTGCTCGACATCGCCGGCGACAAGGTGACCTACAACAAGATCGACCTGCCGACCGGCCAGTGGCCCTACAATGTGGTGGTGACGCCGAACAGCAAGATCGCGCTCACCTCCGACAATGGCGGCGCCGGCTCCTCCGATGGCAGCGTTGATACGACGAGCGTGATCGACCTCGAAGCCAATCCGCCGCGGATCATCGATCGGGTGGTGGTCGGCGACGGCCCCGAGGGACTGGCGATGTCGCCGAAGGGCGATCTCGCGGTCGCAGCGATCCTGCGCGGTTCGAACATGAAGAAGGCGTTCTACTACCAGAAGAACGGCAGCCTCTCGATCCTGAAGATCGACGGCAAGAAGGTGACCAAGACCCAGGATATCGAGGTCGGCGGGTTGCCCGAGGCGGTCGTGTTCACGCCGGACGGCAAATATCTCCTGGCGGGAAACTACCTGACCCAGGATTTTTCGATCCTGAAGGTCAACGGCACCAAGGTCACCGATACCGGAAAGCGGTTCAAGGTGCCGGGCCATCCGGCTTCGGCGCGGATCGGGCATTGATCAGATAGCGATCAGATCGATCCTGTAGCTAGAACGAAAGTACGCTCCCTCTCCCGCTTGCGGGGGAGGGTTGGGGTGGGGGTGCCTCCGCAAAACGTGCTGGTCGAGGGGATAGACTCTCCCCCACCCGCCGCGCTCTGGCGCGCAATTGCGCTGCCGAGCGCGTCGACCTCCCCCGCAAGCGGGAGAGGTGACGGAACTCGCGCAGCGCAAGCGAAGGCTATCAATCGGGCCCACCCCGCCGCTCGAACTCTCGCGTCGCCTCGCCGCGCGCGAGCAGGCGCTTCGCGGTGTGGTAGGTCGGCACTTCGACCAGCGAGCCATCGACCTCGACGCGGGCCTGGCCTGCGGCGCGGGCGGCCTCGAACGCGGTGACGATGTCACGGGCGCGACGAATTTCGTCGTCACCCGGAGCGAGGATGCCGTTGATGATGGCGGCATGCGCCGGATCGACAAGGCTCTTGGCGACATACCCCAGCCGCCTCGCCCAGCGCGCATCGCGTGCGACGCCCTCGATATCGCTCCAAATGTAGGGACAATCGACCGCGACGACGCCTGCCGCGACGCATTCGACGATGAAGCGCTGCCGGCTGTAAACGAGTTCGATGCCGTCCTGCCCGCGCTCGGCGCCGAGGTCGGCGGCAAGGTCTTCCGACGCCAGCAGGCAGGCGGTGGTTCGTGGGCTGGCCTTCGCAATCGCAGCCGTCTGAACCAGCCCGCGGGCGAATTCGATGTTCGGCAGCAACGCCGTCGAGCCCACGGGGATGCCATAGTCACGCTCGAAACGCGTCACCGCCTCATCGAGCCGCACCACATGATGCGGCTCGGCGACTTTCGGCAACGCCACGATGTCGGGCGCCCCGCGCATCACCGCCGCAAGGTCATCCATGCCATCCGCATCGAGCGGATTGACGCGTACCGCGACCACGGCGCCGGCGTCCCGCCATGACCGGTACAGATCCGGCGCGAGCGAGCGCGCCGCCGGGCGCAATGCCGGCGGGGTAAAATCCTCAAGCTCCTGGATCAGGACATCGGCGCCGCTGGCTGCGGCGCGGCGCAACACGGCTTCGTTGGCGCCTTCCAGGAAAAGCCAGGACCTGCAGAGTTGTGCGGGCCGGATTCGGCGCATCGAAGCTTCCCTGATCCGGTTTCAGCTCACCCGACCGCTCATTGAAACGTCATGTCGAGACATTTCGAAATGTCGGAGCCGAGACCCGAGCTGATGATGATGCAGCCGCGTACCTTCCGTGTCGTGTTGTCGCTGGCCCATATCGCATAGCCGCCGGGCCCGAAAAACGAATTGGTATTCGGCGGCTCGGTCTCGGTGGCGTCGAACGAATAGCTGGAATCGGTTTCGAAGATGCGGGGCTTTTTGGTGCAGCCGCCATCGGCCTGGACGTTGATCACTTCCTTGTTGTCGCGCGTCAACGCCAGGCTGACCTGGCACCTGAAATATTCCGAGGTCTTGACGTTGAAGATGTAGGCGTAGGATTTGCAGGTCGCGGTATTGAGTTTCCCGGCGCTGAGACCGCGGCTGCAGGAAATTCTCTGGTTGTTGCCGAGCTTGAATTCGTCCGCCCCGGCGACGGGCGCGAGCATCACTATCAGGGCTACGCCAAAACAAATTCTCACAACGTGGTTCATCCGAATCATCCCCATCATTTTTTTTCGCGAGCACCCGTTTCTAGACGGAATTGACGAGGAAGATAGTCGTGAAGTCAAAGGCGGGGAATCACAAAAGTCGTCAGCCCTCGGCTTGCGATGCACCGTGTTGACGTGCCGATAGCGTTCGTGATTTGTTCAGAATCGATGGACTGCCGACGTTGCGAGCAGATGGCTGGGAGCGAGCAGAATGACGGGAATTTCGACCAAGACCCTCTTGATGACGGCGGCGCTGGCCGTATTGACGACACCGGCGTTGGCCCAGGCGGCAGCTCCGACGCCTTGGGAGCTGAAGCCGGAGGTGGGCTATGGCTACGACAAGGACGGCAAGACGTTTTCCTACAAGATGGGGACCAACAATGCGGGCCTGCTGCTGAAGGGCGCCAAGAAGGTGCCCAAGGGCACGTTGTTTTTCATCGGGCAGAACGGACAGCTCTATATGCGGACCGGACCGTTCCT
>DASQOU010000241.1:0-9088 GCA_035644295.1 Bradyrhizobium sp.
GATTGACCGAGACGCTGATCGTGATGCTGTCACTGCCGTTCGCGCTCGTCGGCGGCTTCTGGCTGATGTGGTGGCTTGGTTTCAACATGTCCGTCGCGGTGGCCGTGGGCTTTATCGCATTGGCAGGTGTCGCGGCAGAGACCGGCGTCATCATGCTGATCTATCTCGATCAGGCGATGAAGCAGCTTCACGCGGAGCTAGTCGTGGAAGGCAAGCCGTTTACGCGCGCCGACCTGAATGCGGCGATTATGCTCGGCGCGGTCGAACGGGTGCGACCCAAGATGATGACCGTCGTCGCCATCATGGCCGGACTCATTCCGATCCTGTGGAGCACCGGCACCGGCTCAGAGGTCATGCAGCGGATCGCGGTGCCGATGATCGGCGGCATGATTTCCTCGACCATCCTGACGCTCGTCGTGATTCCGGCCGTCTATGCGATGATCAAGGGGTTTGGGTTGCCGCACGAAGACCTCTTCCGCAGCCAGCCAGCGTCTACCGAAAAGTCCGTCAAGCGACTTCAGCGCGTGCACGAGCCCGCCGAATGAGGTCAGCTACGTCCTCGCCGTCGCCTGCGAAAACAACACTTCGACCAGCGTGCCGGAATGGTTACCCGTCTTGATCTGGAATTGCGCGCGGTTGGCTTCGACCAGCGCCTTGGTCAGCGAAAGGCTGACGGCGGAACCCTCCTGCGCTCGGTCCGAGGGAGGTTGTGTCCGGAACGGCTCCATCGCGGCCGCCACTTCATTGTCGTTCAGCCCATGGCCGGTATCGCGGACCCTTAAAACCACCTCGCCGAAATCCGACAGCGCGGTCGAAACGATGACCTGGCCGCCAGTATTGGCAAGGTGTATCGAATTGCCGATCAGGTTCAGCGTGATCTGACGCAGTGAGCGGGCATCGGCCACGACCGGCGGCAGCATCTGCGCCAGCGAGGTACGGATGATGATGCGCTCGCGATTGGCCTGCGGCTGCATCACCGTGACGCAACTCTCGACCAGCTCATTGAGGTTCTGGCTGGCGAAGGCGAGGTCGAGCCTGCCGGTCTCGATCCGGCTGAGATCGGTGAGGTCATCGATGATGGCGATCACGCGTTCGCCGGACGCGCGAATGTCCTTCATGTATTCGACGTAGCGCTCGTTGCCGAGCGCGCCGAACCGCTCGCCGATCATCACCTCGGCAAAGCCGATGATGGCATTGAGCGGCATGCGCATCTCGTGGCTGATCCGCGCCAGCAGGTCGGCCTTGGCGGTGCCTGCGCGATCAGCCACCCGCCGCGCTTCCCGCAGCTGGTTTTCGCTTCTTTTGGTCTGCGAGAGATCGCGGAACACGGCGAAGAAATTCGGACCCTGGGCCTGCGTCCGTCCCATCGTCATTGACAGCGGGATCAGGCCGCCGCCGCGGACGCGGCCCAGCACCTCGCGGCCGTGATCGAGCAGGCTGGCCACGCCGCTTCCCTTGATGCTGGCGAGATATTCCTTGACCGCGGCCTGGCTTTCCGGCGCGAACAGCTCGGCGAGATTGTGTTGCACGAGTTCGGCGCCGTCAAAGCCGAACAGCGCTTCGGCGCTGCGGTTGCAGGAATTGACGTTGCCTTGCGCATCGAACATGACGATGCCTTCGGCCGTCGTATCGAGGATGGTGCCGAGTTCCTCGGCGTTGGCGTGGCCGACGGCGGACGGCTCTGGCGCGGGGACGTTGCCGCTGATCGCGGCCGCAACGCCCGCGCTTTCCAAACCTGCACTTTCCAAGCCTGCACTTTGCTCGCCTGCGCCCGAGAAAATCAAAACCAGCGCGGATTCGTCGTCCCAGCTGATCGTATAGAGGCGCGCACCGATCGCCGATGCCGGTGCCGCTGCGGTTGCGACCTGCGGCGGAGAAATCGTCACCGGCGTGCCCGTGTCCGATGTACTGCTCGCGCTGGAGACGCCGGGTTCGACGTAGAGCGCGTCGATGCCGCCGGCCTGCTCGAGGGCATGAAGGTCCGGATAACCCAGGCGCTCCAAAAATGCCGGATTGGCATAAAGCAGCCGATCGAGCCGATAGATCAGTACGCCGACCGGCAGAAGATCGAGCAGCATCCGGTCGCGCCGGGCTTGCCCGCGCGGCGGCGGCTCGGGACGCGCCAGCCAGGTCGGAGGTTCGGCGATCTTCTCCGGAGTTTCAGCTCCCGCCTGCGGCTCGACAACCGCCCGAGGACCATTGGATTGGTTCGGCCGAGCGGCCGCGCCGTTGTCGTGCTCAAGCCGCGCCGACAATTGCCGGGCAAGCTCGTCAAAGGCGCTATTTTCCACCGACGTCAGGACCGGTGCTTTCGGCTCGCCAATGGGGCGAAACGGAACGACGTTCGGCGCCACTTCCCGCAGCACTTCCTCCAACACTTCCTTGGGCGTTTCCGCAGCGGCTTCCAAATCGGTTGGTTGTGAAGTCTCAAGAAGGGTTGCCCCTGACGATGGAGGGAGAGCTGCGGAGGCGCCGGCATCGGGGACCACAGGCGGCTCAGCCATCGGCAAAGCCTGGGGGGTAGCGGAGGAAGCCGGCTCCAACCTCGTCGCGTCATGGCCGAATTCGCGGCGGCGCAGCGCGTCAAGCCGCGCCAGGCCGTCGAGATCGCGGCAGACGCCGAAACCCCGATAACCGACAAAATTCCGCGCGTCGTCGTAGATCGGCAATCCGGACAATTCGATCAGCAGGTGGCTGCCGCCATCGACGGGCCAGTTCAGGGTGATACCGCTCCAGGTATCGCGCGTCGCAATCGCCTTGACGACGCAGCCCTCCGGGTCGAGCCCGAAGGTTTCGGCGATTTCGCTCCATAGCCGGCCAAAACCCGTCGCGGTGTGAGCGCCGATCAGGCGGGTGAACTCGTCTGGGCCGAGCGAGAAACGGCCATCGGCTCCCATCTGCCACACGAAACGCAGCGGATGCCGCTGTGGGTGCGGCGAGGGCTCGTCGGACCGCTCCGCTGCCTTGGTCGGCTGCGGTGCGATCGCTGCCGCCCCTGAACTCTCAGGCGCGGCCGCGGACTCATCGGGTGTATCGGCGAATTCGTCGATCAGCGCGAACTCGGCCGGGGCCTCCCCCGACAGCGGTGGTCGTTCGTAATCAACCATTGGAAGGTCTCCTGGCGGAGCGACAAGCTGGGGCGGCGTGACTATCGCGTCTGCCGGTGAAAACAGTGTGGCATGCCCGACACCGGCGACCGCTGTCGCGCCCGGCGCGATCAACGCGAGGAGGCCGACATCCGCGCCGGCGCCGACGCGCTGCAGCACCATTCGGCCGACGGCAACCGGCGTTTCGGCGCGGCCATGCTTTAGCGCCTCGCTGCGCGCTTCTTCAAGGCCGGCTTCGGAAAGCGTATGAAAACCAAGCAGCGATCGCGTGGCGTCGCTGGCACCGACCAACGTGCCATCGCGTGCGAAGGCGGCGATGGGCGTATCGAAGTCTTCCACCAGGCGCTGCAACCGTTCGAACAGCGGCATCGCGCGGCCGACCGGCTCAGTGGTCGCGATCAGTACGCCGTGGCTGCCATCGGCAAATTCAAGCCGCGCGCAGCCGCAGGTGATGAGCGCTCCGAGCGCCGCGCCGAAGCCGCGCAGACGCTCCAGCCGGATCGCGCCCGATGGCGGCAGCCGATGGGCGAGCCGCGCGACCTGCCGCCGGTGCGAGTCCGCCGGGCCGAAGGACTTCCTGGCGAGGCGGACACCGTTGGCAGCGCCGAACACCCGCGCGCCGACGGGATTGGCCCACAGCACCCGCTTGCCATCGGTCGACCACAGCCATGCGGGAAAGGAACTCGTCGCATGCGCCGCCAGTCGTGGATCGCCGACGCTCCGCAACTGGAATTCAGCGTTGTTCATCGTGGTGATTCGACCGGCAGGTATGGCTGTTGCTCGACAATGGCGGCACGGATGCGGCGGTCAAAAAAGATGACAGCCTTAACGGATCGTTAGTATCGCCCCTGGCCCGCGGCAGGTCCACGGCCTGGCCGGGAGCAGGACACCAAAGCCGGGATAACCTTAACTGGCGTGGACCTTGTCGGCGGTTCCCGCGTTGGGTCTCAGGGGCCATCAAATGTCCGCCGCGAAAGGCGCCGCGTCGTGCGGGCCGGGTGTTTTGCCGAACGGTTTGAGGCTAAAGCGTTTTCGAGCGAAGTGAAGTGGATACCGGTTCGCGTGAAGAAAACGCGTCAAAACAAGAAATTAGAGCGCCGGTTCTGATTCAATCAGAACCGATTTTGCTCTAGGCGAGGCGGAACCGGCCGTGGAAGGCCCTTTAGCGCAACAGGGAGGTTAGGCCATGAGCGAAAACTTAGGTGACCGTTTCGAGATTCCAAAGGAAATGCGATCGATGGCTGAGGCGAGCTTCGATCAGGCCCGCAAGGCCTTCGAAAAATTCCTCGCCAACGCCCAGGCGACCGCGGGTTCGCTCGAGGAGCGGAGCGCAACGGTTCGGGCCGGTGCCAAGGACGTCGGCGCCAAGGCGATTTCCTTTGCCGAAAAGAACGTGCAGGCCTCGCTGGATTACGCCCAATCGCTGCTGCACGCCAAGGATCTGCCCGAAATCATGCGGCTGCACGGCGAATATGTGCAGAACCAGATGCGATCGCTGGCGGAACAAGCGAGCGAAATGGGCCAGATCGTCAGCCGCGCGGCGCTGGAGGCGGCAAAGCCAAAACACTGAGGTAGCCCAAGGCCGAAAAAGGCCTGCAGGATCAACCGTCCTCGCCGAACGGGAGGGATTTTTGGAAAGGCGAGGCTCAGGCTCTGTGGACTGGGCACAGCTAGCCTATGCCTGCGATATGGCATCGCACAAAATTTCGTCGCATTGCACAAAATTGCCATGATAAGCGGATTATATGTCGGAAGCCCGACGTCGGGCATTTCCGCCAGCTGATCCAAAATCCAACTGATCTAAATCCAGGTGATCCAAGTCGACGTTCCCGGCAGTTGCCGGGCGCGCAAGGGGTCACACCATTCTCACCCCATCGCGAAGGATACATGCCATGGCCAATCCCACCGATCCTTTCTCCGCTTCCGTTATCCCGTTCGAGGTTCCCGAGCAGATGCGTGCGTTCGCCGAGAAGGGTGTTTCGCAGGCGCGCGACAGCTATGCCAAGTTCAAGGACGTCGCCGAAACCAACAACGGCACGATCGAGGCCGTGTTCGCGAGCGCCAGCAAGGGCGCCAGCGAATACTCCGCCAAGCTGATGGAAATCGTGAAGGCCAACACCACCGCGAACCTCGACTTTGCGCAGGAATTGATCGGCGTCAAATCGCCCTCCGAAGCGCTGGAATTGTGGACCGCCCACGCCAAGAAGCAGTTCGAGACGTTCAGCGCCTTCGGCAAGGAGCTCGCCGAATTGTCGCAGAGGATCGCGACCGAGACCGTCGAGCCGATCAAGACCAACGCGTCAAAACTGTTCAAGCCGGCGGCGTGATCGAGCGCTTGCGTTCAAAAAAAGCCCGGGCGATGAGCCCGGGCTTTTTGCTTTGGATGGCGTGCGGCTTGAGGCCAGCAAGGTGTCATCCCGCGTGCGCCGGGACGACGCCAGAATCGCGATCTCCCGCTTGCCAAAGAGCGGCGTTGCACCTAGTTTCCGCCCCATTCGCGACCCCTTTTGGGGCCCGCGCCTTTAGGATGCAGTTGTAGCTCAGTTGGTTAGAGCGCCTGTCTGTGGAACAGGAGGTCGGTGGTTCGAGCCCACCCAACTGTACCAGCATCGTCAGATGGTTATTCAAAATGTGTTCACCCAATAGGAGCCGAAAGTAACCGTACAGGTAACGAGACGAAGTTCTCGTCACGATAGGCCGAAGAGTGACCTTGAATGGTGGTGTTTGATCGCGCACTATCAACTTAGTTGAGCGCACGATTTGCCTTTCGCAATTTCCTGAAAAGTAGCTGTGATCTCGCAGAGGGCTCGGCAACCGCTTGCTGAAAAGCAGCGACTCGGCGGACAATTGACGTCATGGCAAACGACGACGACAAACCACCCCCGCCACCCCAACGGCCGGAATGGGTGCCCGATCGGTGGGACGACCCGCCACCGAGGCCGCGCAACCATGCGGCGTTAGAGTCGCAACCCCCTTTCGTGCCGCCGCCTCTGCAGCAGCCGGTATGGGTACAAAATCAGATGTGGGACCCGCCACCGAGGCCGCGTAACCATGCCGCGTTCGAGTCGCAGCCCGCTTTCGTACCGCTGCCGCCTCAAGTTGTGGCTGCGGTCGGACAGGCAGCAGGCGAGGGTCAGGCTGACGCGGAGGGCGCTAGTACGGCAACGGCGAATGGTCGGGCAGGTGGCGAGGGTCAAACTTTCGCAGTGGTCGCCGATACGGGAATGCCGACTGAACATGGAGCTGGCGTGCGTCAAGCTCATGCCGTGAACAACGTCGCACTATCCGCTTCCACGTTGCTCGCATTGCGTAGTGGTCTGGGGCCTACCTCGACCGCAGTGCCTTCCGCGGATGCACGGAATGAAGAGATCGAGGCTGGTTTGCAAGAAGCCTTGCGCCATGCAGCGGATCTGACCTCGTGCATCGATCAACTCCGCAAGGCATCGACGCGTCGGAAAATCGGCCCAGGTCACAACCTGGGACCACCCCTGCAAGATTTGGTTCAGGTTGATGACCTGATTGCATTGCTTAAGGACGAAGGCCCAAGGGTCAAGACCGTCGTCGATGCCAAGGCCCTGATCGTGCAAACCGAAAAGGTCAAACGGCTGCCCGAACGCATCTGGAGCTGGTTAACAGCAGCAGGATTATTGGTGGCAGGGATTGGTGTGCGCGAGGTCACAAAGGATTTGACCGCACCGCTCTGGGACGACGTAGCCCACAAGATTGTCGATCTCTGCCACGCAATCGAGGTCTGGGTCTCATTGCTGCCATCAATGTAGAAGCGACAAGCCCGCTTGCTGAAAGAGCCGACTCGTCGGACAATTGCGGTCATGGCAAACGACGATAGGCAAGAACCAAGCCCACTTCTAATCCCGTCACCCGTGCGACCAATGTCATGGCCGGGACGTCCTCCGGGAATGTTTAATCCGCCATTCATGCGCAATCCCCTGATTTACCAAAATCAGGCCAACGATTTGCCTCCTCCCATTCCGGCCGACCTCCCTCAGTTGATAATGAAGGCGATAATCGTTCCTGGCGACAAAACCAGCGAGGGCGTACTCATCGAGGCTGTCGCGCTCCCTTGGCTCGACATTATCGAAATGGTGTTAAAGGACCCGGCCGCCGCCTTTCAAATTCCTCCGCGGATGTGGGAAGAGATCATCGCTGGTGCGTATAAGAAGGCGGGATTTGACGAGGTGACACTGACGCCACGCAGCGGTGACCTCGGTCGTGACGTGATCGCGGTCAAAAAAGCGCACGGCATAGTGCGGGTTATTGATCAGGTCAAGGCGTTCGCACCAGATAATCTTGTGCCGCCAATGACGTGCGCGCCCTGATGGGTGTGCTTGCTAATGATGGCGCATCAAAGGGATTTGTCACGACGACATCCGACTTCGCGCCGATGATCAAAACCGACCCACTTATTACCCCGTGGATACCTGCACGGCTGGAGTTGATCAATGGAACGGGCCTCCGTGCGTGGTTAGAGCAACTGCGTGGCCTCTCCTTGTAATCAAATCGTCGGATGTGCACGTGTGCGAAGACAGCGGACATCGCGATGAGTTCATCGAAATGAACATCACGGCTTCTTCAAGCACAGACCGACGGTGGGAGCCGTGCCGCACTTCGCTCCATCCGGCGCGCCGCCGCTTGGACAGAATACCGAAACCAGCGTCTCGCTCGGCTCGCAACCCACCGAGCCATCAGCCTGGACGGCTCTGAGGTTTGTTGCCGCGCTGTCACCCTTCTCGCCTTTATCGCCCTTTTCGCCTTTGTCTCCTGGTGAACCCTGAGGTCCCTGCGGCCCCTGTGCTCCGGCAGGACCCTGCGTACCCGCGACACCTTGGATGCCCTGGGCACCTTGGGGACCTGCGGGACCTTGTGGTCCAGGATCTCCCTTCGGACCGGGCTCCTTTCCGCAGGCGGCAAGGGAGAGCGATAAACCAAGTGCCAGGATGGTGAGAATCTTCATGATGGGCCTGCGAGGTTACTTTAAGCGCAATTGCCAATCCACATCCCGCCCTTTGGTTCCATTCGGCGGAACATGAGGGCGATGCGCTACATACCTTGAAGGCTTCGCGACTTGCGCGAAGAACTGCGCGCTCGGCTTTTCCACTACAAGCTGATGCAGGGCGTCTGTCGTTCTTGCCAACCCTTTTTCATTCACCCACAATTCGCCAAACAACGCTTGGGGGACTCATGTTTGCCTTTGCCGCCCGGTCCGGGGATTTTCAGTTCTTTCTGCTGCGGGCAATCGCGCTTTGCTTTCTGATGTGGCCTGTAGCGAGTTGGGCCTACTCCGGCGAGGAGCAGCAGGCGTGCACTGGCGACGCGTTCCGACTGTGCGGCGAGGAGATTCCCGATGTCGAGCGCGTCAAGGCCTGCATGATCAGAAAGCAATCCCAGCTCAGTCCGGATTGCCGGGTTTACTTCCACCCCGATCCTCCGGCAGCGACGGGAAGACCGCTCAGTATCAGGGCGCATGTGCGAAAATGGCGTCGGCACAAGCGATCCGCCTAATACCCGGCTACCTGAAGCGCGGGCTTTTGCCGCCCGGACTCGGTTTGTTCGACCTGCCGCCGGCTACCTCAGGCTGCCGAGGCGTTCGGTGTGACTCAAAATCAACCGCGCCGACAAATCAGTGCCTTCGCCATATTTGGTTATAGATTTTTCTTCCACGAATCAGCGCACTGATTCATTTTCGCTTTCTGGGGTCAATCTGGAGGCGAAAGTATGAACGTCATTGTTTTCGCATCGCGTAAAGGCGGCGCAGGAAAGAGTACCCTGGCCGCCCATCTCGCTGCGCATGTCCATAAGTCCACGAAGCCATGTCTGCTGGTCGACGCCGACCCGCAGGGATCGCTCACGCTCTGGCACAAGCTGCGCGGCACCAACGAACCGTCGATCAAGACCGCCGTGACGTCCGTCAGTGGAATCATCGCCGCCGCCAAGCGTGACGGCTACGAATGGGTGTTCATCGA
>DASQOU010000242.1:0-14258 GCA_035644295.1 Bradyrhizobium sp.
ATCCGTCAAAGCGACCTGGCGCTCGCCGAGGAAGAACTTGGGCCCAGCCTCGCCCAGATGGACCCTTCGACCAAAAAGGAAAACGTGCTGGCCTTCCTGATCGACATGAAGATCGTCGCCAAGGCCGCCGAAGCCAAGAAGATCGAGGACCGCGACGACTTCAAGGCCCGTCTCGCCTTCACCCGCAACCGGCTGCTCATGGACAATCTGCTGGCGGTCGAAGGCAAGGCCGCGACCACCGAAGACGCCATGAAGAAGGTTTACGAAGAGGCCGCCAAGCAGATCGAAGGCGAGCAGGAAGTTCATGCGCGGCATATCCTGGTCGAGAGCGAGGACGAGGCCAAGGCGATCGCCGCCGATCTGAAGAAGGGCGCCGATTTTGCCGAACTCGCCAAGAAGAAATCCAAGGATCCCGGCGCGTCCGACGGCGGCGATCTCGGCTTTTTCACCAAGGATCAGATGGTGCCGGAATTCTCCACCGTCGCGTTCGCGCTCGAGCCCGGCAAAATCTCCGATCCGGTGAAGTCGCAGTTCGGCTGGCACATCATCAAGGTCGAGGAGAAGCGCAGCCGCAAGGCACCCGACTTCGAGCAGGTCAAGAGCCAGATCGAGACCTATGTGACGCGCAAGGCGCAAGCCGACTACGTGGCGAAACTGCGCGAAACCGCAAAGGTCGAGCGCATGGACGCGTCGAGCGAAGCCGCGGCAAAGCCGGATGCGATGAAGCCCGCTGACTCCAAGATGGCGCCAGCGAAAAAGTAAGAATTCGCTGTCACTTCTGCGAAGCCAATAGTAATTTAAGTCGTCATGGCCGGGCTTGTCCCGGCCATCCACGTCTTATGAGCTCATCGATAGGTAAGAAGGACGTGGATGGCCGGAATAAATCCGGCCATGACGGTCCACCTCCTTGTCATGATAAGGCGCCCTCATGTCTACCGCCGTTTCCCCGCTCGCTCCGATCCATGTCCCCGACATGCCCGCCATCGCAGGCGTCAAGCTTGCGACCGCGGCCGCGGGCATCCGCTACAAGGGCCGCACCGATGTGCTGCTCGCGGTCATGGATAAGGGGACGAGCGTGGCCGGCGTCTTCACCCAATCCAAATGCCCGTCGGCGCCGGTGGAATGGTGCCGCGCCAAGCTTCACCGCGGCAAATCTTCCAAGGGAGCATTGGCCCGTGCGCTGGTGGTGAATTCCGGCAACGCCAATGCTTTCACCGGCAAGACCGGACGGCAGGCCACGGCGCTCACGGCCGCGATCGCCGCCAAGGCGCTCGGCTGCCAAGCCCATGAGGTGTATCTCGCCTCCACCGGCGTGATCGGCGAGCCGCTCGACGCCACCAAATTCGACGGCGTGCTCGGCGGCCTGGCCGCGCAAGCCGAACCCGGCGAATGGATGAGCGCGGCGCGCGCCATCATGACCACCGACACCTTTCCGAAAGTCGCAACCGCGACCGTCAGGCTAGGCAAGGCCAAAATCACGATCAACGGCATGGCCAAGGGCGCCGGCATGATCGCGCCCGACATGGCGACCATGCTGGCCTTCGTTTTCACCGATGCGCCGATCGCGGCGGGCGCGCTGCAATCGCTGTTGAAGGCCGGTGTCGAGGACACCTTCAATGCCGTGACCATCGACGGCGACACGTCGACGTCCGATACGTTGCTCGCTTTCGCCACCGGCACGGCGGCAGCCGGCGGCGCGCCAAAAATCAGCCGCGCCAGCGACCCCCGCCTGAAGGCATTTACCAAGGCTTTCCGCGCGGTGCTGGCCGACCTCGCCGAACAGGTGGCGCGCGACGGCGAGGGCGCGCGCAAGCTGGTCGAGATCATCGTCGACGGCGCGGTCTCGAAGGCGTCCGCACGCAGGATTGCGATGTCGGTCGCAAATTCGCCGCTGGTAAAGACCGCGATCGCCGGCGAGGACGCCAATTGGGGCCGCGTGGTGATGGCGGTCGGCAAGGCAGGTGAGCCGGCCGATCGCGACAAGCTTTCGATCTCGTTCAACGGCATCCGTGTCGCCAAACGCGGCGCACGCGATCCATCCTACGATGAGGCGGAAGTCTCAGCCGCGATGAAGGTGCCGAAGATCCAGATCAAGATCGCGCTGGGGCTGGGCAAAGGCCGCGACCGGGTGCTGACCTGCGACCTCACCAAGGAATATGTCGCCATCAACGGCGATTACCGGTCGTGAAAATCACGACTTGGTCAAGCCTTCGAGTGGCTGCCGAAGGGGGCGATCGAGTTTGCGCTCAGGGATAACAGGCCGTCGCCGAGACCGGGATGACCAAAGTTCTGAATCCCACGTTTATCGAGTAGTTGACCGAGCCGGTCACCGACTTGCCACAGGCGGCATTGAGGTTGGGTGTGAAGGTCGGCGACACGTTCGGCCCCAGATAACGGCTTTGGGTATAGGCGACGGTCGTCGTGGTGTCTGGGCAAATGTCGGCTTTAACCGAAGCGCAGCGCGCGCCGTCTTCCACCGCGAAATGAAGGCTTCCGACCAGAAAAAGCGCAAAGCACAATCCGATCGTGCCGAGCACGAGCAGGATGAACATCGGCGCGATGATGGCGAATTCAACCGCGGTGGTGCCTTGCTGATTCCGCGATAGGGATCTGAAAAGATTGCGCATCGTCACCCCAATCGCATCATCGCTGTCCGAGTGATGGGGCTCGGGAAGGCGCTTGCTACACTGAGCATCGCAAATATCGGCTGATAGGTGAACGTCGTCGCGATCGTGAGGTAGTCACCGGGCTGCAGCGAGGGCGTGCCCGCGGCCGTGCAATCGGCGGGCCTCGAGGTGACGGCGCTGACAAACTGCAGCGCGCCGCCAGCATTGACGCAGTAATATCCCTCGCTCGGCGAACCGTTTTGCAGCGTGACCGCCGCACCCAACGAAGTGCTCTGTATCGCCGTCTGGATGGCGCTCAAAAGGTTGGCGCAGTTTTTCGTTGCCGGCAAGGTGCTGCCGCTGCCGCACGTCTTGAGGGCGTGCTGTGCGGCGACCTGGGTGGCGGTCTCCACCTGCATCCGCTGGTAGATGTAGATCGAGACATCCGTGACGTTCGCAAGCGACGCAAACAGAAGGATAGAAAAGAGGCCGAACTCGATCGCGGCCACGCCACGCTGGTCGGCCCAAGCGGCGGCGGTCTTGCGGGCAAGCTGCGAGGCGAGCCTTCCCGGCAACCAGGTCTTTGATCGTGCGATCTGGTTCATCGGACGAGTGCTGTTACCCCAACCGGGACCGTCGGTGTGGTCAAGCCAGCTGCTGGGCATTGCAAGGGGTTCGCCTTCAGAAAGCCGCCGGTGCCGCTGATCTGAACATTGTCGGCGACTATGACCAGGCAGGAGTTGCCGTTGGTGGATTTGTCGATCGCGCCCTTCAGATTGATGGTGGCATTGGGCATATAAATCAGCCCGGTGATATTCCAGGTAGGGCTGTTGCCTGCCGCCGCAACATCGAGATTGCCACTCGTATCCTGCAAGTTCGGGTCCTGAACGATGGCGATGCCCGCCCATGGCCCCGTGGTCGGCGGCGTGATGTCGAGCACTGCGCCAGGTCCGTTGGTGCTGTCGGTCGGAGCATGGATGCGCGTGTTATCGCCACCGGTAAACACGATCGTGAGCGCCGAGCCTTTGGAGGTCTGGAACGTGTTCCCGTTGAGATCGAGCTGGCCGTTTTCGATGATAAGGACGGCAGACTTCCCCAATGGCGTATTGACGGTCACGTTGTTGTTAAGCACCTGATCCCCGCACAGAAAATTGTTGCCTGCCGCCAGGTTCAAAGTCCCCGATGGCGCCAGCACGGTGCCCCCGGAAGTCTTGTTGCCTTTCGTCGTTTCCGGCGTTCCAAAACCGCCGGGACATGCGGCGGACGGGGTGGGGAAGGCTGCAATGTTCCCCGAGATCTGGCTCAAATAAGGGTCCTGCGGAGATAGCTTGCTTTGATTCGTCTTCTGTTTAGCGCCGCAACCGTTATTGGTCGATCCGACCGTAAAGCTGATGCCAATTCCCAGATTGTGTCCGTTACAATCGGCCCCCGTATACGACATCGAGTTGCAGCCGTTCAAGTTGGCGGTCGGCGCGCCGTTGGTGTGGATAGCCGGGTTCGTGCCGCTCTTTGCAAGGGCCAGCAGGCAAATATCTGCAGGCGAGCTGGGTTTCGCGATCGCAACCGCGCTCAACTGCTTCTGGAGCGAGCCATTGATGTTGCCATTGCCCTGGAAGCCGACGACCTGGGACAGAAGCAGCGGCGTAGAACCGGAAATCGAGACGCTGTAGCAGTTTGTGTCGAGTGTGACGGGGCAGATCGCGTTGTTGATCACGTTGATCGTAACGTTGTTGGTCCCGTCGACGAAACCATACGTTGCGGCGACGGCCTTGGCTTCGGCTTCGTATGCAGGAAGTGCTCCAACAAGAGTATCAGTGTTGTTGAGGGCGGCTGCGAGCGTCGCCGCGTCGGCCGCATTTTGCATCCCGCGCGTGATCGAATACCAGTTCGAAACCTCAAAGCCCAATGCCAGGAAGCCGACCAGCGGGACCATCAGAAAACCCATCATGATGCTCACCGCGCCGCGTTCATCCTTGCGCAGGCGGCGCAATTGAACCACGACGGAAGCGCGATGATCCCTGCGGAAACCGCTCATCATTTTCATTTTCATGAGAGTGAGCATGGCCAATCCTATACCGATGAAACCCACACCCACGTTGCCTCACGGGAATTAAGACTAGCTTATTGCGTTCGTAGAATTCGAGGCCCAATAGGGTTAATGAATAGCGTCTGACGATTCGGAAAACCCCTCAACGTATTACCGATACATGGCCGACATCAAACTGACCCTGGTGGTCGCCTGCGCGCTGGTTGACGCCGACAAGCGCGTACTGATCGCGCAACGGCCGCCAGGCAAGACGCTCGCGGGCCTGTGGGAATTCCCCGGCGGCAAGCTTGAACCCGGTGAACGGCCGGAGGCGACACTGATCCGCGAATTGCACGAGGAAATCGGCATCACCGTGAAGGAGGCCTGCCTAGCGCCGCTGACCTTTGCCAGCCACGCGTATGATGATTTCCACCTCTTGATGCCGCTTTACATCTGCCGGCGCTGGGAAGGCGATGTGATCGCTCGCGAGGGCCAGAACCTCGCCTGGGTCCGCGCCAACAAATTGCGCGATTACAAGATGCCGCCGGCCGACCTTCCGCTGATTCCGCATCTGATCGATTTATTGATCTGAGGTGGTTCGAATTCTTTCTCCGTCATGGCCGGGCTTGTCCCGGCCATCCACGTCTTGCTTCTGGAGCCAGAATAAGAAAGACGTGGATGCCCGGGACAAGCCCGGGCATGACGAATAAATTTCAATCCTTTCGCCGCTTCACCGCCTCTGCCAGTCCCGCCTTCGCCGATCCCGGCCTTAACGGCTGCTGCTGGCTTTCATGCGGCGCCCAGCCCGACAGCCAGACGATATCGAAAGTGGCGCGGATGCGGCCGTCGGCATCCGCAAAGCGCTCGCCGTAAATCTGCGCCATCCGCAGCATCGTGGCGCGGCGGGTCGGTGTCCGCCGTCGCTCGATGAGGATGTTGGTCGCGCCCATGCGCCGCAAGTCCTGCATCAGCGCGAACGCGCTGTCGTAACGCACGACGATGCGATCGATGTCGGTGACCGGCAGCGCCAGCCCCGCACGCTGCAACAGCGCGCCGACATCGCGCAGATCGGCGAACGGCACGACGCGCGGCGATACACCGCCTTCAAGTTCGGCTTCCGCGGCCGCGAAGCATTGCCGCAATTCCGTCAGCGTATCGCCGCCGACCATCGCCGCCAGCAACAGCCCATCCGGCCGCAGTGCGCGGCTGATCTGCGCCAGCACGCCGGGCAGATCGTTGACGAATTGAAGGGCGAGCGCGGAGACGACGAGGTCGAGCGATGCCGGCTGCAGTGGGAGCGGCTCGGACTCGTGCTCCGGCAGGTCGACACGCGCGAGTTGATTGAGACGCCCGGCCAGCACATTGCGAACCTGATCGCCCGGCGTTCCGACGTCAGCCGCGCTCTTGAATTCCCGCAGCACGGCATGCAACCGCTCCGCCATCTCCTCGGCGACGCGATCGAGCAGGAAGGTCGCAGGCCCAAGGCGTCGCGCGCGATCCTGCCGCGCACGCAAAAGCGCGCGATCAAATAGGACAGGCGCCGTGGTCGGGGTGTGAGCCATGCAGGTTGGTACGCCGGTCACGCCATTTGTGGCAATCCGGCGTTCTCCGGCCGCCATCGTCGGGGGACCGTGTTGAATCGGCTACTTTAAGCGCCCCTAATGGGGTAAAATAGACTCTAAAAAGATACTTTTCAGTACACCTATTAAAGGCTAGCTTTTTGGCATGGCCACGGAAAAAGCCGAAACCGACCGCGTTCCGATTACGTTGGCGCTCTCCACCATCGGCTATCTCGAAAAGCTGGTGAGACAGGGCACCCACGGCACCAGCGTTCCCGGCGTCGCAAGGACCCTGATCGAGGAAGGTATTCGGCTCGCCATCAAGGACGGGCTGCTTTCGATCCGCGACAACGGCAAGACGCCTTAATGGAACGCTCGATCGCGCGGTTCGGACGATACGAGGCCGGCACATTCAGATCGATGCCTCTTGCCTTGGATCATCACCATGCCCGCCAACGAGCCCACCTGGACTGACGAACGCGTCGAACGCCTGAAAGCCGGTTTCGTAGCCAAGCTTTCATGCCGCGAAATTGCCGCCGACATCGGCGTAAGCCGCAACGCCGTGATCGGCAAACTCGCCCGCCTCAATCTGACGCGTGGAAAAAGCGTCAAGGCGCGGCGCCCTGCGGGAAATGATGCCGCGAAGGATCGCCGCCCGAGATCGGTGCCCAGGCTTCAATATCGGATGCTCCGGGAATTGTTCGGCACGACGCCGCCCGCGGCCGACGACGAGACGATCCAAAGCGAACACCGCTGCTCATTGCTCGAGTTGAGCGAGGAGAAGTGCCGCTGGCCGATCAGCACGCCGGGCGCCGAGGATTTCTGTTTTTGCGGCAACACGCCGGTCGACGGCCTGCCCTATTGCGCCGGCCACACGCGGCTTGCCTACCGCCCAGGCTCGCGCCAGCGCGTCGCGCGGGGGTGAGACTGGATACCTGGTGAGCCAGCCGCGCGTGTCCGTGTCCCGGACGCGGCGCAGCGCCTCTTCGGCGGTGCGCCGCAGAGCCGGGACCTATTACGGTGCATGAAGATGGACCCCGGATCAGCAGCGCACCACGCCGCAATTGCGGCGCGCTGCACTGCATCCGGGGAACGCGACTCTGGCTTGAGTGTCTTCAACCGCAGCGCTAGCCTCTACCCATGGACGCCGAGGCATCACCGCCATCTCGTTCCATCACCACCCATTTGCGAGGCGCGCTCAGCGCATGCCGTGGGGCGTGGTCGCACGCCACAAAATTGGCGCTCGACATCGCGCTGCCGACGCTGTGCGTGGCCTGCCGCGAACCGGTCGATGGCGAGGGCGTCTGCTCCGAATGCTGGACCAAACTCTCGTTCATCGCGCCGCCCTATTGCCCGCGGCTCGGCATTCCCTTTGTCTACGACCCCGGGCCTGACATGCTCTCGATGGAGGCGATCGCCAATCCGCCGGCCTATGCGCGGGCTCGCGCCGCGGTGCGCTATGACGACGTGGCGCGGACGCTGGTGCATGCGTTGAAATACCAGGACCGCACGGACCTCGCGCCCGCGATGGGCCGCTGGATGGCACGGGCCGGGCACGAACTGCTCGACGGCGCCGACGTGCTGGTTCCCGTACCACTGCACTGGCGGCGGGCGTGGAGCCGCCGCTACAATCAATCGGGTGCATTGGCGCGAATCATCGAGCGGCAAACCGGCGTCACGGTGGCATTCGATGCGCTCCGGCGTATCCGGCCGACACAGCAGCAGATCGGCCTGTCGAAGCCACAGCGGGCGAGCAACGTTCAGGGCGCGTTCAAGGTCTCAACCCTCAGGCAATCACAGATCGCCGGCCGCCGCGTGGTCCTGATCGACGATGTCCTGACCTCCGGCGCGACGGTGGATGCCTGCGCACGGGCGCTGTTGCGCGCCAAAGCTGTGCAAGTCGACGTGCTGGTGTTCGCCCGGGTTGTGGATAGCCATAAAACTCCCATATAATCGGCCATCTCTTCGAAACAGAGCGCGTCATGACCGCTGCTATTGAAATCTACACCCGTCCAGGCTGCGGCTATTGCAGCGCCGCCAAATCGCTGCTGACACGCAAAAAAGCCGTGTTCACGGAATTCGACGTCGCCATTGATCCGACGCTTCGCGAAAAGATGTGGGATCGCGCTGGCGCCGGTTCGACCTTTCCGCAGATTTTCATTGGCGAAGTCCATGTCGGCGGCTGCGACGAGCTTTACGCGCTGGACCGCGCCGGCAAGCTCGACTCGATGCTCGCCGGCGAAAAGGCCACTTTATGAGCACTGATCTCAGCTTCAATGCGGCCATGGTACAGATGTGCACCGGGCTGTTGCCGCAAGCCAATCTCGAGCAGGGAACAAAGCTGATCCGCGAGGCCGCTGCCCTTGGCGCCGACTATGTGCTGACCCCCGAGGTGAGCAACATGATCCAGGCCAACCGCAAGGCGATGTTCGAAAATCTCGCCCCGGAAGAGGAAGATCTTTCGCTCAAGGCCTATCGCGCGCTGGCGGCGGAGTTGAAGATCCATCTCCATGTCGGCTCGTTGGCGTTGAGAGTGTCGCCGGAGCGGGCCGTCAACCGCTCGTTCCTGATCGGACCCGACGGCGCGGTGATCGCGAGCTACGACAAGATCCACATGTTCGACATCGATCTGCCCGGCGGCGAGAGCTATCGCGAATCCGCCAATTACCAGCCGGGTGAAACCGCTGTGATCACCGACCTGCCCTGGGGCCGCATCGGTCTCACGATCTGCTACGATTTGCGCTTTCCGGCGCTGTACCGCGCGCTCGCCGAAAGCGGCGCTTCGTTCCTCACCGTGCCCTCCGCATTCACCGTAAGAACCGGCGAAGCGCATTGGCACACGCTGCTGCGCGCCCGCGCCATCGAAAACGGCTGCTTCGTGTTCGCAGCAGCCCAAGCCGGAACCCATGAGAGCAAGCGCCAGAGCTATGGCCACTCGCTGATCGTCGACCCCTGGGGCACCGTGCTCGCCGAGGGCGGCGGCACCGAGACCGGCGTTTTCATGGCGAGGATCGATCCATCCAAGGTCGAGAGCGCGCGAAACACCGTGCCGTCGCTGCAACACGGAAGGCGGTTCAGCGTCGCCGATCCCAAGGCTGGCCCGGAACATCTGCACCTGGTGCGGGGATCAGCATGATCCATTACAATCTGCGTTGCGCGCGCGGCCATGCATTCGAAAGCTGGTTCCAGAGTTCTTCCGCCTACGAAACCCAGGAAAAGCGCAAGCTGGTGAACTGCCCGGTCTGCGGCTCGGCCGAGGTCGAGCGCGCCATCATGGCGCCGCAGATCGTGAGCAAGAAGGGCCGCGAAGTCGCGGTTGCCGCGCCGGCCACGGAGGCCGCAACCCCCGCCTCAACGCCACTACTGATGGCGCAAGAGCGCGAGCTGCGCACAAAACTCAAGGAACTGCGCGATCATATCGTCAAAAGCGCCGACAATGTCGGCGAGCGCTTTCCCGTTGAAGCCCGCAAGATGCATTACGGCGATATCGAGCATCGCCCGATCTACGGCGAAGCCTCGCCCGATGAAGCCCGCGCGTTGATCGAGGAAGGCGTCGAAGTGACGCCGCTGCCGGTGCTGCCGGACGACAGGAATTGACGCGCAGCGTCATTCCGGGGCGATGCGCAGCATCGAACCCGGAATCTCGAGATTCCGGGTTCGCTCGCCCAGCGCAAAATTGATGCCTGCATCAATTTTGTCGCAGGGCTCGCGCCCCGGAACGACGGCTGATTTCCTAACCGAGGTCCCCTTGATGAGCCCCGAGACCTTTTCCTCCTGGCAAATCTGGGCGGTGCTGTCGGCGGTGTTCGCGGCGCTAACCGCGATCTTCGCCAAAGTCGGCGTCGAGGATATCAATTCCGACCTTGCCACGTTCATCCGCACCGTGGTTGTGCTGATCAGTTTTGCGATGATCCTGTTTGCGACCGGCCAGTTCACCAATCCGGGACCGATCTCGCAGAGAAGCTGGATCTTCCTGGTGCTTTCCGGGCTCGGCACGGGCGCCTCATGGCTGTGTTATTTCCGTGCATTGAAGCTCGGGCCTGCGACCCTGGTGGCGCCGATCGACAAATTGAGCGTCGTGCTGGTGGCGCTGTTCGGCGTGGTCTTTCTCGGCGAGCGGCCCTCGCTCAACGGCTGGGTTGGCATTGCCTTGATCACTGCCGGCGCCGTGCTGATCGCGTTCAAGCGGTAACAGAACCAATTCTACGCCGCCACCAACAGCGCCACCCCCACTACGATCAGCACGATCCCGCCAAGCTCCCGCGCCGACAGCGGCTGCTTGAACGAATAATACGCCACGCCTTGCGCGAACAGCACCTCCACCAGCGCCAGCGTGCGCACATCGGCGGCCGCCGTCAGCGCAAACGCCAGATACCAGAACTGCGAGGCGAACGCGCCCATGAAGCCCGCGAGCATTGACGGCTTCCACAATCCGAGGATCGCTTTGAGCACGCCGGGCGCGCGCAACAAAAGGTAGGCGCTTAGCACCAGCGTCTGTACGAACAGCCCGAATACCAGCGTGTAGGTCGCCGCCGTCACGAACGACATGCCGGAGAGGGTGATGATCGCGCCACGGAACCCGGTGGCCGAAAGCGCGAACGCGGCCGCCGACACCAGGCCCAAAAGCGTCGAGCGAAGATCGGCAAAACCTTTCGCGCCGCCGGGGCGCAGCGCGGTGACGACGACGCCGACGGTGGCGATCACGATCGCGATCACCTTCAGTACGGTGAGATGATCGCCGAGAAAGACGAAGCCGAAGATCGCGGTCTGGATCGCCTCGGTTTTGAGGTAGGCGACGGTGACCACGAACGAACGCTCGTGCATCGCGAGCAGCATCAGTCCGGTGGCGACGATCTGAGCGAGCGCGCCGAGCAACAGCCACGGCCAGAATGCCGCATTCGGCCACGGCACGGTATCGCCGGTTGCGGTGACGGCGATGGCGAAGAAGATCAACGAGAACGGAAAGCCGAACAGGAAGCGGATATTGGTGGCGCCCCAGGTGCCGAGCGGTCCGGTCAATTGCCGCTGCATCGCATTGCGCGCAACCTGCGCCAGCGCCGCAACAAGGGTGAAGGGAATCCAGAGCGAGGCGATGCTAAACATGGGGGGATTTGGTCAGCCGGATGAGAATCGCAGCCACCGTGCAGGGCGTGGCGCGCGCGGTCAACCAGACCAGCGTCATGACAGGATTGCGCCAGACAATAAGGGCGCCGTCGTCCCTGCGAAAGCGCTGTGGCATGCGCACAACTTTCGCGTACAAGCCACTTACTCAACTGTGATCGTCCGCGAAGGCGGACGATCAAGTACTCCGCGCCGTCTCAGCAAGATACCAGAGGCCGCGGCGTACTGGATGCCCCGCCTTCGCGGGGTATGACGGGACCTGTATGCGCTAATGCTTTCGCAGGGACGACGATGGTTTTGAATTATTAAACCCCCTCCGCCACCACCATGTAGTTGACGTCCATGTCGGAGGAGAGGTTCCAGCGGTCGGCGAACGGGCTATAGACCACGCCGGTCTGCTCGGTGATTCCGAGCTTGTTGTTGTGCAGGTGATGCGCGAGTTCGTCGGGGGTAACGAATTTGTCCCACTGATGGGTGCCGCGCGGCAGCCAGCGCAGGACATATTCGGCGCCAACAATTGCGAGCGCAAAGCTCTTCCAGTTGCGATTCAATGTTGAAATTACCATCAACCCGCCCGGCTTGAGCATTGCCGCACAGCGATTGAGAAAGATGCCGACATCGCTGACATGCTCAACCACTTCCATCGCCAGCACCATGTCGAAGCGCTCGCGCACGTCCATCGCTTCGACCGTCGTGCAGCGATAGTCGATCGACAAGTGGCCCTTGTCGGCATGCAGTTTTGCCGCCGCGATATTGCTGGCGGAGGGATCGACGCCGATCAGCTGCGCGCCGAGCCGTGTGAACGGCTCACACAACAGGCCGGCGCCACAGCCGATATCAAGGATGCGCAGGCCCGAGAGGCAGTTCAGGCTCTTGACGTTGCGCTCGAATTTGCGGCAGGCGGCGTCGCGGATATAGGTCAGCCGCAGCGGATTGATCTTGTGCAGCGGCGCCATCTTGCCCTTGGGGTCCCACCACTGCTCCGACAATCTCGAGAATTTCGCGATCTCGGCGGGATCGACGGTGGAGGCGCCGGCGCGGGACGAATCCGCAGGAAAATTTGGTTGCGTGACCATGATGGCGCGCCGCTCCTATCGGGCGGTGATGTGATTGCGGAAGTCGAGCGGCGAAGCGATGGTATCGATCGTCTCGGCTCCCTCGCCGACGCCCCGCACCGTCACGCTGCCGTAATTGAGGATGCGGCCGAGAATGCTCTGGTTGACGTCGACGCTCTCAACCTTGTCGAGGCTCATTTCGAATGTTTTTCGGGTGATGAACCCGGTCTTGTGGACCACGCGCATGTTGGTGACGTCGGTTTCGGTGGTCCAGCGGTGGAACCAGGCCTTCACGGTCCAGTACAGCGCCACGATCGCCACCACGGCGGCAGCCGACAGGCACAGCAGGACAATGCTCTCGGTGGTGGTTTGGCGCGACAAAAGCAAGAGGAAGAGAGCCACGATCCAGGCAGCGATCGCCGGAAAATAAAAGACCCAGTGCGCATTGGTCGAATACAGCACCTTCTCGCCGGGCTGCAGGATGTCGTCGATATAACGCCCCATACGCTTGCCTCAATTGCCTGAACGCCACTGGGGCCATGCCCCTTTTTAAGGGAGGGCAGGAACCCGGTTGCTTGCTCCCGACCGCGCCGCTATGTATACGCGCCTTTTGGCCGCCGCGCTTCGTTTTTGCGTATCGTCACATTACTTATCCTCGCAGGGGAATGCACCAGTCGTCATGGGCCGCCTCGTGATGAAATTCGGCGGCACATCCGTCGCCAATATCGACCGCATCCGCAACGTCGCGCGTCACGTGAAGCGCGAGGTCGATGCCGGCCATGACGTCGCCGTGGTCGTCTCGGCCATGGCCGGAACGACCAATGAGCTGGTGGAATGGTGCCGCGAGGCCTCAGCCATGCACGACGCCCGCGAATATGACGCGGTGGTGGCTTCCGGCGAACAAGTCACCGCGGGGCTGCTCTCAATCGCGCTGCAGGCCATCGGCATTCAGGCGCGCTCGTGGCAGGGCTGGCAGATTCCGATTCTGACCAGCGAGGCCCACGCCTCGGCGCGGATTTTCGACATCGACGGCGCAGAGCTGATCAACCGGTTCAGGGAACGTAAGGAGGTCGCCGTCATCGCCGGCTTCCAGGGCATCAATCCCCAGACCAACCGAATCACCACGCTGGGGCGCGGCGGCTCCGACACCTCGGCGGTGGCGATAGCTGCCGCCATTCACGCCGACCGCTGCGATATCTATACCGATGTCGACGGCGTCTATACGACTGACCCCAGGGTGGTTCCGAAGGCGCGCCGGCTCGACAAGATCGCCTTCGAGGATATGCTGGAACTGGCCTCGCAAGGCGCCAAGGTCTTGCAAGTCCGCTCGGTGGAACTTGGCATGGTGCACAACATGCCGATTTTCGTGCGTTCCAGTTTCGACAAGCCTGAAGATATCGACCCGTTCGCCAACCAGCCGCCGGGCACGCTGATCTGCAGCGAGGAGGAGATCATGGAAAGCCACGTCGTCACCGGTATCGCCTTTTCCAAGGACGAAGCACAGATTTCCGTCCGTCAGATCGAGGACAAGCCGGGGGTCGCAGCGTCGATCTTCGGCCCGCTGGCGGACGCCAATATCAACGTCGACATGATCGTGCAGAACGTCTCGGAGGACGGCAAGACCACCGACCTCACCTTCACGGTGCCGGCTTCCGACTATGACCGCGCCCGCGATACCATCACCTCGGCCAAGGCCAAGATCGGCTATGCCCGACTCGACAGCGCCACCGACGTTGCGAAGGTCTCCGTCATCGGCAGCGGCATGCGCAGCCATGCCGGTGTCGCCTCCAAGGCATTCGCCGCGCTTGCCGCGCGCAATATCAACATCCGCGCCATCACCACCTCCGAAATCAAGTTTTCGGTACTGATCGATACCGCCTACACCGAACTT
>DASQOU010000243.1:0-9253 GCA_035644295.1 Bradyrhizobium sp.
GCCTGCGGTTCGGGTTTCGGCGAATCCGCTTCCGTCGCGGCCTTCGCAGCGTCCTCAGTCATGATGCCAGCCTGCCCCATCGTCGCCGCAAGCTAGCGGTGGATCAGCGTCGGCTCAACCGCGGCGCTGTGGATGACCGCAATATAATCGGCCCTCATGCCGCCGTCGCCATGAACGCCGCCAACGCGTCGCGATCCGTTCGCGGTATGGTCAGGCCGAGTTTTGAGCGCCGCCAGAGGATGTCGTCGGGGAAGCGCGCCCATTCGGATGCCATGAGATAGCGCACCTCGGCGCCGGTCAGTTCCGGTCCAAAACTTGGGCCCAGGTCGGCGCGGTCCCTGGCGTCTCCAAGCACAGAGGCAAGGCGCGAGCCGTAGGCCGAGACCAGACGCCCGGCCTGATCCGCGGTCAGGAATCTCCAGCGCTCGCGTGCGCGATCGACTTCCAGCTCGAATTGCTCCCAGGGGAAATCGCCGCCCGGCAGGGCGGCGTGCGCGGTCCAGCGCGGCGACATCGGGTAGAACGGCGTCAACCGGGACACGGCGTTCTCGGCGCGCAGCCGCGAGGTCGTGATGTCGCCGCCGAGGATCGTCAGCAACGGCGCCTTGCCGCGCTGCGCGTGGAACGTCATCGAACCGTCGCGCGCGAGGGAGGTCCTAGCGCGGTGCGCGACCATGTTGGCGCCGGAAACGGTCCTGATCACGTCGGATGGACCGACCTGCTCCCGGAAATACCGGTTGGCCGCGTCACATAGATAGGCAATTTCGTCGGCGCCCATCGATACCCAGGCGGGGTCGCCCTTGAACCTGTTCGCGACGGTGCCGAGCAGCGTGAAATCGCGCTGGTAGGGACTGGCGAAGATCAGCCGCCGGTCATGGTTCTGAAAGACATAGACGTTGTCGGTCTCGAACAGGCGCCTGACGATGATCTGGCTCATCTTGACCAAGGCGCCACGCGGCGGCGGCATGCGCAGGACGGTTTCTGCGACCGAGGAAGTCCAGGCGCCCGAGGTATTGGCCAGCGACCTTGCCGTGATCACCTGCCGGTGGCCACGATCGATCACCGCGAGCCGCCAAATATCAAACCGGTCGGCGCGCACGCAGCGCGCGCCGGTACGGATCACAGCGCCCCGCTCCGCAGCATCGACGGCATTGGCGATCACCAGCCGCGAGTCATCGACCAGGCAATCGGAATATTCGAACGCCGTGCCGAACGGCCGCTTCAGCGCGTTGCCGATCGGATGGTGCGTGACGTCGATCGCAGCCGAGGCCGGCAGGCCATCCCGGGCGAGCCGATCGTAAAGCAGCAGCCCCAGCCGCAATAACCACGGCGGACGCTCGTCGGCGTGCGCAGGGATCACAAACCGTGCCGGACGCACCAGATGCGGCGCGATCCGCATCCAGCAGTCGCGCTCGGCCAACGCTGTGCGCACGCGCCCAAACGCCTTCCGCTCCAGCACCCCGAGATCGCCGTGAATCAGTCGCGCCGTGGCGCCGGAAGCAGCGCTGCCGAGGTCGCCCTGTTCGAGCAAGATGACCCTGAGACCGCGCCCTGCGGCGTCGCGCGCAACGCTGACACCATTCAAACCGCCGCCGATGATCGCAAGGTCGTAGTCCGCCATGCCCGGACCATAGCGTTTTCGAGCGACGCCTGTCCCGCACTGATAGGGGATGGATACCGGTTCGCGCGAAGAAAGCGCTTCAATAAAAAAAGATGGAGGTCGGTCCCGAATGCCTGGAACCGCGACTCAGCCGGTCATGCGCGCTGGTTCCACCGCATTGCCACCGACGCGGCCGACCAGCGCGGCGTATTGTCCGATCGGCAGCGGTTTGCCGATGAAATAACCCTGCACCGCGTCGCAACCCTGCTCGGCGAGGAAACCGAGTTGCTCCTGGGTTTCCACGCCCTCGGCGACGATCGACATTTCAAGGCCGTGGCCAAGGCCGATGACCGCCCGGACGATCGCCGCCGATTGCGGATTGCGGCCGAGATTTATGACAAAGGCGCGATCGATCTTGATCTTGTCGAACGGAAACGCCTGCAGGTAGCTCAGCGAGGAATAGCCGCTGCCGAAATCGTCCATGGAAATGCGCACGCCGAGCGCCTTCAGCCGCCGTAGCAGCGCCAGGCCGCGGTCGAAATCCTCAATCAGCACGCCCTCGGTGATCTCGAGCTCAAGCCGGCCCGGCGCGAGGCCGGTTTCGAGAAGAATCGAGTGCACGAGGCTGACCACGTCGCCGTGCATGAATTGCGCCGGCGACAGGTTGACCGCGATCTGCAGCGGCATCGGCCAGGAGGCAGCTTCGCGGCAGGCTTCGCGCAGGATCCATTCACCCATCTCGACGATCAGGCCGCTCTCTTCCGCCAACGGAATAAAATCCGACGGCGGCACGAAGCCGCGCACAGGGTGCAACCATCGCGCCAGCGCCTCGAAACCGATCACCTCGCTGTTGCGGACGGTCTGACGCGACAGCGCTTGCGGCTGATAATGCAGCGAGAGCTCGCCGTTCCGGATCGCAGCCGAAAGGTCCTGGTGGAGCACGCGGCGGTCGCGGATCTGCTGATCCATCTCCGGCTCATAGATGCTGATCGAGCCGCGCGATTTCGCCTTGGCGCGGAACAACGCCGCGCCGGCGTTCGCCAGCAAAGAGGCGGCGTCGGCGCCATTGTGCGGGAAAATCGAGATGCCCGTGGTCACCCCGGTGCGAACCGATTTGCCGTCGATGAGGAATTCCTTGGCCAGCGTTTCGGCGAGTTGTTCGGCCAAAAGCATCCCCGCGACGGGCTGCTTGCCGTCGATGATCAATCCGAACTCATCGCCGGAAAGCCGCGCCACGACCCCGCCGCGCGCCGACGCCTTGAGGCGCTGCGCCACCTCGATCAGCAATTTGTCGCCGATCGCATGGCCGAACACGTCGTTGATTTCCTTCAGGCCGTCGAGGTCGATCGACAGCACCGCGAACTCCTCATCGGTACCGCCGCAGGCCTCGATCATCTGCGCAAGCGCCTGCAGGAATGCAGCCCGATTCGGCAGATCGGTCAGGCCGTCGTGATACGCCATGTGCGCCATGCGCGACTCGGTCTGGCGGCGGTCGGTGACGTCCTCATGGGTCTTGATCAAATATTGCGGCTCGCCCGCATCGTCGAGCACCGTCATGCGGCGCGTCAGGAACAGCCGCAGCCCGTCCTTGGTCGAGATCGGGTGTTCCTCAGTGAGAAGGCCGCGTTTCCTGATCGCCGCCTCGTCGCGCGCGATGATCAGCTTGGCTTCCTTTGGATTGAAGATATCCGCAGCAGTCAGTCCGGTGGCTTCCTCGCGACTCCGGTTGAGGATGGTTTCCGCACTGCGATTGGCGAGAAGGTACCGCCCGTCGCTGACGCGTTCGACGATCAGCGAGACCGGAATGTTGTCGACCACCAGCTCGAGAAACTTCTTGGTATTTTCCAGTTCATGGGAAAGCGATCTGTGTTCGGTGACATCGTCGAACAATGCGATCAGGAATTCCGGCTCGTTCTTGTGGTTACGCGCGACCACGCGGTTGCTTGCAAGAACGCGTTTCTCCGAACCGCGCTCGACCACGAATTCGTTCCGGTACTGGCCTTCGGGCGCGTTGAGCGCCGCCCGGTCCGCCGCCTCGATGCTTGCTGCCGTCTTGGTCTGGAAAATCTCATCGGCACCCTTGCCGACAATAAAATCGCGGGAGAAGCGCGAGAAGCGTTCGAAGGCGCGGTTGACGAATATGTAGCGGCCATCCTCGATATTCTTGGCGGCCACGCATACCGGAACATTCTCGAGCACCGATTCCAGGAACTGCTTGGTGGAAGCGAGCTGTCGCGAAAGCTTGCGCTGCTCACTGCAATCCTCATGCGTCGCCACCGATCCGCCGTTCGGCAGCTGAAAGTATTTGATCACGACGGGGCGCCCGCCCGGCAACTCCGTGATCAGACCTTCCGGAGTGCCGGCATGAGCGAGGAAGTCCTCGACGACGCGAAGGTCGACGGCACCGCGCTTGAGCAGAAGATCCAGCATTTCCCGGCCGGTCATCTGCGGGGTCAGATCCGAACGCGCCAGGCCGTACATCTCGAGAAATTGGTCGTTGCAGAACACGATTCGCTTTCGCGGATCGGTAATCACCACGCCCTGGTTGAGGTTGTTCAGGGCGGAACTGACGAACGCATTTCGGCGCAGTTGCGAGCGCTTGGCCTTGTGCACCGCCGAGACGATCCACAGCGTGATTGAGACAAGCAGGCAATAGACAGCGAGCCCGCCAATGATCCCTTCCCAGACGAGGCTCGGATCGACGTTGCTGAGATAGGCTGGCAGTTCGGGGTCACGGCCTGCTGCCAAGGCAAAGTGGAACGGCGCAACAACGGCAAAAAGGCACGCCACGATCCCTGCGGGAATCGTGTTCCTGCCGCCTGCCTGCCAATTCTTGCCAGCCATCAATCACCCGCGGATTTCTGCGGCGGATTGTCTGGCTTGACGGGTTTGGATCAGGTAAATGCCTACCCGCACCATCCGAAATCAGCGCCAAAATTACGGCAATTGCCCTGACATGATTAATGCTGCATTAATATACGGTTCCGCGGAGTTCTAAAAACGAATCCAAGGGGTTGCACGAAGAGGAAACCCACAACTGAAGCGATAGTCTCTGCGCGCGGGAATGCGCACCGCGTGCAATCCAGGCGAAGCCCGCGCAGGGCAAGCTAGACAACAATCCCGGATCCGAAGTTTCAAATGGACAAGGTCGAGTGCGTCGTCATCGGTGCGGGGGTGATCGGTCTTGCGATCGCGCGGCGGCTGGCGCTGGCCGGTCGCGAGGTGATCGTCCTGGAAGCCGCCGAGGGGATTGGCACCGTCACGTCATCGCGCAACAGTGAGGTGATCCACGCCGGCATCTATTACAAGGCGGGAAGCCTGATGGCCCGGATGTGCGTCAGCGGCAAGCGTGCCCTGTATGAATATTGCCGCGAGCACGGCATTCCCCATCGCAACTGCGGCAAGCTGATCGTCGCGACGACGCCGAAAGAGGCCGCAAGGCTGCAATCGATCCGGGCGCACGCTGAAGCCAACGGCGTTTCCGATCTGCAAACCCTTACCGGCGAAGCCGCACGCGCGCTGGAGCCGGCACTGAACTGCGACGCGGCTTTGCTCTCGCCGTCCACCGGCATTATCGACAGCCATGCCTTTATGCTGGCGCTGCGCGGCGAAGCCGAAGACGCGGGTGCCGCTTTCGCCTTTCACACGCCGTTGTTAGGCGCCAGGGCGCATGACGGCCACATCGAGTTCGAGGCCGGTGGCGCCACGCCGCTGACGCTCGAATGCCGGCTTCTTGTCAATGCAGCGGGGCTTAGCGCGTCGGCGGTCGCGCGCAGCATCGACCGCATGCCGATCGATCTGATACCGCCGGCGTATCTGGCCAAGGGAAATTATTTCAGTTGCACCGCGCGGGCGCCGTTTTCGCATCTGATCTATCCGGTGCCCGAACCCGGCGGACTTGGCGTGCACCTCACCCTCGACATGGCGGGACAGGCCAGGTTCGGCCCTGACGTGGAATGGGTCGACAGCATCGACTACGCTGTCGATCCGGCGCGGGCGGAACGATTTTATCCGGCGATCCGCCGATACTGGCCGACCCTGCCGGATGGCGCGCTGATGCCGAGCTATTCGGGAATGCGGCCGAAGATCGTGCCGCCGGCGGTCGCGGTACAGGACTTCCTGATCCAGGGGCACCGGGACCACGGCATCGATGGATTGATCAATCTGTTCGGAATAGAATCGCCCGGACTAACATCGTCATTGGCGATCGCCGACTATGTCGGCGAGCTGGCAGGAAATTAAGTGGGCTCTGCTAGGTGTGGAAGGTCGCATCAAACTGCGTGTGCAGAAAAACACACCGTCGTCCGCTGGCAAACCGGGCGGCGCGCGACGCGCCGGCCAGTCGGCGGACGACGAAAATAGCCAGCTGAGCTTTCGTTAGTGCACTGTATCGCTTGCGGAATGTCTCAACCGCTCGATCTGGTCCTTAACCATCAATTTCCGGCGCTTTAACTCGACAATTTGCAGATCGTCCGTTGAAAGGTGCACGAGAGCTTCGTGCAATTCGTTTTCGAGAATCTTATGTTTCCGTTCCAGTTCAACGAGATGCGCCTGAATTGCCATACGAAACCTCCTCGGTTGGATTAAGACCTCAGATTCGATCCGGACAGCCAAGTGTACACGAAGCCCCGAATCTGTCGATGGGTATCGAAAAATGCATCCTCATATTTCGGTTTCATCTGTAAGGAATCGTGAGCAGGAACCCGAGCATAATCGGAGAGTGGGAACCGAGCCGGTGTGCCGAAAAAGATCATGCCTGACAAAGAGATGAGCGCATGATCCGGCTTGATCAACTGGGTCATGATTGAGAGCGTATTTCCAGCGGAGCCTGGCCCGGACTTGAGCCGGGGATGGACGCCTGTTCGCGCTAGAAAACACGTCAAAAACAAAAGATTGGAGCCCGGCCGGCTGAGCCGTCCGGTTCCGGCCGAAGCCCGCAACGCCGGCGGCACCAAATTCCGTTCGCCCGCTTTTTCGTGAACTTGCTTGCGGACCGGGCGGGCAGGGAGGATATTCGTTGCTCGGCTTCCGCAACCTTTCGCAATCTCATCCGCGTTTGCAATTAAGAACACCATGACCGACGAAGATGAGCGCGAACTCGAAACCGAGCTCGCACGGCTGCAGCAGGAGCACCGCGACCTTGACGCCGCGATTGATGCCCTGCACCAATCGCCCGCGCCGGATCTGTTGCGGCTACAGCGGCTGAAAAAACGCAAGCTGCAATTGCGCGACCGCATCGCCTTCATCGAAGACCAGATCACGCCGGACATCATTGCGTAAAATGGTCATTCCGGGATGGTCCGAAAGGACCAGACCAGATGCGCACTTGCGCATCGGGGAATCTCGAGATTCCGGGTTCGCGTCTAACGGGGCCGCGCTTTGCGCGGACCCGTTGGACGCCCCCGGAATGACCGCTCACATGCCGCTCGTCAACTCGTGCAGCACGCCTGTCACCTGGCGCGAACTGTAGGGCTTGGGAACAAACCGTCCGCCATCGGGCAAATCGGGTTCCCCCACATTAGCGTGGCCCGAAGTAGCGACAATCTTGATCGGCGGCCAGCGGCCTCGGATCGCCCGGGCAAGCTTCAACCCATCCATCGAGCCCGGCATCTGGATATCGGTGAAAACCACAGTGATGTCGCGACGCGATTCCAGAATTACGATGGCCTGGTCGGCATTCGCGGCTTCGATAACTTCGAACCCGGCATCTGCGATCATGTCGACCGCATCCATTCTCAACAGAAACTCATCCTCGACGATCAGCACCACGGGTCTCCTGGATATTGCAAGACCCATGCGTCCCACTCCCTGCCAACAGGCGTTAAGCGTCGGATATTGTTTTCGTTCCCGCGGTACCCCCTGTTTGGGCGGCCGGCCCTTGGGCCGGCCGAACCTCGCCCGGCCTGGGCGAGGACCGGCTTCAGGCCTTGACTCAACAAGAACAAAAGAGAAACATATTTTTCCCTCGCCAACCTCTTCCAAGGATTCGTCATGTCCGAGCCTGCTTCGTCGCCCGACATCGATCACTACGAACATGCTTGCGACCAGGCGATCGCGATGTGCGATGGAAACCTCCGCAGCACGATCAGGGCGCTCATCATGGCGAACGAGTATCTGGAAATCGAATTGAGGGAATTGCAGATGGCGGCCTCAACCGATCGGGCTCCGGCACGGCTGCCGCGAGCAAGCGGCGAGGCTGCCTGATCAACAGAAGGGAGCGGACAATGGCCGATGTCACCTATTACGTCGCAATGCCATTTCTGCAGGATGAAACCGGCTCGCCGGTCGCGGGCGCCGCCGAAGAATGCCAGAGTTCGTCAGGCGCGTTGCGGCGCGCGGAAACCTTGTCGCGCGCGGCCGGCAGCATCGGCGCGGTCGCCTTCAGCCGCAGCGGCGATCCCATGATCGGTGAATTCGGCGATGCGCAATTGCTCAGAAAATTCGGCAACGTGCCGGACGATCTGAGCGGGCTGTAGGCGTCAACGATGGTCGCGTGGATATAGGGTGGCAAAGGCGCCTTCGCGCCGTGTCCACCACCGCCAAACCGGGCTCACGAGCCGATGTGGTGGGCACGCTGTCGCTTTGCCCACCCTAACCTTAGAGCAAGATGGGTTCTGATTGAATCAGAACCGACGCTCTAATTTCTTGTTTTGACGCGTTTTCTTCACGCGAACCGGTATCCACTTCGCTCGAAAACGCTCTAGCTGCCAGCATCACCGCAATTCGCGGAAGAAAGCGCGCACCTCGCCCGCGAGCAGCTCCGGTTGTTCAAGGGCTGCAAAATGTCCGCCCCTTTCCATGACACTCCAGCGGCGGATGTCCTTGAACACGCGCGCCGCTGCCGTGCGCGGGGGCTTTAGAATTTCACGCGGGAATTGCGCGTAGCCGGTGGGCACCGTGATGGCTTCGCCGGTGGGAAGGATGGCCGAGCCGTGAAGCCTCGCATAATACGGCCAGAACGACGAACCGATCGCCCCGGTAAACCAGTATAGCGAAATGTCGGCGAGCATGCGGTCCCGGCCGATCGCGCGCTCGACATCGCCGCCGCAATCGGACCAGGCGCGGAATTTTTCCACGATCCACGCTGCAAGGCCCGAAGGTGAGTCCGTCAAGCCAAAGGCAAGCGTCTGCGGACGGGTGCCCTGGATCCACTGATAACCGGTCTCTTCGCGCGTCCAATGCGCGAGTTCACCGAGGTAACGCCGCTCCTCCTCGGTTGGATTGGGGAAGGCGGAGGCGTCGCGGCCCGCGGCCATCATCAGATTGATGTGGATGCCGATCATCCGCTCCGCATGGGCGTAACCGAGCCGGCTGGCAACGGCTGAACCCCAGTCACCCCCTTGCGCGCCGAAGCGGGTAAAGCCGAGCACCTCATGCATGAGAGCTGAAACACAGTCGGCCATTTCTGGAACGCCGTACCGTTTCTGGCCGGGCTGGAAAGAGAGTCCATATCCCGGCAGGGACGGCGCCACCACGGTGAAGGCATCGCGGGCGTCGCCACCGAAGCGCGCGGGATCGGTGAGACGCGGGATGATGTCGAGGAATTCGAACACCGAGCCGGGCCAGCCGTGCAGCAACAGCAGCGGCATCGGGCTAGGGCCGACGCCCGGCACATGCAGGTAATGCAGATCAATGCCGTCAAGTGGAACGCGG
>DASQOU010000244.1:0-6791 GCA_035644295.1 Bradyrhizobium sp.
GGCGAGGATTGCAGCCATCCGCCGGATGGTGTTGCCGAAATCATGTTGCCGGCCTGGTCGATGATGTCGAAATGCACGGTATCGCCGCGCACCTCGCCGAAGCGGCCGACGGTGGGTTCGCCGGAGCCCATGGCGCCAACCGCCTCGCGGTTGCCTTCCTGGCGGCGCAGCTTCACCACCGCGCCAAAACCTTCGACCGAGCCGGGGATGAAGTCGAGCGAGGCTGTGTCCGAGATCAGTTTGCGGCGCTCGTCGTTATAGGTATCCGACAACAGGGTGGTGATCGGGATATCGGTGAACTTCGGATCGCCGTAAAACTTCTCACGGTCGGCAAAGGCGAGCTTGGCGCATTCGACCTGCAGGTGGATAAATTCGGGGCCGGCGGGGTCGAGCCCGTCGAGCCGAAAACCCTTGAGCAGTGCCAGCTGCTGCAGCATCACCGGGCCCTGGCTCCAGACGCCGGCCTTGCAGACGGTGTAACGGCCGTAGTCGTAGCTCAGCGGCGCTTCGACGGTCGCCTGCCAGCGCGCCATGTCGTCGGCGCTGAGCACGCCGCGATGTGGAGAGCCTGAGACGTCCATCACCTCCTGGGTACGGCAAAAACGGTCGATCGCTTCAGCCACGAAGCCGCGCGACCACGCCTTGCGGGCGCCTTCGATCTGGGCGACGCGGTCGCCGCCCGCGCTTTCGGCTTCCTTGAGGATGCGGGTATAGGTTTCGGCAAGCTGCTTGTTGGTGAAGATCGCTCCGGGCTTCGGTACTTCATTGTTGGGCAAATAAACCGCTGCCGACGTGGCCCAGTGCTTCCGGAACAATTGCTCGACGGTCTTGATGGTTGCGGAAACCCGCTCCACCAACGGATAGCCGTCGCGGGCATAGGCAATGGCCGGCTCCAGCACGTCGCGGAGCCGCATCGTGCCGTAATCGCCCAGCAGCAGCATCCAGGCTTCGAACGTGCCGGGAACGCAGGCTGCCAATAGCCCGGTGCCGGGCACCATTTCCAGGCCCTCGTTCTTATAATGCGCGATGGTGGCACCCGCCGGCGCCGGGCCCTGGCCGCAAATCACCTCGGTGCGCCCGCGCTTGGTATCGTGCACGATGATCGGCACATCCCCGCCGGGGCCGTTCAAATGGGGCTCGACCACCTGCAAGGTGAATGCGGTGGCGACGCCGGCGTCGAAAGCGTTACCGCCCTTCTCCAGGATGCTCATTCCGACCGCAGTGGCGATCCAGTGGGTGGACGTCACCACCCCGAACGTGCCCTCGATTTCGGGCCTGGTGGTGAACGGATCCGGATTAATGTTGCTCATGGTTGTCCATTGCTAGCGGGCTTTTGAGTGCGGCGCACTTGACCACAGCCGGGAGGCTCTGCCAACGGGCTTCCATCAATGTGATCATGCAGATACGGCGGCCTCAGTGGGCTTGTTGACGGCGTGGCAGGCGACGCCGCCGATCAGCTCGGGGGCCTTTTGGCGGCAAAGGTCGAAAACCAGCGGGCAACGCGGATTGAACGCGCATCCGGGCGGCGGGTCGATCGGGTTCGGGATTTCGCCCTTGACCGGGACCCGCTGGCGGCCGGACATCGCCAGATCAGGCACCGCGCCCAGCAGCATCTTCGTGTAGGGCATTCGCGGACGGCTGAAGAGCTCGCGGCCTTCCGCGATCTCGACGATGCGGCCGAGATACATCACGCCGATGCGATTGGCCATGTGGCGCACCACGGCCAGGTTATGGCTGATGAAGAGATAGGTGAGGCCGAATTTGTCCTGCAGGTCGCGCATCAGATTGAGGATCTGCGCCTGCACGGAGACATCGAGTGCGGAGGTCGGCTCATCGCAGACGATGAATTCGGCTTCTGAGGCCAGCGCGCGGGCGATCGCGATGCGCTGCCGCTGGCCGCCGGAAAATTCGTGCGGATATTTCCAGCCATCGTCGGCATGCAGGCCGACCAGCCCAAGCAGTTCCCCCACGCGCGAGCGAATATTCTGATCGCCCTGAATCAGGTCGAAGGCACGGATCGGCTCGGCGACGATAGCATCGACCCGAAGCCGCGGATTGAGGCTCGCATAGGGGTCCTGGAAAATCATCTGGATGCGGCGGCGCAGGTGCTGGCGCGCTTGCAACTGGCGTGCGTCGCTCATGGAAACGCCGTCAATGACGACTTCGCCCGATGTCGGCGGCAACAGTCCGACCACCATACGCGCCACGGTGGTCTTGCCCGAGCCGGATTCGCCGACGAGCGCAAAGGTCTCGCCCTTGTTGATGTCGAAGGTAACGCCGTCGACGGCTTTGAGGAATTCGAGGTGGCCGCCTTCGAGCACGCGGTTGAGCCACGGCTTTGAAACATCGAAGACGCGGCGCAGGTTTTTCACCTCGACAAAGGGCTTCGCTGTCATGCCGCGGTGTCCTTTGCGGCGGTGTCATAGAGATGACAGGCGACGGCTTGCGTGCCCTGTGCAATCGGTTCCGGCCGATCGATCCGGCAGCGCTCGAACGCAAACGCGCAGCGCGGGTTGAACGAGCAGCCCGGCGGGATCGCGGAAAGCCGCGGCATCGAACCGGGTATCTGGACCAGTCGCGGGGCGTCGCTTGCAAGCGTTGGGATCGCGCCCATGAGGCCCTTGGCATAGGGATGCAGCGGATTCTGAACGACGTCCCTCACCGGGCCGATTTCGGCGATACGGCCGGAATACATCACCGCAACGCGGTCCGAGGTCTCGGCGATCACCCCCATGTCGTGGGTCACGAGCATGACGGCGGTACCGTGATCGCGCCCGAGGCGTTTGATCAATGAGATGATCTGGGCCTGCACCGAGACGTCGAGCGCGGTGGTGGGCTCGTCGGCGATGATCAGCTCCGGTTCGGCGCAGATCGCAAGCGCAATGACCACCCTTTGGCGCATGCCGCCGGAGAACTCGTGCGGATAGGCATCGATACGCTTGTCGGGCGCGGGAATGCCGACTTCCGCGAGCAGGTCAATGGCGCGCTTGCGCGCGGCCTGCTCCGACAAATGGGTGTGCGTCCTGATGGTCTCGACCAGCTGTTCGCCAATCCGGTAAAGGGGATTGAGGCTGGTGAGCGGGTCCTGAAAAATCATCCCGATCCGCTTTCCTCGGATGCGGCGCATTTCCTCGCCCGGCAGGTTGTCGATCCGCATGCCCGACAGATAAATCTCGCCACCCGCAATGCGGCCCGGCGGATCGATCAAGCCGATCACCGCGAGCCCGGTGACGGATTTTCCGGCGCCGGATTCACCGACCACGCCCAGCACCTCACCCTTGGCGATATCGAAGGAAATGCCGTCGATGGCACGCAGGACGCTGTGGCGGGTGACGAATTCGACCCCGAGGTTGCGGACGGAAAGGACAGGTTCGGTCATGCGGTCCGACATCGGGAAGTGTTTGTGCGTCTCATCGGAGTTTCGGATTGAGCGCGTCGCGCAGCCAGTCGCCCAGCAGATTGATGGAGAGGATCAACGCCGCGAGCGCAAAGCCGGGGAAGGCGACGATCCACCACTCGCCGGCGAACAGATAATTGTTGCCGATCCGGATCAGCGTGCCGAGCGAGGGCATGGTGTCAGGCATGCCAGCTCCCAGAAAGGATAATGTCGCCTCGGTGATGATCGCGAGCGCCAGATTGATGGTCGCGATCACCAAAATCGGCCCCATCGCGTTCGGCAGGACGTGCCGCAGCATGATCACGGGGGCGGGGAGGCCGATCAGTTGCGCAGCCGCCACGTAATCCCGGTTCTTTTCCACCATCACCGAGCCGCGCACCGTGCGCGCATATTGCACCCAAAAACTCAGCCCGATCGCGAACACCAGCACGACGAGGGTGCTCATGGCGTCCAGCCGATTGCCGAACATCGACTTGGCGACGCCGTTGATCAAAAGCGCGATCAGGATGGCGGGGAAGGTCAATTGCACATCGGCGATGCGCATGATCAGGCCGTCGATGGTCCCGCCGAAATAGCCGGCGATCAGGCCAAGCATGATGCCGAGCGTGCCGGAGAAGATTACGCCGAGAACGCCGACGGTAAGCGAAATGCGCAGGCCGTAGAGGATGGCCGAGAATACGTCACGGCCCTGCTCGTCGGTGCCCAGCAGGAACGGGCTTTGTCCATCCGCCGTCCAAAGCGGCGCGATCCGCGAGTTCAGCAACTGAAGCTGCGCCGGATCGAACGGATTTTGCGCGGCAAGAAGCGGCGCCGAGATCGCGAGAAGAAAGAACAGCAAGGTTACGGCAGCGGCTGCCATGGTGAGCCGGGAGCGGCGAAACGAGTAGAATACGTCGCTTGCGAATGCGCGGTGAAGCCAGCCACCCGGTCGCAAGCCTTCGTGCGACGCATTGGAATTGGCCTTGTTCTGGACGGCGGCGTCGGACATGCGTTCTCTCGGGGTCATGCCGGGCGGCTGAGGGTGGAACGCAGGCGCGGATCGACCACCGTGTAGAGGATGTCCACCACGAGATTGATGGTGACGAAGATCAGAGACACCATCAGCAAGTAAGCCGCCATGATCGGGATATCGACATTTTGCACCGCCTGCACGAACAGAAGCCCCATGCCCGGCCACTGGAAAACAGTTTCCGTGATGATCGCAAATGCAATAACCGAGCCAAATTGCAGCCCGGCAACGGTGATGACGGGAACGAGCGTGTTCTTGAGGGCGTGACCGAAATGTATCGCGCGCGTCGTCAAGCCACGGGCTCGCGCAAACCGGATATAGTCGGTGCGGAGCACCTCGAGCATCTCGGCCCGCACCAGCCGCATGATCAGCGTCATCTGGAACAAGCCCAGCGTAATCGAGGGCATGATGAGCGCCTTCAGGCCGGAGACCGTGAAAAGCCCGGTGGTCCACCAGCCGATCCGCACGACTTCGCCGCGGCCGAACGACGGCAGCCAGCCCAGCACCACCGCGAACAGGTAGATCAGGAGAATGCCGATCAGGAAGGTCGGCAGCGAAATCCCGATCAGCGAAACCGCCTGGAATATCTTCGCCAGAAAGGTGTCGCGCTTCAGTGCCGAATAGACCCCCATCAGGATGCCGAAAACCATCGCAAGTATAGTGGCACAGGTGGCCAATTCCAGCGTTGCCGGCATCCGCTCCTTCAAGAGGTCGGCGACCGGCAGGCGGAACTGGTAGGAGACGCCGAACTTGAATTGCGCCGCGTTGGCGAAATAGCGGGCGAACTGCACCGGCACCGGATCGTCCAGGCCGAGCGATTTTCGGATTTCGGCGCGTTCGGCGGCCGAGGTGTCGATGGAGACGATCTGGTTGACCGGATCGCCCGCGAATCGGAACATCGAAAACGAGATGATTCCGACGGCGATCATGACGCCGATGGCCTGGATTGCCCGGCGAAGAGTGAAAGCGAGCATCTTTTCCTTTCACTTCTTTTTTTAGAGGCGCGGCGCCCAACCGAACTTGGGTCGACTTCGGTTGATTTGATGTCCAAGTCCCCAACAGCGGACCCGGATGGCGTAGCCCGAAACGACAAATCCCGGAAGCCTTTGCTTCCGGGACTTCATGTTGAGAATCCTACTCTGCCTGTTTCGTCGCCCAGTAGAGCAGGACTTCATTGTCCGCACGCTGGACCAATTTCGCTTTTTTCCCGACGCCCCATGCCAGCGCCTGCTGGTGCAGGGGGATATAGCCGTAGTCCTTGATCGCGATTTCGTAGGCTTGCTTGATCATCTGGTCGCGCTTGGCCGTGTCGGTCTCGACCAGGACCTTGTCGGCGAGCGCATCCAGCTCCTTGTTGCAATAGCCGCCGAGATTGGCTTCGCCGCGGGTGGGATTCTTCGGGTCGTCGCGGCAGCCCAGGATATCGTACAGCACGTTATGGGAATCCGACGATGCCGGTGTCCAGCCCAAGAGGTAGAACGAGGTCTGGTAACCGCCGGGCTTGAGCACCTTGCCAAAATATTGCGCCTTGGGTTGCGCCAGCAGGTTCACCTTGACGCCGATGCGCGCAAGCATGCCGACCACCGCTTGACAGATATCAGCGTCGTTGACGTAGCGGTCGTTGGGACAGTCCATCGTGACTTCGAAGCCGTCGGGATAGCCCGCCTCAGTCATGAGCTTCTTGGCGCCGTCGGGGTCGGCTTTCGGCCGGGTGAAGCCCTTTGAAGGCGCGAACAATTGCGGCGCAATCATCAGCGCCGAGGGTGTCGAAAGGCCGCGCATCACGCGGTTCTTGATCAGCTCAACATCGATCGCCTTATAGAAGGCTTCGCGGACGCGGATATCCTTGAACGGGTTCTTGCCCTTGATGTTGGAGTACAGCAGTTCGTCGCGCACCTGGTCCATGCCAAGGAAGATGGTGCGAATTTCCGGCGCGGTCAGGACTGTGGCGGTGCCGCTCGCATCGACCCTCTGGATATCCTGGGTAGGAACTGGCTCGATCACGTCGACTTCGCCCGAGAGTAACGCAGCGACCCGCGTTGCCGCCGATCCGATCGGCGTGAAGATGATCTCCTTGAGATTGTGCTCGGGCTTATTCCACCAATTCGGGTTCACCTTGAACACGGTCTTCACGCCGGGCTGATGGCTCTCGATCATGAAGGGGCCGGTGCCGTTTTCGTGCAGCGACGCATAGCTCGGCGTGGTGGCGGAAGCCGGCGTCGGGGCAACCGCATTGTTCTCCTCACACCATTTCTTGTCCATGATGAACCAGCCGTCCCATTGTGACGTCAGAATGGGATTGGGCGAGTCGAGCTTCACATCGACCGTATAGTCGTCGACTTTGATGAACTTGGCATCGGCCGGAACGTTGGTCAGGAAGTTGGA
>DASQOU010000245.1:0-12905 GCA_035644295.1 Bradyrhizobium sp.
CGGCAACGGGCGCGGCGGCCCCAACCAGGAATATGCGCTGGCGCTGGCCGGCTTGCTCCAGGACACGCCAGGGATTTCGGCACTGGCCGGCGACACCGACGGCGCGGACGGCGGGGCGGGCAGCGCCAGCGATCCCGCAGGTGCGATGATCGACCAAAACACCTTTGCAAAAATGAGATCGCTCGGGCTCGATCCAAAAGCCTATCTCGACAACAACGACGCGACCGCGTTCTTCACTGCGACCGGCGATCTCCTCGAGACCGGCCCGACGCTCACCAATGTCAACGACATAAGGGTGATTTTGGTGGATTGAGCAGGCGCAGGAGTGTTTCGTCTGATCTCCAACTGCCTTCCGCTACCTGCAAGCCGATTCTGCGTGACCAAGAGCGTTAACGCTCTGTTTAGCGAATTCCGAACAATCCGGAAGAATGCCGCCCGATGGTGGATCGGGTTCACCACGTTGGGTTTCTATGTGGGGGCTCCGTTGCCGGAGCGCACCCGCATTGCGGCAGGGGAAACACAAATGACGGATACTGCCCGGCGTGCCACCGACCCGGAATCGGCCCACCCGAACTGGCTGCTCGAGGCTGCCGTCAACAATCTCGCGTTGGGATTGATGATCTTCGATGACAACGAAGAACTCGTGTTCTGCAACAAGCGATACATGGAAATCTATGGACTTGGCCCCGAGCAGGTCAGGCCGAGAACCCCGATCAAGAAGCTCATCCAGCATCGGTTGAGTTTGGGATCCAAGGCTCCTTCGAAGCCCGACGAGCAAACCCGCGAGCTGATCGGAAGCGGCGTCGTCCGACGCACGTCCGTACAGGAGCTCGCCGACGGCCGGATCATTGCATTTACGATTTATCCGATGCCGGGCGGCGGCGGAATGGCCACTCACGAAGACATCACCGCGCGGGAGCAAATGAGCGCTCGCTTGAAACGGCAATTGGAGGTCGGCAAGGAGCAGGAGGAGAAACTGCGGGTGCGCCACCTGCAATTCGATACCGCGATCAACAACATGTCGCAGGGGCTCTGCTTCTTTGATGCCGCGCATCGACTGATCGTGTGCAACGACCGCTACGTCGAGATGTACAATCTTCCGCGCGACCGCGTCGGCCCCGGAACGCCCTTGACCGACATCGTCGACATGCGGTTTGAGGTGGGGAGCTTTCCCGCGATGTCCAGGGACGAGTACCTGCACTGGCGCACCAAGGTCGCCGTATCCCACGAACCTACCGACAGCATCGTCGAGTTGAGGAACGGCCGCACCTTCAAGATTCGCCATCGCCCGATGCCCGACGGCGGCTGGGTTGCGACCCATGAAGACATCACCGAGCAGCGCCAGTCCGAGGTCAAGATCGAATACATGGCCCACCACGACGCGCTGACCGATCTTGCCAATCGCGTGTTGCTGAACGAGCGGCTCGAACAAGCCCTGGGCCGCCGAATTCACCGTGAGGAAATGGTCGCGGTTCATCACCTCGATCTCGATCAGTTCAAGGCGGTGAACGATACATTCGGCCATCCTGCCGGCGACAAGCTTCTCAAGATCGTCGCGGACCGGCTACGCGGGCTCGTTCGCGAGAACGACACCGTCGCAAGGATGGGCGGCGACGAGTTTGTCATCGTGCAAGCCCCGATCACCGACCCAGCCGAGGCAACAGCTCTGGCGGAGCGCATCATCAAACTGATGGGCGAACCCTTCGACATCGACGGCCATCAGGCCGTGATCGGCGCCAGTGTCGGCATCGCGGTCGGCCCGGGTGACGGCTTGAGGCCCGACAGGCTGCTGCGAAATGCGGATCTTGCGCTGTACCGGGCGAAAGGCGATGGACGCGCCACCTTCCGCTTCTTCGAGCCGGCGATGGATCTGCAAATGCAAACCCGCCGCGTCATGGAGCAGGATATGCGCAGGGCGCTGCCTGCCGGTGAGTTCGAACTGTACTATCAGCCGGTGCTAAATCTTTCGAGCAACGAAATCAGCGGGTTCGAGGCGCTGATACGCTGGAATCACCCGACGCAAGGGCTGGTCGGTCCGGCCGAATTCATTCCGCTGGCCGAAGAGATCGGATTTATTGTCCCGATCGGGGAATGGGTCATCCGGCAGGCCTGCACGACCGCAGCCCAATGGCCCGAACATCTTCACGTCGCCATCAATATTTCAGCGGTGCAATTTCGCAGCCCCGGCCTGATGCAGGTCATCATTGGCGCGCTCGCCGCCTCGGGCCTGAACCCCACGCGGCTCGAAATCGAAATTACCGAGACTGTCCTGCTGCACAACCGAGACACCACGCTTGCAGTTCTTCATCAGTTGCGGGCGCTCGGCGTTCGGATCGCGATGGACGACTTCGGCACCGGATACTCATCGCTGACTTATCTTCAGTGCTTTCCGTTCGACAAGATCAAGATTGACCGGTCGTTCGTAAAAGACATTACGGAAAGTGCCGGCTCCCTCAATATCGTACGAGCCATCGCGGCGCTTGCGGCTGGAATGGGCATGACCGCCACAGCCGAAGGCGTGGAAACCACGGAACAGCGCGACAAAATTGCGTCCGAAGGCTGCACTGAGATGCAGGGATTCCTGTTCAGCCGGCCGCTCCCGATCCTTGAGATCGAACGGCTGTTCTTGACAGGACTCAAATCCCCCAAGGCCTCGGGCCGTATCATCGCGGCTTGATGTCTGCACCCCAGCTGAACGGTTCGACATTCACCAAAATCAACGGCTTATGGGTCCTTCCCTCATGGTGAGGAGCGCGTCTTCGCGCGTCTCGAACCATGAGGTCCCGGTGCGAACACGTCCTTCGAGACGGCGCGTACGCGCCTCCTCAGGACGAGGCGGGTACCTCAAAACTCTCTTGCGATCTTGTCCAGCATGCCGAGCAGGGTGGCGCGGTTGGCGGGACCCAATAGTTCGTTGAGGCGCGCCTCGTGCTTGGCGGCGACGAGTTTTTTCGCCCGCGCCAGCACCACCCGGCCCTTCTCGGTCAGAACCAGGATGTGCGAGCGCCGGTCGTAGGTCGAGCGCATTCGGGCGCACAGATCGCGGCTCTCGAGGCCGTCAAGCATCGCCACAAAATTCGGCCGCAGGATTCCAAGCGTATTGGCGATTTCGGTCTGGTTGCGTCCGGGATTGCGGTCGAGCAGCAGCAGGACCGAGAATTGTGCCGGGGTCAGTTGCAGCGGCGCGACGCAGCGTAGAAAATCCTCGAAGATCTTCAACTGCGCGCGCTTGAGCGAATAGCCGAGCAGCCCGGCGAGTTCGCCGAGTTGGATCGGGGTGTCCTGGGTGGCGTTGTCGATACCCTCCTTGCGGGCGGGGCGGGGCGCCCTGGTGACATCGACGGCTTTGGAAACGGTCATCGCTCGGTGCTCGCAATCCCGATAGGTTGAATGGCCAGCGGGGAATCCGGCCACGCCTTGAGATTATATAGGATAATTGTTATAAAGTATATCAAATATCAGCGACCCGTTTCAGGGGCTGTTGAAGTCGGGCGCGCACGGCCCGGCCGGTGAGGGGAGCGCCCGGTCTTGAACACGACGATCATGCTGTTCCTGCTGCAGGACGGCATCACCAACGGCGCGATCTACGCCCTGCTCGGGCTTGCGCTGGTGCTGGTATTCGCCGTCACGCGGATCATCCTGATTCCGCAAGGCGAATTCGTCACCTATGGCGCCTTGACCTACGCCACGCTGTCATCAGGTCAGGTGCCCGGCACCGCGCGGCTGGCGCTGGCGATGGGCATCGTCGCCTTTGGCCTCGACCTGTTCGCCGGCCGAAGGTCGCTGCAGCTCTCGCTGGTCGGACGGGCCTTTGCGGTCAACGTTCTGCTGCCGGCGGCTATCCTGGCCCTGACATATGCGATCGCCGGCCGTCAAAATCCGATTGCCCTCAATATCGCGCTGTCGCTATCGATCGTCGCGGCGATCGGGCTTTTTCTCTATCGCATCGCGTTCGCCCCGATCGCCCACACCTCGGTGCTGGTGCTATTGATAGCCTCGGTCGGCTGCCATCTCGCGCTGCAAGGCTTTGGGCTGGTGTTCTTCGGTGCCGAAGGCCAGCGCGGCCCCGCTTTATCCAACGCCGTCTTCACCATCGATCCGTTGCGCTTCACCGGCCAGAGCATCGCGGTCTATGTCATCACGCTCGCGCTCATCGCGGGCCTCGGGCTGTTCTTCAGTCTCACCCTCACCGGCAAGGCGCTTCGCGCCACTGCCGTCAATCGCCTGGGCGCGCGTCTCGTCGGTATTCGAACCGCGCTATCGGGACAAATCGCGTTCCTGCTGGCTTCCGTCATTGGTGCGATTTCGGGAATCCTGATCGTGCCGATCACGACGCTTTATTACGACACCGGCTTCCTGATCGGCCTGAAAGGTTTTGTGGCCGCGATCATCGGCGGGCTTGTGAGCTACCCCTTGACCGCGATCGCGGCGCTTTTGGTTGGCGGCGTGGAAGCCTTCTCCTCGTTCTATGCGAGCAATTTCAAGGAGGTCATCGTCTTCACGCTGATCATTCCGGTTCTCCTGTTGCGGTCGTTGGCAGCGCCCGCGGTCGAGGAAGAGAAGGATTGATCGCAATGCGACAGCGGCTCCCTATGATCGTGTTCGCGGCGGCGATGGCGGCGATCCCGTTCATTCCGGGCATGCCGCCGTTCTGGATCGTGTTGTTGGACAATATCGGGCTGGCCGCGCTGGTGGCGATGGGGCTCGTGCTGCTCACCGGCGTCGGCGGTCTCACCTCGTTCGGACAGGCGGCATTTTGCGGCTTCGGCGCCTATGCCACCGCGGTCCTGACGACGGCCTACGGCCTCTCGCCCTGGCTGACGCTGCCGCTCGCGCTCCTGGTCAGCGGCATCGCGGCGGTGGCGCTCGGCCTGATCACGGTGCGGCTGTCGGGCCACTATTTGCCGCTCGGCACCATCGCCTGGGGCCTCGGCCTGTTTTATCTGTTCAGCAAGCTTGAATTCCTCGGCCGCAATGACGGCATCTCCGGTATCCCGCCGCTTTCGATCGGCGCGTTCAAAATGATCGATCCGGGGACGATCTATTATGCGATCTGGAGTTCAGTGTTACTGTGCGCGCTGCTCACCACGAATCTGCTGGACTCGCGCACCGGCCGGGCAATCCGCGCGCTACGGCGCGGCCATGTCGCCGCCGAAGCCTTCGGCGTGCAGACGCCGCGCGCCAAACTTCTGGTGTTCATTTACGCGGCTGTGCTCGCCGGACTGTCCGGCTGGCTCTATGCGCATTTTCAGCGCGCCGCCAATCCGACGCCATTCGGGGCGCAGGCCGGGATCGAATATCTCTTCATCGCGGTGGTCGGCGGCGCCGGCTATGTCTGGGGTGGCGTGCTAGGGGCTACGATCGTCGTCATCCTCAAGGAAATTCTTCAGAGCTATTTGCCGTATCTGTTTCACGGCGAAGGCCAGCTCGAGACCATCGTGTTCGGCATCCTGCTGGTGGCCCTGCTGCAGCTGGCCCCGACCGGCGTATGGCCGTGGCTGATAGCGCACACACCGTTCAAGCTACATCGCAACCGGCCTGACACATCGCTCACCTTGCCTCCGCGCACCAGAGACAAGGCAGCCCCCAGCGTCCTTCTGCAGATCGATCATGCGCGCAAAGCGTTTGGCGGCGTGATCGCGGTCAACGACGTCTCCTTCGACGTCCGGCTACGCGAAATCGTCGCCCTGATTGGTCCCAACGGTGCCGGCAAGAGCACGACCTTCAACCTGATCACCGGCGTGCTTCCCTCTTCCGGCGGTACGATCTCCGTCCTCGGCAACAAAATTAACGCAGCCCCACAGGAGGTAGCAAAACTCGGCATCGCCAGGACCTTCCAGCATGTCAAACTGGTGCCTGACATGACGGTGCTGGAAAATGTCGCGATCGGCGCGCATCTACGGGGAAAGGCCGGCGCGCTCGCCAGCATGCTCCGCCTCGACCGAGCGGATGAAGCGAAATTGCTGGCGGAAGCGGCGCGACAGATCGAGCGGGTGGGCTTGAGCGCACACATCGATACGCTCGCGGGCAGCTTGTCGCTCGGCCAGCAGCGCATTGTCGAGATCGCGCGCGCGCTCTGCGTCGATCCGATGCTGCTGTTGCTCGACGAGCCGGCCGCGGGCCTGCGGCATATGGAAAAGCAACAGCTCGCCAAATTGCTGCGCGAGCTTCGCAACAGTGGCATGTCGGTGCTGCTCGTGGAACACGACATGGGATTCGTGATGGATCTGGCCGACCGCATCGTGGTGCTCGACTTCGGCACCAAGATTGCGGAAGGCGCGCCCGAAGCGATCAAGGCCAACCCCGATGTGATCCGGGCCTATCTCGGAGCCGTGGCATGAATGCAGGCCCGGGCGCGCTGTTGCAGGTCTCCGAGGCGCACATCGCCTATGGCAAGGTCGAGGCGGTCCGTGGGGTCTCGCTCGATGTCGCCGAGAACGAGATTGTCACCATCATCGGCGCCAATGGCGCCGGCAAGACCACGCTGTTGAACGCCATCATGGGAATTCTGCCTGTGAGGGGCCGCGTCAGCTTCGCGAGGCAAAACCTGGCGCGGCTCGAAATCGAGGACCGCGTCGCGGCGGGCCTAAGCCTGGTGCCGGAGCATCGCGAGCTATTCGGTGCCATGAGCGTCGAGGACAATTTAAGACTCGGTGCGTTCCGGATCGCCAAGGCGGTCGCGGCGATCTCGCTCGAACGCGTCTATGCGCTGTTTCCGCGGTTGAAAGAGCGGCGCCGGCAGCTTGCGGGAACGCTGTCCGGCGGCGAGCAGCAAATGCTGGCGATGGGCCGCGCGTTGATGGGCGCCCCAAAGCTGTTGATGCTGGACGAGCCGAGCCTTGGTTTGGCGCCGATCATCGTCGCCGACATCTTCCGTACCATCGGCGAGTTGCGCGCGAGCGGAGTATCGGTGCTGCTGGTCGAACAGAACGCGCAGGCCGCGCTACAAATTGCCGACCGCGCCTATGTGATGGAGCTCGGCGAGTTCATTTTGCATGGGACCGCGACGGATGTCGCGGCGGACCCGCGGGTGGCGGCGAGTTATCTCGGGTTTGCTTAGGAAAACGTTGATGGGATTTAAGCGCTGAACGCTCGAAAAATACCCATCGTCATGCCCGCGCTTGTCGCGGGCATCCACGTCTTACTTTCTTGGCGGCGACCAAGACGTGGATGGCCGGGACACGCCCGGCCATGACGGCTGAGACAGAAGTCGGGTAGGCGAAGGCGCCCTTGCGCCGTGCCCACCGCCTTTATCAGCGTCATCACCCGAAATGGTGGGCACGCTTCGCTTTGCCCACCCTACAATAGGTGTTGTGCCCCCTCACATCGCCGGCACGTATTTCCCGTCCTTCACCGTGAGAATGATGCGCGAGCGGTCGTCGAGGCCGGAGCGATCTTTTTCGGTCCAGTTGTAGACGCCCTGGCTCGCGGCGATTTCGCGTTCGCTCAGGAAGGCCTGACGGATCGCCTCGCGGAACTCTACCGTACCGGGTTTTGCCGTTTTCAACGCGGTCGGGATGACGCGCTTGAGGACTTCGAACGCATCATAGCCATGTCCGGCGAACTGGCTGCGGCTGTTGGGGCCATATTTGGCCTCGTAGGCGGTGTTGAGCGCAAGCCCCGGCTTCTTGGTCAAGGCGCTGTCAGGCTGGCCTTCCGGATTCATCACCGGTCCCGACGCCATGATCACACCTTCGGCCGCCGGCCCGGCGATGCGGATGAAGTCCATGCTGGCGGCGCCGTGGGTTTGGTAGATCAGGCCCTTGTAACCGCGCTCGCGCAGGGCGGTCTGCGGCAGGCCCGCCGCGGTGCCGGAGGCGCCGACCAGGACCGCGTCGGGATTGGCGGCGACGAGTTTCAAGACCTGCCCCGCGACCGAGGTATCGGGCCGCGCAAAGCGCTCTTCATCGACCAGCGTCATGCCCATCGGCACGCCTTGCGTCTTGAAGTCGTTGAACCAGAGATCGCCGTAGGAATCGGAGTAGCCGATGTAGCCGACGGTTTTGACGTTATGCGCCTTCATGTGCTCGTACAGCACCTTGCCCATGATCGGGACCGGCTGCGGCATCACCACCGACCATTTCGTCCGCTCCGGCGTGACCGGAAAAGGCGCGAGACCAATATGGGGAATGCCGGCCTCGTTGGCGACATTGGACACCGCGATGGTCGGCGGCGTCGTCGACGAGCCCATGATGATATCGGCCTTGGTTTCGGTGATAAAGCGCCGCGCATTGGTGGTGGCATTGGTCGGGTCACCGCCATCGTCGAGAACGATGACCTTGAGCGGCACCCCACCAATTTCCTTCGGCACGAATTCGAGCGCGTTGCGCTCGGGAATGCCGAGCGCCGCTGCGGGCCCGGTGGTGGAGATCGAGATGCCGATGGTAATCTCGCTGGTCTGCGCGCACGCGGCGAACGCCGGCAGCGCGAGGGCTGCCGCCGCAACGGCGGCGGAGAGACGGAGCTTCTTCATGCATTCCTCCCGTGGATGTTATTCCTGGTCTAATCAATAAACTGCGGACAACTTTCTCTTCTTTCCGTCATGCGCCGGCTGAGGTCAGCCCTGCATGAATTTCGCAATGATCTCCTCCGGCACCGCCGCCGATTTCAGCCGCGTGGGATCGTCTGGATGACGTCCGACCAGCACCCGGGTCTCGAATGCCTCGATCGCCAACGCCTCGCCCTTGAACACCCTGTGGGTCACCTCGAAGCTCGATCGCTTGAAACTTTCGACCCGGCTCTCGATCGTGATCCAGTCGCCGTGAGTCGAGGCGATGTAGAATTTTGCCCGCGTATCCACCATGGGAATCCCGACCAGGCCGTATTTCCGGACAATGTCCTGCTTGGAGAAGCCGGCCGCCTCGAACATGATCGAGGTCGAGTCGTCGAACATCTCGAAATAACGCGGGTAATAGACGATGTTGGCGGGGTCACAATCGCCCCACTGGATCTGCACGTCGCGCCGATTGACGAACATCGCTCACGGAGCCCTTATCTGGAATAGCCGGATTGAAGTAGCACATCGCGGCGACGGTAGTGTGCCCCCTCTCCCATAGGGAGAGGGTCGGGGTGAGGGGTTACGATGTTCATGATAGATATTACCCCCTCACCCGGTCCGCTGCGCGGACCGACCTCTCCCCATGGGAGAGGTAAGACTGAGCCCTTGGCGCGCTGCATTTCTATTCTCATGAATCAAACCTAGCGCGGCGCCATGCGGAGCGATGCGTCGAGCCGCACCACTTCGCCGTTCAAGTATGGATTGTCGACCATATGCAACACCAACGACGCAAATTCGTCGGCATGACCGAGCCGGCGCGGAAAGGGAATCGCCGCGGCGAGCGAGTCTTGCGCCTCCTGCGGCAGATTGGCCAGAAGCGGCGTCAGGAACAGCCCCGGTGCGATCGCCAGCACGCGAATGCCGAACTGCGCCAACTCGCGCGCGATCGGCAAGGTCATCGCGACAATGCCGCCTTTGGAAGCCGAATAGGCGGATTGCCCGATCTGGCCGTCATAGGCCGCGATCGACGCGGTTGAAATCACCACGCCGCGTTCGCCGCTTGCAAGCGGCTCCAGCTTTGACATCTCCGCGGTCGCAAGCCGCAGCATGTTGAACGAGCCGATCAGGTTGACCCGGATTACCCTGTCGAATTCGGCGAGCGGCATCGGTCCATCGCGGCCGATCACCCGCTTGGCGACGCCGATGCCGGCGCAATTGACCACGACGCGCGCCGGGCCATGGGCCTTGGCAGCAGCAGTGACGGCGGCTTCCGCCGAGGCCGCGTCCGCAACGTCGCAGACCACGGCGACACCGCCGATTTCGGTGGCGACGGTCTCGGCAAGCTTGGCGTTGAGGTCGCACACGGCAACCCTGGCGCCCTGGCTTGCGAGCCTGCGCGCGGTGGCGGCGCCCAATCCCGATGCGCCGCCGGTGACGATCGCGGCTTGATCCTTCAACTGCATGGTTTCCTCCTGAAGACGAATAATTCTTTGGCTTACGGCCATATCACGTCCGCGGCCGGCGTCGGCGAATAAAGCGCGTCGATCAGGTGGCTGCGGTGATCCAGCACCGCACGCTGATTGATCGAACCCTTGTCGGTGACTTCACCGCGATCGATCGACAGCGGCGCATCGAGAAGGATGGCGCGGGCGATCCGCGTCGACGATCCCGTCGAAGTCGCGATAAATTTTGCAAACCGCACACGAAACGCGTCGCGGACCAGCGGATCGCCCGCGACCGCGGCGATGTCGTCGCAGGTGAGCGTCGGATTGATCAGGCGGCAACCGTCGGGATCGAGCACGACCAGCGCCGAGACCTCGTCGCGGTTGATGCCTGATATCACGACGTCGCGCACCAAAGGCGCGCAAGCGGCGATAAAGCGCGCGCGGAGCGGGCCGACGCTGACCCAGGTGCCGCTCGCCAGTTTGAAATCCTCGGCGATACGGCCGTCGAAATCGAAGCCGGCGCTCAAATCATCCGCAACGGCCGGCTTGATGGCGTCGCCAAACTTATAGAAACCTTCCTCGTCGAAGGCGGCGGCGGTGAGCTCCGGCTGACGCCAATAGCCTGGCGTAACGTTCGGTCCCCTGGCGCGAACCTCGAGCTTGCCATTGTCGGGAACGAGCTTCGCCTCATTGCCGGGGACCGGAAGCCCGACATGGCCGGAGCGGCTGGTGAGCGGATTGGCCGACATGAAGAAGGGCGCGGTCTCGGTGGCACCAAGGCCCGTCAGCATCGGTACGCGAAAGCCTGTCTCCTGGACCGCCAATTCGTCGAGACTTTCCCAGACGAACGGCGACATCGCCGCGCCCGAGAAGAACATCGCCTGCAGCCGATGGAAGAGCTTTCCGCGCAATACCTTGTCTTCGCGGAGATAAGGTAACAGCGATTCATAGCCCTTCGGCACGTTGAAATAGACCGTGGGTGAGATCTCGCGCAGATTGCGCACGGTCTCCTCGATGCCGCCGGGCATCGGCTTGCCGGCGTCGAGATACATCGAGCCGCCGTTATAGAGCGTCAGCCCGATATTGTGATTGCCGCCAAAGGTGTGATTCCACGGCAGCCAGTCGACGATCACGGGCGGCTCGTCTTTCAGGAACGCCATGGTCTCGCGGATCATCACCTGATTGGCGCAGATCATCCGTTGGGTGTTGATGACCGCTTTGGGATTGCCGGTCGAACCCGATGTCAGCAGGAATTTCGCGATTCGCTCGGGGCCGATTTTTTCGTGCACCGCATCGAGGCTGCCATGCAAGGGCGCCGCCAGGAGATCGGCGAGCCGCGTCACGGCGCGGTTGGGCAACGCGCCAAAGGAGGCGGCGATCTCGGTTCCCTGGGGAACGTTCGCTTCCAGCGCGTGGGCGAATTTGTCCGTATCGTCGGCGAATACCAGGCCAGGGGTCAGGAGCTGCATCAGATAGGAGAGCTTGGCAAAATCCTTCGCCACCAGCGAATAGGCCGGCGACACCGGACAGAATGGGATCCCCGCATATAACGCGCCGAACGCGACCAGCGCGTGATCAATCGAATTGCCGGAAAGAATAACGATCGGTCGCTCCGCCGAAAGATTGCGCGCAAGCAGGCTCGAGGCGATATGCCGGCTTGCGGCCAGCAATTCCCCATAAGTGAGTTGTCGCCAGCCGTTTCCCTTGTCGCGCTCCGCCATGAAAATGCGGTCTGGTGCTGTCTCCGCCCAATGGTGCAGCCGGTCGGTCAGCCGTTCCGGATATTCGCCGAGTGCTCTTTTCGGCCTCAGATAGATGGTGCCGTCGGCGCGGCGATCGATCGACACCGCGGGATCGCCGAACGAAATCGCGCGCAGCGGATGTGCCTTGCCGCCCCGCGCCAGTCGGTCGCCCTTGGTCGGCACGGACATGTCGGGTTTGGCGCTCATGTCAGGCGGGCTTTACCTTGGCGGTCTTGCGGTCGAGGAAGGCGCGAATCCGAAGTTTTGCTTCTTTGTCGCTCTGCGCCACGGTCGCCATCAACGACTCCATCAGAAGACCGGTTTGCGGATTGGCTTCTGCAATCATCGGCAGCGCCTGCAGCACTGCGAAATTCGTCAGCGGCGCGTTTTGTGCGATCCGTCCGGCAAGCTCCATCGCCTTGGCCAGCGCCTCGCCCTCCGCGACAAGATACTGCGCAAAGCCGTAAGCCGCACCTTCGGCCGCCGAATAAACCCGTCCCGTGAGCATCATGTCGGTCATCCTGCTCACGCCGATCAGGCGCGGCAAACGCACCGATCCGCCGCCGCCGACAAAGATACCGCGCTGACCCTCGGGCAGGGCGAAATAGGCGCTCGGCTCGGCGACGCGAATATGCGCGGCACAGGCGAGCTCGAGCCCGCCGCCGATCACTGCGCCGCGAAGCGCTGCGATGACCGGCACGCGGCTATATTGAATACGATCGAACACCCGATGCCACATCTGCGAATGCCGCAAGCCGTCGGTTGCATCCTGCTCGGTCAGTTCCGACAGATCGAGGCCCGACGAGAAATGATCGCCGGTGCCATGGATCACCACGGCGCCGACGCCTTCCGGGAGATTCGAGAAGCAATCGCCGATCGCAAGAATAATGCCGTCGTTGAGCGCGTTGCGCTTGGCCGGGCGGTTGAGGCCGACGGTCAGGACTGCGCCCGTCCGCTCGATCCGGAGCAGTCCGGTTTGACGGGGCGCGGCGGAGTTGGCGTTCGCCATGGGGCCTATTGTTCCTGTCCAGAATAGTTATGTTTTATAACTAATTGGCAGAGAGTCAATGCAGGACTCTTACCGTCCCCCGGGAGCGCAAACTAAAACGCCGCCGCCAATTCCTTGGCGCCCGGCAGGGCGCTGTTTGAGTCCATGCGGCTGTCGGTAATGGCCAGCAATTTCGCCACGGTGTTGTGCCGGCTCGCCACCGGATTGCGCTC
>DASQOU010000246.1:0-18113 GCA_035644295.1 Bradyrhizobium sp.
CTGGCGCACGCCGGGCGGAAAATTGGTGATGAAGACGTCGGCCTCCGCCACGAGCCGATAAAGCACCGCCTTTCCTTCCGGCCTGGAGAGGTCGAGCGCAATGCTACGTTTGTTGCGCGATTCCAGGAGCCACGCGAAATTGTGCGGGCTGATCGGATATCCCGGCAAATTCGGCAGGTTGCGGTAGGGATCGCCAGATCCCGGCGGCTCGATCTTGATCACCTCCGCGCCGAAATCCGACAGCACCGTCGCGGCCGCGGGCGCGGCGATGAAGCTCGCGCAATCCAGAACCTTGAGGCCTGCGAAGATGCCGTCTGCCATGGTGAGATCGCTCCCGTCTTGTTGTGGGTCTTTGTGCCGCGTTGTTGCGGCCGGCGGATTCGCGCGCATTTGACCGATGTTGGCGCCGTGATGCAATCCATCTATTGTCATTCCGGGATGGTGCGTGAGCACCAGACCCGGAATCTCGAGATTCCCCGATGCGCGATTGCGCATCTGAGGTCTGGTCCTTCGGACCATCCCGGAATGACGGCAAGATTGCTTCGTCGCTTGCGCTCCTCGCAATGACGGTCAATCGCTACCCGACATCAGCGCCGCATTGCCCCCGGCCGCTGCCGTGTTGACGGTCACCGTCTGCTCGGTCGCGAAGCGTGGCAGATAATGCGGGCCACCGGCCTTGGGGCCGGTGCCCGACAATCCGTGGCCACCGAACGGCTGCACGCCGACCACGGCGCCGATCATGTTGCGGTTGACATAGACGTTGCCGACGGAAAGCCGGTCGACCACGGCGTCGATCCTGTCGTCGATCCGCGACTGGATGCCGAGCGTCAGCCCGTAGCCCGAGCGTTCGATCGACCGCAGCACATCATCGAGCCGTTCGGCGTCGTAGCGCACCACATGCAGAACCGGTCCGAAAACTTCCTCGGTCAGCTGATCGGTGCTCGCCAGTTCGAAAATATGCGGCGCGACGTAATGGCCGGCGGGCGCCTGCCCGACAAGATGGGTGCGGGCTTCGCGCTTCATTCGCGCGATATGCGCCTCGATCCGCTGTTTTGCCTCGGCATCGATGACGGGTCCGATCTGCACGGATGGATCGCGGGGATCACCAAGCCTGAGTTCGCGCGCGGCGCCTGCAATCATCTCGATCATGCGGTCGGCGACGTCGTCCTGGACGAACAGCAGACGCAGCGCCGAGCAGCGCTGGCCGGCGGAGCGAAACGCCGAGGTCACGACATCGTCGGCGACCTGTTCGGGCAGCGCGGTCGCGTCCACGATCATCGCATTGATGCCGCCAGTCTCGGCGATCAGCGGCACGATCGGGCCGTCCTTGGCGGCGAGTGTGCGGTTGATCGAACGCGCGACCTCGGTCGAGCCCGTGAAGACGACCCCGGCCAATTCGTGATGAGCGGTCAGCGCCGCGCCGATGCTGCCGTCGCCAGGCAACAGCTGCAGCGCGGAAGCGGGCACGCCCGCTTCTTGCAGCAAGCGAACGGTTTCCATCGCGATCAACGGCGTCTGCTCGGCGGGCTTTGCCACCACCGCATTGCCGGCCATCAGCGCCGCCGTCACCTGCCCGGTAAAGATCGCCAGCGGAAAATTCCACGGCGAGATCGCGGCGAACACGCCGCGGCCGCGCAGCCGCAACACGTTGCTCTCACCGGTCGGGCCCGGCAGGGTTTTATCGGCGCCGAACAGCTCGCGGCCTTGCGCGGCGTAATAGCGGCAGAAATCCGTGGCTTCGCGGACTTCCGAGACCGCGTCGTCCAGCGTCTTGCCGCCCTCGCGTTGCAACAGAGCGATGAAGCGCGCCGCGCGTCTCTCCAGCAGGTCGGCGGCTTGTCCAAGGATTTTGGCGCGCGCGTCGGCCGACGTGCGGCTCCAACTGACAAATCCCTCGCGCGCGGCTGATATCGCCGCGTTCACGTCCACGAGCGTCGGCTCGATCACGCTTCCAACCTGCGTGGTCTGGTCGATCGGACTGACGATTTGCCGCGTTGCGCCTGCGCCGGTTTGGCCGTTGATGAACATTGCTGCCGTAACAGAGGTAGTCTCCGCCGCGACCGCGGAGAGCAGCTCGTCCAACGCGGCTCGGTCGCCGAATTCGATGCCGCGCGAATTTTTGCGCTGCGGCTGGTAGAGATCGCGCGGCAAAGGGATGTTCGGATGCCGGGCGTTTTCGGCGGTGCCGATGATGTCTGCCGGGCGCCGCAACAACGTCGCCACCGGCACGGCATCGTCGGCGGCGAGCGCCACGAACGAGGAATTGGCGCCGTTCTCCAGGAGGCGCCGCACCAGATAGGCGAGGAGATCGCGGTGACTGCCGACCGGCGCATAGGTCCGGTGGGCCACGTCCGGGAGATCCGTGCTCAGTTGCGCGTAGAGCGCCTCGCCCATGCCATGCAGCCGCTGAAACTCAAACCCCCGTTGGCCGCCGGCCAGTTCCAGAACGGTCGCGACCGTCAGCGCATTGTGGGTGGCGAATTGCGGGAACAGGCGGGGCCTTAAGCCAAGCAGCTTTTGCGCGCAGGCGATGTAGTTCAAATCGGTCATCGCCTTGCGGCTGAACACCGGATAGTCGGCGAGGCCGCGCTCCTGCCCGCGCTTGATTTCGCTATCCCAGTACGCGCCCTTGACGAGGCGCACCATCAGGCGGCGGTTCAGCGCTCGAGCGAGCGCGTCCGCATAGTCGATCACGGCGACGGCGCGCTTCTGGTAGGCCTGGATAGCGAGGCCAAAACCGTCCCAGCCTGCGAGCGAAGCGTCAGCGAACGCCGTCGCGATCACCTCCAGCGACAGTTCCAGCCGATCCGCTTCTTCGGCATCGACGGTGAAATTCAAATCGTAAGCTTTGGCCCGCCGCGCCAGATCGATCAACCGCGGCGTCAATTCGGCGATCACGCGTGGCCGGCTCAACGCTTCGAAACGCGGATGCAGGGCCGAGAGCTTGACCGAGATGCCGGGCCGGTCGGGCAGGGGGCGATCATCGGTGGCACGGCCGATGCTCTCGATCGCGCTGGCGTAGGAATTGAAGTAGCGTTCCGCATCATCAGCGGTGCGCGCGCCTTCGCCAAGCATGTCGAAGGAATAGCGCGCAGTGCCACTGCAATGCGGCTCTGCCCGCGCCAACGCCGCCTCGATGGTCTCGCCAAGAACAAAGTGGCTGCCCATCAGCCGCATCGCCTGCCTGGTGGCGGCACGGACCGCCGGAACGCCCAACCGTTTCGCCAGCCGGCCAAGTGTTCCCTGCGGGGTTTCGCCCGGCTGAATGACGCGCGCCGACATTCCGAGCGCCCACGCCGAGGCGTTGACCAGGAAGGCGCTCGACTTGGTCTCGTGATGCACGAAGTCACCCTCGCCGAGCTTGTCCTCGATGAACCGGTCGGCGGTGCGGGCGTCGGGTACGCGGAGCAATGCCTCCGCCAGCACCATCAGCGCGAGACCTTCCTTGGTGGACAACGCGAATTCGCGAAGCATGTCCTCGACGCCGCCGAGCCGATCATCACCGGCGCGTATGGCCTCGATCAGCCGTGTCGCGGTGCGGTCGATCCTCCCGTCCTGCTCCGCGCTCAAGCGAGCGGCGGCGAGATGCGTGGCTGCGATGGCGCCATCATCCGGCGCGAAGGGCGCTTCGAACAGGGGAACGGAGGCGGGATCGAATTTCATCGCATGCCCTGGCGCATGATCCGCCGAAGCATACAGTCAAGCCCGACCCAAAGGAATCAGCGGTTTGGCGTAAGGAACATGCGCTTTTCGATATTCAGGGCACAGTCGGACGCAAAACCACCGCGGGCAGCGTTGCTGTCGCCGGCGGTCGGGAATGCCAGAAAAATGGCCATGGCGGATTGAGCAGTCGAACCAGCGCTCTACGCCAGCTCGGATGCGCAAGAGTGGTTCCCACTCTCGACAATTTGAGTCTGTTCTTGGGGTCTTGGCTGGAAGCCCCACTCCCGGATTGGATTTCCGAGAGTGCGCTGCTATCGACCGCGCTCTCGAATCAAACCTTGAGGTTCTCGGCCGAAGTCTTGCCGCGATTGGCAACTTCTTCGTATTCCACCGTCTGTCCTTCGTTAAGGGTCGAAAGGCCAGCTTTCTCAACCGCCGAAATATGAACAAAAACGTCTTTGCCGCCGCTCGAGGGTTGGATGAATCCAAACCCCTTGGTCGCGTTGAACCACTTCACAGTGCCTTTAGCCATCACGTCGTCTCCGCGGGAGCAAAAAACAAAAAGCGGACGCCCGGTCCCCGCAAACCGGCATGTCCGACGGATGCAGGATACGCGGTATGGGGCGCGCTTGATAGCTTAAACGACAGCGCGATTTCGGCGGAAAACGATCGCTATCGCGGCCCATTTGCAGCTTTTTGCCTGTTTCGCGCTGATTTGATGTAGCAGACGCCTGGAAACCCCGCCCGGTTTGCCGGTTAGCGAGCCGGCATGAACGGGGCAAGCCGTTCGCGCCGTTTGCGATGAGTTCCTTCAATTTAGCGCTAAAATTTCAACGCGAAGCAGGCATGACCGAGTAGCCGCCGAGGCGAGGTGATGCTGGATCGCCGGCCGGCAATGCCGGTTCGCAGACTTGCAATGCGGGCTTTCGAGCGAACTGGCTTGAAAACGCGTGATCCTGCCGCTTCGACCATGAGATATAGCTGGCGACGAGGATCATGATCGCGATGCCAGAAACGCTTACGAAAATCTGCTCGGCAAGCGAACCCGAACTCGTCAACAGGAAAAAATGCCCCGCGAAGGAGAGGAAGACGCCCGCGCAAAAAATCGAAAGCGATTGCTGGCCGCACAGAATGAGGGGCTTGAAGATCGGCCATCGCAGCCCGGGCCAATCCCGCGGCATGAATCGCGTCACGAGGAAAGCGACGACGATGAAATGCAAGACGCGATAGGGGGCGAGATTTATCTTGTCGTTCGGATTGAACGCGTCGAACAGCCAGCCCGGAAGCATCTTTCCGAATTCCGGGAAGCGACCCGCCATCGTCATCACCAGCGCAAACACCAGGTAAGCGATCCCGACATAGAGCAGGATCGGTGACTTAAGTATGCCAGGACGCCATCTGGCTCCGCCGAGCGCGCACCAGGCGCCGAGCACAAAGAGCAACTGCCAGCAAACCGGATTGAAATACCAGCTTCCCTCCGGAAAGGACGGCAAATTCCATTCGAACTGACGCGCAGCAAGATAGAGCGCAAGGGATCCGGCCATCGCCAGACCAGGCTGGCGCAACATCGTCCACAACACCAGCGGGAAGCAGGCCATCAACAGGACGTAGAGCTGCAGCACGTCGAGGTTCAGCGCCTTCGATTGCAGAATTAGCCCGTGCGCGACAGTCCGGACCGGCTCCTCGACAAGGCCGGCGACTTTGAATTCGTAGATGATGTCAGGAGCGGCATATCGTATTGCGACATCTCCGATCGCCACGACGTAGATCGCGAACAAGACGATGTAGGCGGCGTAAAGTTGCCAGGCGCGCCTGAGCACCCTGGTTGCGCCGACGACGACGCCGCGTTCCAGCATGATGTTGGCGTAGACGCTCGCCGCGGTATAGCCGGAGATGAAGATGAAGACGTCCGCTGCGCCGCTGAACCCATAATTTCTCAGCGTAACCCAGCTCACCATGTTGTGGGGAATGTGGTCCAGAAAGATGAACCAGTTCGCTAATCCCAGAAAAAGAGCGAGTCGCGAATCGCGCGCGTTTTGCGCGAGAATTGTTTTAATATCCATTGTCGCTATTCGTGTAATGGGAGATTCGTCGGGAATCAGAAATTCCGGAAGCAAAATTCATTTAGTGCAGATGACCTTGCGAGCCTAGTAGACTTTACGTGAGCGGAACGTTACCGCCCCCGAGCAGCGGCAGCACGCGTCCAGTTTTGGTTAACGAGTACTGATGATCGCCGACGGATTTGATCAAGTAGTCTTCACAAACAGAAGGGGCGCGGGTGCTCCCCTTACTCCCGCAACCACTCATTTCGAAAAAACACGAATCCGTGAGCCTTCGATGAGACAATCGACTATCCTGGAAACATCCGTGATTGGCGCGCCGTAGACCTTGATCATCTTGTTGACTTCGGCCACGCAAAACCCCGGCCGCTGGCAGGCGGCCGGGGCTTCGGATCGAGCGAAGCGAAGTTCGATCAATAACCGCAAACATTGACGACGCGCAGGCGATAGCCATACGGGGTGGGCACGCGGCGCGCCACAAAGCATCCGTCGTCGTCGTAACCGCCGGCATAGCCGATGCCGAAGCCGCCGAAGCCGCCGAAGTGATGATGATGATGATGATGATGGAAGCCCCAGCCACCTCCGCCCCACGGCTTGGCAGAAGCGGCGGAAGGAGCCAGCGCCACGGCGCCGAGAGAAGCAGCGGCAGCAAGGGCGAGAGTCAATTTGCGTAACATGTCGTTCTCCTCAAGTGGTGCGCGCTCGGCGCGGGTTGTGCCTGTCAGTCTTGTATCTGTCAGTCTTGTACCTGTCAGTCTTGCCCATCGCCCATCAGTCGTCTCCCCGAGACGCGGGGTTCGAGAAAACCGATCACGGATCAGGGAGATTTTTCTGAACGGTTGTTCAGACGCGGCCAGGTCACATCATGATGTGGTTAATGGAGCGCTACCGTTAAGCCGCAGCAGGCGTTGCCTCGTCGATCAGCGCGGACAAAACATTGCTGCTGGCGACAATGCGTACACTCATCGGCTCTTTTCGGCCGCGGATTTCCACGTCCTGCTGCGGCAGAGTGTCGGCTGGAAGCTCGGCGGTCGCAAGAACCTCGTCCGAGAGAATGACTTCACACCCAAGACTCTTTGTCATGTCCTGCAGCCGTGCTGCGACATTGACCGCATCGCCGAGCGCGGTGAACACCATGTGATCGCGGTAGCCGATATCGCCGACGATCACCTCGCCGCCGTGTATGCCGATGCCGAAGCGGATCGGCTCGCGCAGATCGTGCTTGAGAAATCGATTCAATTCTTCGACATTGGCGGCAATCATGGCCGCCGCCTTGAGCGCCTGCCGGCAGGCGGTTTGCCGATTGGTAGCAAGCCCGAACAGCGCTAACTGCCCGTCGCCAAGAAACTGGTTGGGCTGGCCACCGCATTCGATCACCGCCTGCGATACCGCGCCCAGGAATCGGTTGACGACGAAAACCGTGTCGAACGGCAGCCGATTTTCCGCGAGCCTGGTCGAGCCGCGCATATCCACGAACATGCTGACGAGGTAGCGCTCCTCGCCGATATGGGAGGGACCCGCGGGGCCTGCTGCCGCGGTCTGCGGCAGGAATATCTGAAAGAAGGAGATATCCGTCTCCGGCCTGAGTTGGCAGGCGAGGCGGATGGCTGGATCAGAACCGGTTCCGACGCGGTTGAGCACGAAGGCTTCGCGGTTGGACGGCACCGGCAATGAGGTGCAATCCCCGATCACGCGAATGCGGCAGGTGGAGCAGCGGGCGCGGCCGCCGCAGACGCTGGCATGCGGAACTTGATAGCGCAGGCTTGCTTCCAGCACGCTGAGGCCCTTCGGCACCCGGATCGTGCGTCCGTTGCCGTAAGACAATGTGATCATGCCGCGCCGGCGTTCGTTCAGCGCGCGCACGCCCCTGGCCGCGACAACGAAGCCGAGCAGGCCGAGATAGCCGATCAGCAGAACGCCCACGATCCGCTCCAGCATGTCAGCTTGTTCCGGCGTGCCGATCTTGCCTTGGGCGAGATTGGCGGCCCGCCATTCGGCACTGGCGCTTTCCTTCACGACGCTTCGTCCGCCCTGGTAGAGACCCAGCAACGCCAGCGTCGGTACCAGCACCGCCGCTGCAAGCAGGAAGGGTGCTGCGCGTTTGAAGAACGCCTTCATCCGCAGCCAGAAATAAAGACCGATGCTGCCGTGGATCCAGGCGATGATCAGTGCCGCTAACGTCAGCCATATTCTGTAGGGATTTACGAGCCAGTAGCCGTAGAGCACTTGCGGATAGAGTTTTTCTTGCCCGAACAGGGCTTGCCCCAGCCGCACGCTCGTCACGTGGGCGACGATGAGCAACGGAATGCTCAGGCCCAGCACGAGCTGCAGCGGCTCCATCGCCTTCCAGCGAAATTGGCGGCGCTCGTAAAGCGCCCAGATTCCGAGACCGGCGTGAACCAGCACGGCGGTGTAAAATACGATCGCGACTGGGAGAAATTGCCAGAATTGCTTGTGGTAGTAGACGCCGGTAGCCAGCGCATCCAGCGAGACATTGCCGAGCGCATGGTTGAGGAAATGGCTGACCAGATAGGCAAACAGCACCAGCCCACAGACGAGACGGATCTGCCGGACGCCGATGCCGCGAATGAATTTCTCGAGCTGGGCCTGGTTAAATGCGGTCATACGATTCCATCGAATATACGATAGACCGGCGAAAGTAGAGTTTAATTCCGCGAGCGAGAAGTCGTCCCTGTGAACGCCGGGACGAGGATTGAGGCTTTCCCTGGGGTCGACGCGAGCTCCCCAAAGTTGACAGCTCCCGGGGAGTTGGGGAGAAAGCACCGTGACGATTGCGCCTCCCGATCATAGCTCCGCCAAGCCGGAAAATCCCGCCTTTCGGCAATTGCTGGCCGTTGCTACGTTGATCGCAGCGATGACGCTCATGCGGGTCATCTACGCAAGCCTGCTCGATCTGCGGACGGACGAGGCCTATTACTGGACCTGGTCGAAGGAAAGCGTGCTTTCCTTTCTCGATCATCCGCCCATGATCGCATGGTTCATCCGCTTCGGCACCGCGATCTTCGGCGATACCAATTTCGGGGTACGCTTCGCCGGCCTGCTGGCGATGCTGGTGACGCAATTGCTGCTCGCCGATATCGTCCGGCGCGTAACGCACGATGTCCGTGCGGCGCTGATCGCGGTGCTGATGATGGAGGCAGCGCTGTACTACGGCCTGTTGATGGCCAAGGTCTCGCCCGACATTGCGTTGATTCTGTTCGCCACCGCGACGGTGTGGGCGCTGGTCCGGCTCGCCGAAAGCGACGATCCGCGCTGGTGGCTGGCCGCCGGCGTGTTCGCGGGGCTTTCGCTGCTGTCGAAATTCACCGCGGCACTGCTGCTGCCGGCGGTAGCGGCGTTCATGCTGGTGCCGCCCTGGCGAGAGCGCTGGCTGCGCAGCTTGTACCCGTGGGCTGCGGCCTTGATTGCGTTCGGGCTGTTCCTGCCGGTCGTGATCTGGAATATGGAGCACGACTGGGCGTCGTTCCGATTCCAGTTTGTGCGGGCGGCCGCGACGCATGAGTGGTCGCTTCGCACCCTCGGCGAATTCATCGGCCTGCAGTTCGGATTGGTCGGATTCATCCTGCTGCCGGTGGTTCTGACGGGGATCGCGCTGACGGCGTGGCGCGGTTATCGCCGGATGGATGCGGTTGCCATTCTGCTGTCGACCGCGGTGATCGTTCCCTTCACTTATTTTCTGTGGAAGTCGCTGAGCTTGAGGGTCGGCGACACCTGGCCGATGTTCCTATGGCCGCTCGGATTTGCCGCCGCCGCCATCAATCTCACGATGCTGAATCGGGAGGTCTGGCCGAAGGCGTTCATCAGCTCGTCGTTCTGGTGGGCGAGGGCCGCTATTGCTTCCGGCATCGCCTTCGTCGTCGCGGTGTTCCTCTATTATGTCGCAACGCCCTGGAATTTCATCGGCAGGACCGATCCGGTCGGCGGCGAAGCGGGTTACGAGCAGATCGTGCGGCGGGCTGAGGTGGAACTGAAAAAAGCCGGCGCGACCTGGATCGCCACCACCGACTACCGGACCTATTCGATGCTGCGCTGGTTTTTCAACAACCGCGTCCCGGTGGTCCAGATCAACGAGCGCGGGCGCTATCTCGGCTTTCGCGACCCCGACATGAATTGGATAAGGGGCCACACCGGCCTTTATGTCGGGCGCGAGCCCGATAACGCCAATCCGCTTTGGGCCTCCATCACGGCGAACAGGGAGCCGCTCGAACGGGTCGATCGCGTCTGGCGCGGGGTCGTGATGGACACCTACGCGCTGGAGAAACTCACCGGCTGGACGCCGGAACTCACCCCGCCGCAGGACTCCCCGCTCTATCGCTGGCGGGTGCTGGCGGGTGAGATGGAACAATCGCGGCTGCGGGTTGCGGCCGTCGGGACGTCATTCCGGGACGCGCGAAGCGCGCACCAAGATGTGCAATTGCACATCGTAGAATCTCGAGATTCCCCGATGCGCAATCGCGCATCTGAGGTCCGGTCCTTCGGACCATCCCGGAATGACCAAATCCACTGCCTAGCTTAGTAGGGCGCGGATTGCATCAAGCCGCCGGCTTGATGTTCTGGTTGACCCGGAACAGGTTGGCCTTGTCATATTTGCTCTTCACCGCCGCCAACCTGGCGTAGTTGCCGCCGTAGGTGGCCTTCAGTCGGGCGTCGCCCTCATCGTCCATCATGAAATTCGGATAGGCGCCGCCGAGATCGAATGGATGCACCGCCTCCCAGTAGGCCTTGGTCCATCGCGTGACCGGCCCTGCCTTCTGCGGGTTTGGATCGATGCCGGCGATCACCATGGACCAGGTCGCATCGCGGCAATTCCAGGCGGTCTCGCCGCTAGTGACGCGATGGACGGCGCCGTCGATCGGGTAGAGATGCATCAGCGACAATTCACTCGGCGTTTTTGCCGCCTGTTCGAGATGGATGTCGATCGCGGCGTCCGGCAGCGTCTTGACGAAATCGCCGCGCCAATACCACTGCATTCCCTTGGGATAGAGCCCATCGAACATGCTCTGCACAGCCGGATAGGGCATCGTTCCCATCCAGTTGAACCATGGCGCCGGCAGCGCGCCGACCAGCGGCGCCAGGGCCGTCTTGCCGTTGTCCTCGGAGCCGTCATAGCAGCACATCAAAAGACAGATGCGCTTTCCCCACAGCTCTTCTGGAAACGGCGGACTGGACGGGATCATCTTTAGCCCGAGGAAGATGCCGAGTTCCTCCGGCGCTGTCGGCAGGAAATCGCGATAATTTTGCATGATGGTGCGCGCATGCTTCTGGTCCCAGGCGATCGGTCCGGCAAACACCGTGCTGACCGGGTGGAGCTGGAACGCAAAGGAGGTGACGACGCCGAAATTGCCGCCGCCGCCGCGCAACGCCCAGAACAGATCGGGGTTCTTGTCCTTGCTGGCGACGACGAAGCTGCCGTCGGCCAACACGACGTCGGCCTCGATCAGATTGTCGATGGTCAGGCCGTATTTGCGGGAGAGATAACCGTGGCCTCCGCTCAAGGTCAGGCCGGCGATGCCGGTGGTTGAGATGATGCCGGCCGGCACTGCGAGGCCGAACGCGTGGGTGGCATGGTCGACGTCGCCCTGGGTGCATCCAGCGCCGACCCGCGCCGTGCGGGCAACCGGGTCGATGCGCACGCCCTTCATCGCCGACAGGTCGATGACCAAGCCATCGTCGACGCTGGCGAGCCCGGGGCCATTGTGGCCGCCGCCCCGAATGGCGATGCGCAGATCATTGTCGCGACTGAAATTCACCGCCGTTATCACATCGGCGACATCGACACAGCGAGCGATCAGTAACGGATGCTTGTCGATCATGCCGTTGTAGAGCGCACGGGCATCGTCATAGTTGGCCTCGCCACGCTCGATGACCATTCCGCGCAGGCTCCCACGCAATTTGCTCTTGGCTTCGTCACGCATGATATCCTCCTGATCTTATGGGCCGGTCGTTGGCGTTATCCGGCTCACCCGATGGGCCGTAAGCTGGCGGACCGGAGCGGTTCCCGCATCACCCGATCGATGGAGGCACCTAGGGTATCTGCCCCGGACGTGGTACTATGCCGCAGGCGGGACACGGCGGGCTGGAGCGATAGCCATGCGTGAAGCAGAAGAGCTTTCGCGGGTCGTCGGCGACGTCTACGATGCGTCGCTCGATCCGGCGCTGTGGCCGAATGCCATTGAAAGCATCTGCGACTATGTCGGCGCCGCTTCCGCCAGCTTGCATTCGCAAGACTCGATCAGCAGGGCCACCGATGCCCTGTTCTGGTGGGGCCGCGAGTCCAGCGCTCCCCAGTTCTTCAAGAGTTACCAGGAGAAGTACTGCAAAATAAATCCGATCTTTCCGGGCGTCATTTTCTTCGACGTAGAGCTGCCGGTTGCGGTGCCAGACGTGATTTCGTGCGAGGAGTTTATTCGGACCCGCTTTTTTCGCGAATGGCTGGCGCCGCAGAGCCTGATGGACGGCCTGTTTTCAAACCTGGAGAAAGGCGCGACAAGCTGTGCGCTGTTCACAGCCATGCGCCACGCCGAACAAGGGCAAGTCGACGACCGCATGCGCCAGCGGTTCGAACTGATCACGCCACACGTTCGTCGCGCCATGCTGATTGGCAAGGTGATCGATCTCCATCGCGTCGAGGCAGCGGCGCTCGCCGACAGTCTCGATGAACTCGTATCAAGCATGTTTATCCTGGACTCGACCGGCCGCATCATCCACGCCAATCGCAGCGCTTGTCACCTGATCGCCGAAGCCAACGTGCTGCGCGCCACCAATGGCCGGATCGGGGCGCTTGATCCCCAGGGCAACCGCAATCTGCTCGACATATTCACAGCAGCCCAGGGCGGCGATGCCGCTGTCGGGAAAAAGGGTATCGCCCTGCCGCTAACGGCGCGGACCGGCGAGCGGTATATCGCTCACGTGTTGCCCTTGACCTCGGGAGCGCGCCGGAAGGCCGGCGTTTCGTACGCGGCGGCGGCGGCAATGTTCGTCCGCGAGGCGGCGTTTGATTTGCCGTCACCGCCGGAGGCGCTCGCCGACGAGTTCAAGCTGACGCCGGCGGAGGTCCGGGTCATGTTTGCTATCGTCGAAATCGGTGGAGTGCCCGAAGTAGCACCCGTGCTCGGCATCTCGGATCAGACCGTGAAAACCCATTTGCACCGCATTTACGAGAAGACCGGCACAAAACGGCAAGCCGATCTGGTGAAGCTGCTCGCGAGCTATTCGGGAAGACTCTGACAGGCCTTCTGGATACGGGCGCGGATGATCAGTGCGGCAGGTTCCGCGGCGGCGGTCGTCGGGTCAGGCCGGCAGACCTGCCTTGAGCAGGCCAGCCTCGTGGCGATCGCGGTCGACTTCGCGCTTGTAGTGCTGAGTGGCGAGGTAGGCGGCCGCCGAGAATTTCGGCTCGCGCTTTAAGACCTCTGTCGCATGCGCGGCGGCGGCGACCGCGTTGCCCATTTGCGCGAAGGTGGCTGCAAGGAAGGCATGATGGGTGTGGTCAGGCCGTGTGATCCGCGAGAAGGCCTCGGCCGCTTCGGCGTATTTCTCGGCGCAATAGCAGGCGCGCCCAAGGTGGCTCCAGAACCGCTCCGGGTGGTAGGGGTTGAGGCGCATCGCCTTCTTGATCCAGTCGATGCCCTCCTCGGGGCGTCCAAGCCAGGTCAAAAGCTCGCCCTGCTGCACCACCACAAGGTCGTAGTTGGGGTTGAGCGCGAGCGCCCGCTCCTGATGGTATGCGGCCTTGTCATGATCATCACGCGTCAGGTCCAGCGCGGCGAGGATGCGGTGCACGTCGCTGTCATTGTCATCGAGTGCCAGCGCGGTCTCCGCCTCCGCGGCGACTTGCTGGAGGGTGGCGTCGCGATCAGCGCACCAATTATAACCCCACGTCTGGCCCAGTACGCATGCCTTCCAGGCGTGGGCATGCGCATAGTTCGGGTCGAGCGCGACGGCGCGGTCGAGCAGCCGTTGCGCTTCGGCGTTGTCCTCCCGGATCGAGCGGTGGTGCAGCACCTTGGCGGCCAGCACGCATTCATAAGCCGCCATGTTGTCGGTCGGCTTGCGCTTCGCACGGTCGTGGGTAGCGGCCTCGACGCGGCCGGGGAGCGTCGCGACGATCGCGCGGGTCATTTCGTCCTGGATGGCGAAGATGTCCTCAAGCTTACGGTCATAGCGTTCGGCCCAAATGTGCCGATCGGTTTCTGCGTCGATCAGCTGCACGGTGACGCGGATGCGATCGCCCGCCTTTCGCACACTCCCCTCGAGGACGTATTCGACACCAAATTCGCGCGCTACCTCATGCACCTTCACCGCCTTGCCCTTGTGTACGAAAGTCGAGTTGCGCGAGATGACGAGCAGGTCGTGGAAGCGTGACAGCTCCGTGATGATGTCCTCGGTGAGACCGTCGGTGAAAAACTCCTGCTCTGGATCGCCGCTCATATTGGCGAGCGGCAGCACGGCTATGGAAGGCTTCTTGGAAATCGTTGTCGCCACCGCGGCGTCCGTCGCACCCTCCGGCAGATTTTTTGGGTCTGGATCAAGCCGAATCCGAAAGACGCGGATCGGCCGGATGATGTTCTTGACGGTCTGATCGCCGAGATCTTCAAACGCGACGTCGTCCAGTCGGTTGCCGACCTGATCGCGCACCGCGGCCGAGACACAGATGCCGCCTGGTTCAGCGAGCGCTTCGAGGCGCGCCGCGACATTGACGCCGTCGCCAAAGATGTCGTTTTCCTCAACGATCACGTCGCCCAGATTGATGCCGATGCGGAATTGTATCCACCGCGCCGGCGAGACGTCCGTGTTGCGTCGCGACATCCGGCGCTGAACCTCGACCGCGCACAACACGGCGTCGGCGACACTTTGGAACTCGACCAGCATACCGTCGCCGGTGGTCTTGATGATGCGTCCGCGGTTCTTGGCGATAGCGGGATCGATGAGCTCGATCCGATGGGTCCTCAGACGCGCGAGCGTCCCCGTCTCGTCGACCTCCATCAGCCGACTGTAGCCGACCATGTCAGCGGCGAGGACCGCCGCAAGCCTGCGCTCTGGTCCAAGCACATCCATCGCTCTGGTTCCTTCGCCAGGCAATCTAACAGATGAACGGCGTTATCCCAAGCTTTGCGCGAGCCGCAAGCGCGGCCACGGGCCGAGAAAGCGTGAAAATGCCGCGTGGCCCAAACCGTCTCCCCAGGAGACCTCGCCAAAACACTTGCCACCCGCGGAAGCTCATTCCTCAGCCTCACGCTTGCGCAAGAGATCTTTCGCCAGATCAGTCAGCGCGGGCCGCGGCAAGGCGGTGAACGGCAGCGGGCGGGTGACGTCGATGGCGGCTAACCCGAGCCGTGCGGTGAGGAGGCCGTTGAGCACGCCTTCGCCGAGCCGCTGCGACAGTTTTGCGGCGAGGCCATGGCCGAGCACCTGCTGGATCAGGCTGTCGCTCGCCGCCATGCCGCCGGTGATGGCGACATGCGAGATGACATGGCGCATCAGGCGGAACATGCCGAGCGCGCCGGGCCGGCCGCCGTAAAGCCGCGCCAATTGCCGGATCAAGCGAAGCGATGCGGCGAATACGAAGAGCACGTCGACCAGGGCACGCGGGCTGACGGCGGTGACGATCGAGACGCGCTGCGCGGCCGACGAGATCAGGCGCCGCGCTTCCTGATCGAGCGGCGTCATCAATTCACGCTCCGCAAGCCTGATCATATCGGCGCCGTCGATGATGTCGTCAGCGTGGCTCTGCAGCGTGGCGCGGGCGCGCGCCAGATGCGGATTCTGATGCGCCACCTTCAGGAGATCCTGTATCACGGCGCGGCTTTCGGCGCGATCGTCGCTGGCGAGCACCTCGGCCGCGCGCAGATGCAGCTTTTCGATGGTGGCCAGGCGAATAAGCCCGACCGCTTCGCGCGTGACCACCACGACAAAGGCGAGTGCTGCGATCAGGGCAAGCGCCGATCCGAGCACGCCGAGGCTCTCGCTGCGCGCAAACAGATCTTCGATCAGTCGGGTCACGCCAAGGCCGACGCCGAGTATGATTAGTCCGCCCAGGGCACTCCAGAATACTGTTCCCCAGCGGAATCCCCGCTGCGCGGGAAGGGTGGGCGCCTCGACCAGTACCGGCAGCAACGCCGGGTCGGTCTCCGGCGTGATCTGGATGGTGCCGCGGGCAGGGCGGCTTGCGTCATCCGGGTCCATCACAACCACGCCGGGATCGTCGAGCTTGAAGGTCGCAGGCCGCCGATGTGGAGGGCGCTCGCTCATTGCAATTTGTCTCCGATCAGGGACTGCAGCGCCCGGTCGAGGCGGATGTGAGGCAGCACCACGCCATCCGGCCCCTCATGCTCGAGCTGCGGCGGCCGAAACCGCAGGAAACGAAAATCGGACTTCTCGGCGCTGGCGCTGGCGAGGCCCCGAAACGCGCCGTCGCCCTTGAATAAGCTTTCCGGATCGTCGGGCAGATCGCCAGGAAAGGTCGCGACTTCCGTGTTGCCATCAAACGTCTCGCCGCCCGCCCTCTCCCCTGACGCGGGCATTCCGAGGAGGGAAGGCAGTTTTTCGCGGCCGCGCGCGACCATCGCCTCGCGGGTGGCGCGGACGGCGGCGAGCGCGACGGCGTCGATATCGGCGCCGGTGTCTTCGGCCTTTGCGACCGCCATGGCGACCGCCCGCCGCAGCACCGCCTCAAGACGGTCATGGCTCGAATGGTGCAGGTGATCGGCCTTGGTGGCGGCGAACAATATGCGATCGATCTTCGGGCGGAACAGCGCGCTGAACAGCGTGCTGCGGCCGATCCGGAAGCAATCGAGAATTCCCGCCAATGCAGCTTCGAGATCGTGCAGCGCTTGCGGTCCTGAGTTGAACGCGGCGAGCGCATCGACCAGGACCACCTGGCGGTCCAGCCGGGCAAAATGATCCCTGAAGAACGGGCGAACCACGACATCCTTGTAGGCCTCGTAGCGCCGGCGCATCATCGCCCACAGCGATCCTTCAGATGCTGCGCCATGGTCGGGCAGATCGAGCGGTGCGAAGGTGAGCGCGGGCGAGCCAGCGAGATTGCCCGGCATCAGGAAACGGCCCGGCGGCAACAGGCTCATCGCAAAACGCTCGTCGCGGCAGGCGCGCAAATATTCGGTGAATAGTTTTGCAGCGGCGAGCGCGGCCTGCTCGTCCTCGCGTCCCTCGGCATTGAGCGTAGCAAGATGCGCGTGCAAGGGCCTGGCGAGTGGTGCGCGCAGGCTTGCGCGCGACAATGCAAGGCTTTCGTTCGACCATTGCTCGTAACTCTTGTTGAGCAGCGGCAGATCGAGCAGCCACTCGCCGGGATAGTCGACAATATCAAGGGTGAGGCTACGATCGGCGCCGTTCCGCCGCTGATAGTCGATCACCAGACGAAGCTCGCTGATATCGACCGTCGAATTCGGCCAGCGGCGCTCCTCGATCAGGGCGCGGACGTGGTTCTCATAATCGAACCGCGGCACCGCGTCGTCCGGCTGCGGCTCGAGCCGGGCGCGGGCGACCCGCCCGCTCGCGAACGGTTCGAACACCGGGAAGCGGCCACCCCGGGTGAGGCCGTGGATCAGCGCGGTGATGAAGACGGTCTTGCCGGCGCGTGACAATCCGGTGACGCCGAGCCGGACGGTTGGATTGAAGAAGTGCTCGCCAAAATCCCTGAACGACCGCGCCGACAGCAGCACTTCCTCGACAAGATCTGAAAAACGGGAGGCCATATGGGGCTAAAAAACTCGATTTGTGCGGCAATTGGCGGCGGAACTAGCTGGAAAGTGGCGATTGGCAATCCAAAATCAAGCTTCATATTTAGGACGCGATCTTGAGCGAGGAACTCTTAGGGCTTCGTTGACTTTCCAATGAGTAACATCTGTCGGAATTCTGGGATGCTTGCCGGGCTGCCATGACCGTCTTCAGACTGAAGCAACTCGCCTCGACATCCGCCCACGCGGCGGCCGGCGCTATCCGCTGGAATTACGATCGGGCCGAACTGATCGCCGACGGTATCGTGCACGGGATCGGCGTGTTCGGTGGATTGATCGCCGCCACGGTGCTGATCGTGCTGGCAGGCGTCTTCGCTTCCGCCTACGAGGTCGTGATTGTCTCGGTCTACGCCGCGGGCCTGCTCGCGATGCTTGGTTTTTCGGCCGCCTATAATCTCTGGCCGGTGTCGCATCGCAAATGGTGGCTACGCCGCCTTGATCATTCCGCGATCTACATCCTGATCGCGGCAACCTATACGCCGGTATTCGCCCAGCTGCGGGACCGCATGTTCGCAATGTCGCTATTGGCCGGCGTCTGGAGCGTGGCCGCGGTCGGTATTTTGCTAAAACTGTTTTTCCCGGGACGCTTCGACAGGGTATCGGTCGGTCT
>DASQOU010000247.1:0-52380 GCA_035644295.1 Bradyrhizobium sp.
GGAAATCCCGCCGACCAGATCGCATCGGCGGTCTGATGCGTCCGCTTCAGATTGCTCGCATACCAGACCGCGCCGCGCGGCAGGATTTTGCCGAGCGCCTCGAATACCACGCGATCGCTGGTGTCGCAGCCGATGTCCTTCTGGCCGTAAATGCAGCCGCCGTCCTCGCGCACCGGCGCGTGACGCACCCACCACCATCTGGTCGCCACCACGCCATTGGGAACGGCGTGCTGCGCAACGAATGGTTTGGCTTCATTGGACATCGCGGGGACCCTTCAATAGTCTGTGTGTCCTACGGCAGGGCACAGATCACCTCAAGCGGCTTTGCCGTTTGAAATCTTGTTTGAAATTCCGGCAAGCGGCAAGCCACTCTATCTTGATTGCATTTTCCTCACGCTTTGCCGAGAAACGCCACGGATAAGAATTAAGCAAGGAGAAGCTCATGGGCCGCCTCGAAGGCAAATCCGTCATCATCACCGGCGCCGGTAGCGGCATCGGGCGCGCGGCTTCGCTTCTTTTCACCAAAGAGGGAGCAAAGCTGATCGCGGTCGATCGCACCGAGGGCGTCAAGGAAACCGTCGACCAGGTGCGCAAAGCCGGGGGTACCGCGGAGGCCGTGATCGCCGATGCCGGTTCCGAGAAAGACGTCATCGCTTTCATCGAGAAAGCCGTCTCCGCTTACGGGCGGCTGGATGCGATTTGGGCCAACGCCGGCATCAGCGGCGGGTTGGTATCGCTCGCCGAGCAGACGGTGGAACATTGGCAGGAGATCCTTCGCATCAACCTGATCGGGCCGTTCCTTGCCATCAAATATGCGATGCCGCACATGATCAAACAAAGATACGGCTCGATCGTCTGCACGGCATCGGTGGCTGGCCTGAAATCCGGCGCCAGCGGCCATCCCTATGCGGCGAGCAAAGCGGGCGTTATCAGCCTCGTGCAGACCACGGCTTACTCCCTGTCGGGCACGGGCGTGCGGATCAATGCGGTATGTCCCGGCCTGATCGAAACCGGCATGACAAAGCCGATCTTCGACAATGCCAGGGAACGCGGCACCGACGGCAAGATCGGCCAGCTCAACCCGCTCAAACGCGCCGGCCAGCCGCATGAGCTTGCGGCGATGGGGCTGTTTCTCGCCAGCGATGAGGCGTCTTACGTCAATGGTCAGGCGATCCCGGTCGACGGCGGCTTGACGGCTTCGATGCCTTATACGGGGAAACCGATTTAGCTTCATCATTCCTGATCGTCATCGCCTCTCATCGTCATTGCGAGCCAACGGGTCGGCGCTAAGCGCCGCCCGATGACAGGCTCCACGAAGCAATCCATCTTTTGGCTCGTCATTCCGGGATGGCGCGCAAGCACCAACGCGGAACGGAGAGATCTTCTACAGCTTGATGGAAGGCCGGGCGAAGATCCCCGGATTTTTGCCACTCGCAGGGTATGCCGGGCTCCGCTCCGCGTTTGGTGGCACAACGGGGAATGTTAGGTCAGGCTGGTCGGGCGGCTTGAGACATTCATCGCCGCCCGCCAGTACCGGATGCGTCCTAGGCGTTGCCGTATGCGGCCTTTTCAAACGCCTCGTAGGCAGCCATGAAGGGCTGCTCGACGAAGGGAAGGGTCTGGGTCGTGATGAGGCCAGCCAGGTCCGCGGTGGGATCGAACCAGAAATGCGTGTTCAGCACGCCGGCCCAGCTTTGTGAGCCAGCCCTGCGACGGCCCGGGATGTCGGCCTCGTTGCGCAGGAAGCCGAAGCTGTGCGTCTTTGTCGTACCCTCGAAGGGATTGAAGTCTGCGGTGACCGGTGGCACCACGGTGACCATCTTCTCAAACTTCAGCGGACCCATATGGTTCTCAAGCATGCGGGCAACGCTGCTTTCCTTGAGCACCCGGTTGCCGTCGAGCGCGCCCTTGTTGAGGAACATGCGCAGGAAGCGCATGTAGTCCTGCGTGGTTGAGTACAGCGAATGTCCCATGCCGTAGACCTCAGGATTGGAGGGCGGCGCCAGCGCGTAGTCGCCGAACTTACCGTCTTCACCCCGTGCCTTCGCACCGGCCAGCCGCCCCTGCATGTGCGGCCGGACCTCGACGTCGGTATCCTTCATGCCCAGCGGTTCGAACAAGTTCTGCTTGAGAAAGGCGTCAATGCGCTGGCCACTGATCTTCTCCACCATCAGGCCCAGCCAGTCGACGGAGGGCCCGTAACCCCAGCGGGTTCCGGGGTCCGTCATCATCGGATAGAACATCGCGGCCTTGGTGCCGGCGAGGACCGACGGGCGCTTGGTCTTGTCCAGATATTCGGCGACCTCGCCTCGCCAAAACTCATACTCCAGGCCCGAGGTATGGGTGGCGAGATGCCTCGCGGTGGCCTTGAGCTTAGGCGCACGCATCTTGGGCTTGTCGCCATCCCAGCCCTCGAGGACACGAATCTCCGCGAACTCAGGCAGCACATCCTGCACCGGCGTGTCGACGTCCATCTTGCCTTGCTCGATGAGGATCATCGCTGCCGTGGAGCCTATGCCCTTGGTCATGGAGAAGATCTTTAGCACAGTATCGGGCGCTGCCTTCATGCCGGGAGCCGCATCGCCCGCGGCACCAGCGAAGGTCACGCCCGAGGCCTTGCCGGTCATGCCGATGACGAAGGGAAACCTGCCGGCGGCCACCGAGTCATTTAGAACCTTCTGAAGTGCGGGCTCGCTACTCTGCGCCGACGATACCAGAGGCACTGAATACAGTGCGGCGCCAGCGCCGATGGCCGCGGCCTGCTGTAGAAAATCTCGCCGCGCGGGATCGCACGGGCGGTCCTTGTCTGTGGTCAAGTCGTCATGAGCGCTTCCTTCAAATTTCTTCATGATTTTCTCCCTGATGCCGGCGATCGAAAGCAGGCCGGTACAGCGGAGCCTACCACGGCACGGGGAAACAAGCCGCGGCAAACTTGTCCTACCCATGTGGCTAGGACGTGCGCTCGTAACTCCGGCTTGGAAAATCCGGCCACGTTGCGGCAGCGTCGGATCATTCGGTGCCTGGAACCAGCCACAAGCATAGTTTCGCCGATGCGAAGCCGATGTCTCAGTTGGGTCAAAACCAGTCCTGATGACCCTGAAGCGGGGACTTTCGAAAATATTTCAGAAAGCAGACATTCTCGGTGCTCGTTGGCATGTCTGAAAAGTGCGGCAGCCATTCGATAGCCGCGCAATCGCAGTCAGACTAAATCGATTTACTGCATTTCATCACATGAAGTTCGACCCCGGCGGCGATCGAACGCGCTGGTGAGATATCAATTGTACTCAGCACGAGATCCTCAAAGTCAAATGTAAAAAGCCTAACTATTCCACCCGGCAATTCTTCTCGCCAACCCACAATCCGATGCAAACTGGTAAAGTCCCGTTTTATCTCCCAAACGCTTTTGCCGTGTTCAGTTCGATAGGCAGGCCGATTAGGGTCTTTGATTATCTTAAGAGTTCTCTTATCGGCGACTTGAAGCCTGTAGCGTATCAACGGTGTATCAAGATTACCGCCGTCGATCGCGATTTCCTTTGAAGGAAGTTCTGGCAATGGCGCCTTTGCGGCAAACGATTGGTAGCAATCAACCGTCACAAGAGGAAGCGTTTCGGGAGAGCGTTGCGCGTGGGCGCTCGATAACGTGGTGATAGCCAATAACAATCCAAGACTGAGCTCTTTCATGCTCCACCTCCATGCGGCAACTCACTCTAATTTTCGTCTCCGCGCAATCAATTCAGTGCACATTTCATAGCCGATTTCTATGCAAGTCACCCCATCCTCCCGCTCACATCTTGGCACCATCCTAACACGCCAGCGAGCGGATCGCCGTGCGCAGCGGCGCAAGGTGGGATTCCAGCCGATGTCCAAGATGGGACAAAAGCGACGGTTCAGCGATGTCCGCGTTACTTCCGCTTTACCCCTTGAAAGCCGACATTCATCGTGAGGGCGGCGTGTCCGTTTTGCGCCAAACTCGGCGAAACGGTTCGTAAACGTGCGCGAATGTGGCTGCCCTCTGCTGCTACTCACACTGCCAATTCACTGGCCCGGTAGTCCGGATGGACTGGGCCAATCTGATCGCAGGTTGTTCGGGTTATTTCGATCGATCAAGTCTTGCGTTATAATAAAGCCGCGCGTGCGGGCATCTATTGATGGTGGGATTTTCCGAACATCATGGGTCGGCGGCGCAATTACGACGCCGCGCCGGACGACGCAACCGGGAGGATATTCAATGTATTGGCAGTAAACGAAGGCACTGGCAAATTCAGTGCTTGCAGCGATGAACCCCGCTATCAGCAGCGCCGACGATGCGATTGATAGCTTCATTTCGGCCTCCTCTGTTTCTGATCGCATTGAGCGATCTGCAGGTTGATGCAGATCGATAGGGTAGCCTGCATTAGGCTCGGGTGACAAGGTCATGACCTCGAAGTGCGGTTGCCAATCGTTTCGATACAAATTGGCCTGCTGGAAGGGTGTGACGAGTGGGTCGCTCACATCCGGTTAGGTCAAACTCGGACCTCGGGCCGTGCACCCCTGTGAACAGACATCGCCGGAATCCGGGCCACGACCAGCACCCGCAGCCCTGCGGACGCCACCTTACGGCTTCCGCGTACCCCAAGCAGGGTGCTAGAGTTTACGGTGATCCCGGTCATCTGGGAACGCGGGCGAACAATTGCCGCTGCATAACTCTATGCGTTGAAAAAAACTAACCGCGCCCTGACTGGAATCAACGAGCGGCGCACGTTATTCGGGGGGATTTCATGTCTGATCATGAAGGTGTGCGTCGACGCGATGTCTTGAAAAGCATCGGCATTACCGGGGCCGCGGTCGGTATAGCGACGACAACAGCGCCGCCGGCGCTCACTGAGGCGCAAGCACAAGCGACGCCGCACGCCCACGCTCATCCACCAAAACGAAACGGCGAAGATGCCGATATTTTTCGCTACTTCACACCGCCCGAGGCCGCAGTGATCGTCGCACTCGTCGACACACTGATACCCAAAGATGATGTCGGTCCCGGTGGCGTAGAGGTCGGCGTGCCGATTTTCATCGATCACGAACTGGCCGGTGCCTATGGCCGCGGCGCCCGGATGTTTCTCAACGGTCCGTTCAGCGAAGGCACGCCACAACAGGGCTATCAACTTCCCCTGCCGCCCGCTGATCTCTACCGCGTCGGCATCGCCGATCTCAACGCCTGGTGCGCCAAGACACGCGGCGGCAAGACGTTCGACCAGCTTTCAACGGCCGATCGTACCGCCGCGCTCAAAGCGCTCGAAGCCGGACAGGCGGAATTCGCGCAAATCCCGTCACGCACTTTCTTTAGCATGCTGCTGCAGAACACCATGGAGGGATATTTCGCTGATCCGATGTACGGCGGTAATCGCAACAGCGCAGTGTGGACGATGATCGGATTCCCCGGCGCCATCGGTATGTACGCGGACGTCCTCGAACAATATCGCAACAAGCAATACGTCGTTGCGCCGCAATCCATCGAAGACCTGAGCTAAAGGGAAAACGACCATGTCAACGAAGCTCAAGGCTGCTGACATCGTCATCGTCGGTCTCGGCTGGACCGGGGGCATCCTGGCAAAGGAGCTTGCCGACACCGGTCTTAAGATCGTTGTGCTCGAGCGTGGCAAGCCGCGCGAGACCAATCCGGATTTCATGTATCCTAATGTTCACGACGAACTCAAATACGCACAGCGCCACGAATTGATGCAGGACGTCTCGCGCGAGACACTGACCTTCCGCAACAATTCAAATCAGACCGCGCTGCCGATGCGCCAGCTCGGCTCGTTTCTGCCCGGCGAAGGCGTCGGTGGCGCCGGCGTGCATTGGAACGGCGTAACATGGCGCTGGCTGCCTTGGGATCACGAACCGGAAAAGATGACGCTCGCGCGTTACGGCAAGTCCGCCATTCCGGAAGGCATGCAATTGCAGGACTGGGGCGTCTCCTACGACGAACTGGAACCTTACTACGATAAGTTTGAATATCTGTGCGGGGTCGCCGGCAAGGCCGGAAACCTCGCCGGCAATAAAATTGACGGCGGCAATGTGTTCGAAGGCTCGCGCAAGCGCGAGTATCCCAATCCGCCGATGATCCAGTCGCATCCGGGCGCACTGTTCGAGAAGGCGGCGCGAACCCTTGGCTATCATCCCTTCCCCGGGCCATCGGCTAACATGTCTCAGCCCTACGTCAATCCGGACGGCGTCGCGTTTGGCGCATGCCACTATTGCGGCTATTGCGAACGCTTCGGTTGCGAAGTGAACGCCAAGGCGAGCGCGCATTTCACGGTGATCCCGCTCGCGGCGGCCAAAAAGAATGTAGAGATCCGCACCGACTCGCGCGTCATGAAGGTCAACCTCGATGCCGCCCAAAAGCGCGCCGAGAGCGTGACCTATCTCGACGCGGCCGGTCGCGAGTTCGAGCAACCGGGCGACCTGGTGATCATGGCCGCCTATGCGCTCGGCAACGTCCATCTGATGCTGCTGTCGGGCATCGGCAAACCCTACGACCCCACGACCGGCACCGGTGTCGTCGGCCGCAATTATGCGTATCAGATTGGCAGCGGCGCCAACGTCTTCTTCGACGAGAAGACGTGGATGAATCCATTCATGGGCGCCGGTGCGTTGAGCATGAACATCGACGACTTCAACACCGGCAGCTTCGATCATCTCAAGGAAGGCTTCATCGGCGGCGGCGGCATCTCGACGCCGAGTGCAGGCGGACGACCCATCGGCTTCCGGCCGGTGCCGCCCGAGACACCGGCTTGGGGCACCGATTGGAAACGCGCAGTCGTGCGCCACTACAATCACACACTCGCCGTTATCAACCAGGGCAGCGTGATGAGCTATCGCCAGAACTATCTCGATCTCGATCCGACCTATCGCGATGGCTATGGCCGGCCGCTCATGCGCATGACCTTTGACTTTCAGGAAAACGAGCAGAAACAGGCGAACTTCATCGCCGACATCTGCGTGAAGATCGGGCAAGCGATGGGCGGCGAGCGCGTCGTACGGCGCGGAGCCCCGCAGCGCTACAGCATCGTGCCCTATCAGAGCACACACAATACCGGCGGAGCGGTGATGGGAACCGATCCGACGAAAAGCGCGCTTAATCCGTTTTCACAGAGCTGGGACGTGTCGAACGTGTTCGTCACCGGCGCCTGCGCCTTCCCGCAGAATGCCGGCAAGAACCCCACAGGCCCCGTAGGTGCGCTGGCCTTGAGAACCGCGGATTCGATCAAGAGGTATTTAAAGAATCCGGGGCCGCTGGCGCCGGCTTAGCGCCACGCTGCTGTTGGGCAAGGGTGACGGATCCGTCGAATGGCTATCCGACCGATAACCTCCGCCTGTGGCGCCAAGCGGTCATCGGCGAAGCCCGTTGACTTACGACCATGCCTCACCAGCCAAAGACCCCCTTGAGTCCGGCATACAGCGAACCCGAAGCCGTCACCACTATTCCCGTCAGTGGTCCTATTGTGCGCATCAGGTTTTGAATCACACGCGCCCGGCGACGGAGTTGGTCTTCACCTACATGCTGACCAAGCGCTCTTGCAACATTATAGGCAACGGCATTGGGCTTGCCGCCGCCTGCCACTATCTTGGGAAGTGCCTGGAGGACCAAGAAGCCGAGAATATTACCGGTGACGAAAGCGAGCGCTATACTCAAGCCATATTCGATTGCCTCGCGCCACTCGATCCAGGGACCTGGAATGATGGGCACATTGTCGTTTAGCCCAGTTACCGTGAGCATGCAGAAGATGGCAAAAGTTGCCGTGACGATGCCCAACAGGAGGGTGCCCCGAATTCCCACTCTTTCGCGGGCGTAGACCACCAGACCGAACGGCAGGGGAATGACGACCGAAGCGAGCCGCAAATAAAGCGGGCTGACATTCAATACGATCGTGACAAGTACATGAGCGGCTACCAGCAGCACGGCCGGTATCAGGAAGTATGTCACGGCATACACAAGCGCGGTGCGAAAGGGATGACGAATCCTGCCAAGTTTCGCGTTAACATGACCGAGTTCGCTGCGCAGGTGGTCCAGTTCGGAAACGACTTCCTGGATTTCGACAATCACCGGCAGCGCAACGCGCAAGTCACGAGAGCAGTGCTTGCACACCAGGGACTCGTCTCTGACGGTTTCGGTGCAAAAGGGGCACTCCATCAGAGTAGTCGAAATTTCTTGTTGCGTTTGAGCTCTTCGAGCTCATGCTTGGCGCGCGACAATTCCTCCCTCGCCGCATCGCGCTTTCGACACAGGTCGTCGCGCTCGGCGAGCAGCGAGGCCGGCACGGCGATGTCGCGTGAGCAGGTAGCGCAAACGAGTGCGGCGGCGGCATTCTCTTGCATGCAAAATGGACAAGGTGTCGGCATGGCGATCAGGGTGCGACCTTTAGAACGAAGCTTGTCGTGCCGATACGCCCGTCCGAGTCCTTCACGTCGATCCTGACCATGTGTTCCCCCAACGGAAGCTCTACATCCGGAATATCGATGCCAGCGCCCTGCACAAACGGCTTTACGCGCGGCGTCAAATCGACATTCGGGGTTCTGAGGTAAGTGACCTTGACGGATTCCAAGTCAATCTTCGCGCCGCCGAAGGACTCGAACGTGACCTGGAGGTGCATCGGAGAGTGAACCGGCTCGCTTTCATCGAGAAGCTTGATCTTGGGACCTCGGGTGATGCCACGCCGATCCGCTACCACAGCGCCCCTCGGTGGCGGCAATTTAGCTTCTTCCTGGGTAATCAGAACATTAGCTGCATAAAGAGAGGTTACCGTAGACAACAAGACAGCGGGTGCAATCGCAAATCCGACAAGCCAGATACGCACGAAAATTTTCCTTTCCCACAATCCAGAAGCCTCCAAAATCTACCGCTTGAAGAGCTACCGCTTGCCGCCATCACCAATCACGGAATATGGCGCCCAAAACAGCGGGTGCGCGTAGGCAAATTCCGTCTTCCCATCGGCGCCAGTGTAGCCGGGCCCATCCACCAAAGCCATCATCGCCTGCTGCAGCGCCTCTCCGCGCGTCAGCGCGGGATCGTCAGCCTGTCGCTTGAACAGGTCGGTGATCAGCTCTCGCGCCGATTCTGAATGCACGGACCAGTTTGTGAGCAACAGCGCACGGGTCCCGGCATAGAAGAACGCCCGACCCAGGCCAGAAGCAGCCTCAGCGCCGGCGACGACGCCGGAGCCGGTGTTGCAGGCCGACAGGACGACCCAGTCGGCGTCAAGTTTCAATGCGAGAACCTCCTCCATCGTCAGCAGACCATCGCCGTCGCTATCGGCCACCGAAGGAGCCGTCAATGCGAGGGCCGGCTGGGCCAGGCCGTCGAGCTCGCCCGGCACCAATCCGTGCGTCGCAAATGCAATGATCTTGAAGTTCGACAGATTCATCGTCTTGACGTTCTTCTCATTGGCGTCCTTGCCGAGATTGAGCACCTTGGCCGGATCGGCCTGCAACGCCAGCGCGATGGATTTCAATTCTTCCGCCGTGTCCGGAAGTCGCGGCAGCTGTGCCAATTGCACGCTGTCCACACCGTCAAATTTCGGGCTGCTGCGCCGCTTCAAGGGCACGCCGCGGGTGACGTTGCCGATTCCTGCGACCTGAATCGGGTCGTCTTGCCTTGCCGCTTCGGCGGCCTGTTCCCTGCTGAACAGCGGATCGCCAAATCCGATCAGCGGCTGACGCGAGGCGGTACCGACAGGCAATTTGCGCAGCGTGAGCAGCGCCGATATCGACGGCACCAGTGTCACGGCATGCGTGCGCGCCAGCCATGGTACTTTCCGGTAGCTGGAAAACAGCGGGTCGTCGTTGCGATCGATTTTCGAGGGCTCGGTGGGCAGCAACGATAGCGGCAACAGGCCGAGCGCTCCGTTCATCACAACAATCAGATTTTTCGCAGGTTTCCAGTTCGCTTCGGTTGGCTTTAGCAGCAATGCGTACAGGTCGTAGGCAAGGTCCAGATCGAAGGCCGGAATATCGGAGATCATTGGGGCATTCGGTTCGAGCGCCTCGCGAATCTTGTTCACCTTGGCGTTGATGTCACCAAGCTTGGTGTCAATGCGCGCAAAGTGGACCGGTCTGTCCTTCCGCAGCACCCACACGTAACTATTGAACCTGCCGAAGTAGAACGAAAGGAGGGCCTCGTCGTCGGTGAGTTGCTTCTGCAGATCGGCGGGACTTGGGGGCGGAGGATTTACGAGATCTCCATAGTTGGGAAACTTCTTGGCGATCTCCTTTAGACTCTGTGTGCGCGCCGCCTGCAGGCGGGCGATATCGGTTTCAGTGCTCGCAACCAGCTTTTGGTCGCGTTCCGAGGCCGGCAGCGTCAGCAAATTGTTGAGCGCTCCGACGGCCGCGCCGATTTTCTTGTCGATATCCTGCGAGGTTCGTACGAGTTCGGCCAGTGCAGGGTCTTTGGTTGCGGAACGCGCCGAAGAAGCCTGCAGCGCACGCTGCACCGACTGTCCGCGCAGCACATCGGCATACCCGAATGTTTCCTCGATGGCGCTGGCCGGAACGATCGTCGGGTTGCGGCTGAGCAGCCGCAGATAGCCTTCCATCACGAACCGAACGCGGCCCTCGCGGGCGGCGGCAGTGGTGCCGCTGTCGTCGTCTCCGCTGCCAGAGACGGACAACAGAACCGGCAGAGATTCCTTGAAAGCTTGCAGGGACTCGGTTGCGTTACCCTTTCGCCCAAGCGCGATCGCGTGGAATCCGCGCGACAGAGCGGTATTGAAGCTCTTGTCTCCAGACCGCTGGCGTTCGCGCTCGTAGGTGCGCTGTGCGATTTCGACCGCGTTATCGTTGTCTCCCTGAGCGAGCATGACGGCGACGCGCGCCAGACCGCCACCGATTGCTTCGCGTCGCGACGGCTCCCATTTGGCGGTCCAGACATCAATTTGGTCATAGAGCTTGGAGGCCGCATCATACTGACCCCTCAGATTGAGTATCGCGGCGAGAAACAATTGCGCGTTGACGAACTGCGAGGAGTCCTCGCCGTATCCCAAGCCCTGATAGATGCCGATGACCTGACGCTGCAATTGCTCGGCCTCCTGGTAGCGTCCCTGCTCCTGAATGACATAGACAAGGACACCCAGTATGCCGGCGGTATCCGCATGAAACTTGCCGGATTTGCTAAGACGGCTGAGCAGCGCGCGCCTCACATCGGCTTCCCCTTCGCCAACCCGGCCCTGCTTTACCTTTGTCCGCCCCTCGAGCGCCAAGGCCCAGTCCGAGCGTCGTTCCATTTCACCTTCCGGAGGCCTGCTTTCCCATTGAGCAAAGGTTTTCATCGAATTCGTGTAGAGGATCGAAGCCTTGTGATAGGCAGTCTCCGCCTGCGCGAACCGGCCACGCGATTCCTCGATCCGCGCGTTGCCGTCCTCGACCATCGCCTGCCAGGCCATGCCGTAGATTGGAAACATTGGCCAGCGCTGCGCTTCCGCCAGAAGGCTGCGATTTCGGGCGGCGTGGGATTCCGCCGCATTGATGTCGCCGCCTTTCACAAAGCTCACCACCATCGAGTTATTCAACCCGAACAGCTTGCCCTTGCCTTGGTCGGCAAACCTCGCCATCTGCTTGGCCACCAGCGCGTTGGCGCGCTTGTGTTGTCCGGCCTCCCGCAAGTGCCTGGACAGAAGTTGCTCGTAACGGCTTCCCAGGTTCTTGTAGTCGGCCGTTGGGGCGTTGCTTACGGCAAGTTCAGCATCGTCGAGCGCGTCAGCCCGGCCGAGCAGCGCCCGCGCCTGCGCGCGCTGGTAGACGAAATCGGCCAACTCGGCACCCTTCATGCCTGCCGGCACCGCTGCATCGGCCCTTGCGGTCAGTTTGGCGACCTCTGCCGCATCCGGCTTCTGCTGGTCGAGAATCGCAGCGATGTCGGAAATCGTTCGCGGGGGTGCCACGAGACTTGCCGCCGCGTCGCTGGCCCTTTCCGCTGCGCCGGGTTTGCCGGCTGTAGCCGGCGATTTCGCAAGCTTTTCTGGCGAGAACAACGCAGCCTTTGGCTGCGCGGCGACCATGGCGCTCCTGACGCAGGACTGAACAATCGCCCGCGCCTTGCCGAAACACCCCTCGTGGGTTCCCCCACCCTGCATGCAGGCCATATAGACCGGTCTACCGCTCGAGGCACGGCAATTTTCGATCGCCTGGTCCTTGTCGAGCGCGAACAGCTGTGAATTTGCAAAGACAGCTGTTGCAATGCAAAAAACAATAAAGCCCTTAAAAAAATAGCGTGCGATATGCCCCATGTTGCCTCGCAACCGCCGGAGGGTCTGGGTCTAACTCGCCTTAGTATAGTCCGATCCGCGAAGGATCGCCACAAATCCACGCTTACTCTGGTAGCTCCGCCCCGGCCCGTCGTCGCCATAGGCGAAGATGAGGTGGCTTGCGTTCAACCAACCGGCCGCCAGGCCTGGCAGCCGGCCATGCTGTCCGCACGGTCATACCGGCATCTGCGACAGGTTATGCCGAAGCGGCATATTCTTGGCGAGTTCTTCCTTCGGAATCCGCTTCTTGACCTCGAGCTTTCCATTTTCCACGCGACTGATGTAGCAATCGATGATTCCGACATGGTCCTCCTTGCGGATGATCTTGTCGCCTTGGGGATGGGCCAGGGAATTTTTCATCTGCATTCCTTCCAGTGCCTGGATAACCCCCTCGACGTCCTTGCGCGTCTTGTAGCCGGACGCTTCGATCGCCTGCTTGAGGGCGAAGATGTCCTCCCAGGCCTGCCAGCCATGGCTTTTGTCCATAACGCGCTGGCCGCCGACCTCGCGTGCATCGATATCGTCGATGCCAAGCAGTTTGTTGAACTCCTTGTGAAAGCCGTCGTCCTTGGCCTTGAGCTGGCGCGGGAAGTTCTCGAAGAAATACACCCCCTCCGCGGCGCCCTTGATATCGTCAGGGGCGATAGCCTCGATGCTGGCCGACGACGAATACATCTTCATCTTCTTGTCGAGCCCCATGCTCTTGGCCTGGGTATAGAACGCAACCGACAGCGAGCCGATGAAGGCCGGCAACAGCACCTCGGTGTCGGCGGATATCTGCGCCAGATAAGGCACGAAATCCTTGGCATCGAGCGGCACAGGAATGGCGTTGAGAACCTTGCCGCCGGCGCGCTCGATATAGACCTTGGATTCCTGGGCCGTGCTCTGCCCCCAGGCGTAGTCGGCGTAAATGATCGTCCAGACCTTGCCGAAGCTCTCGACGCACCAGGGCAGACTGGCCGCGGCAATCGAATAGGTATCGGTGCCGGTGCGGAACGAGAAGCGTGTCCCTTTGCTCCCCGTCGCTTCAGTCGCCTCGCCGGTCGAAAAGTAGATGGTTTTGAGTTCGGTCGCGATCGGAATAGCCGCCAGCATCACGCCGGAATGAACTGAGCCGACGATGAATTCAGCGTTGGTGCGCTGGATGAGGTTGCGCAGCTTGCGCGCGCCGCTGGCCGGATTGGACTCGGTATCTTCGGTCGCCAGTTCGGCCTTGCGCCCGGCAATTCCGCCACCCTGGTTGATAAGGTCCACCGCAGCCTTGGCAGCCTTGTCGTGCCACACACCCCACGACGATATTGCGCCGGTAAGATCGCAGTGATGCCCGATGACGATCGAACCGGAGGCTTGCGCGAATGCATCGCGCATAATCGTGAGATTGGCGGTGCCGGCCGCTGCCCCACCCGCCAGTGCGCATTCCAGAAAGCTGCGGCGTGAAAGTTTCCTTGTCATGATCTGGCCCTCCTTGAGAGCGGTTGAAGTTATTGCGACAAACCAAGATAACGACGCACGATTTCGGGCTGAGCCTTGAGGTCGTGGGAGGCGCCCGAATAGACGATAGCGCCTTTTTCCATCAGAAACACGTTTGGGCAGAGCTTGAGTGCGGTTTCGACGTTTTGTTCGACCAGCAGGATTGATACGCCGCTCTGATTGATACGGTAGATTTCGCGCCTGATCTGCGACACCAGCCGCGGCATGATCCCCTCCGTCGGCTCATCGAGAATGATGAGCCTGGGGCGCATCATCAGGCAGCGCGCGATCGCCAGCATTTGCTGTTCGCCGCCCGAGAGCGTGCTGCCGGCCTGCTTCAGCCGCTCCTTCAGCCTTGGGAAGCAGGTGAAGACGTAATCCTCTCGCTCGAGGTCGCGCTTGCCGGTGACGCCGATATTCAAATTCTCGAGCACCGAAAGATTCGGGAAGATGCCCCGCCCCTGCGGAACGTAGCCGATCCCCTTCCCTGGAATCTCGTGCGGTCGGTAGCTCGCGAGATCGAACTCGTCGAACTTGATCGCCCCGCTCGTCTTCGACACCAAACCCATGATCGCGCGCAGCGTAGTCGTCTTGCCGACCCCATTGCGTCCAAGCAGGGCTGCGGATTCGCCGGGCTTCACCTCGAGATTGACACCCTGGAGAATGTGCAGCTTGCCGATATGGACGTGAACGTCCCGGAGGCTAAGCATGGAGGGCCTCCTCCATGAAGTCTTCGTCCTCGGGGCGGCCGAGATAGGCTTCGCGGACACGCTCATCGCCGGCAATTGCTGCCGGACTGCCGCTGGCCAGGATCGCCCCCTGGGCCAGAACGGTGATGTCGTCGGCGATCCCGAACACCACATCCATGTCGTGCTCGATAATGACGATATCGATGGTGCGCGCCAGGTCGCGGATCTTTGCGACCGCGCGGCTGGTCTCCGCAGGGCTCATGCCGCAGGTTGGCTCATCGAGCAGAAGCAGGCTCGGCTCGGAAATGAGGGCCATCCCAATTTCGAGCATTGCGACATCGCCATAGGACAGGGTGCCGGCCGGGCGGGCGGCCAGATCGGCGAGGCCAATCTGCTCCAGCGTCTGCTCGACCCGCAATTTGGTTTCCGGATCGCGCGCGGCGGAACGGAACGGATGCAGGAAGCGGTGCCGCGCCTGCCTCGTGATCCAGAGATTGTCGGCAACATTCAGTTCCGGAAACACGCTCTTGACCTGCAGGGTCCGCTTGATCCCCAACCGGCTGATCACGTGCGGCCTGCACCCGGTGATGTCGCGGCCGCGAAAGAATATCCGGCCGCTATCGGGACCGAGCAGACCCGTTACGAGGTTGAAGAAGGTCGTCTTCCCCGCGCCGTTCGGGCCGATGATGGCATGGACCCGGCCACCGGCAAGACTGATGCTGAGATCGTCGACCGCGGTCAGGCCGCCGAACCGCTTGGTCAGTCTCTCGGTACGCAGCACAGGTTCACTCATGGCTTGGCCTGCAACGTCAACCGTGGCGGCGCCGATGTGGCCGCGTCGCGCTCGTCCAACCGGATCATCCAGCCGTTCCAAAGACCGACGATACCTTTCGGTGCGAAGATCACCGCCAGGATAGCCAACAGCCCGACGATCAGCGAATGATGCTCCCAGTGGCTGGATACGATTTCGCGGATCACGATAAACAGCGTGGTGCCGACCAACGGCCCGAACATCGTGCCGGCGCCGCCGACGATGGTCCAGACCACGGCCTCACCGGAGACTTGATAGAACATATAGCTGGCGGAGGCGTAGCGGCCGAAGAACGCAAACAGCGCGCCGGATACGCCGGCGAGAAAGCCGGCCATCACGAATGCGATCAGCCGCAGCACATAGACGTTGAGACCGATCAGCGAGGCCCGAAGATCGTTGTCGCGGATCGCCAGAAAGCCCTTGCCGAGCGGGCTGTTGATCAACCGGTACATCAGGAAGAAACAGAGCGACACCACCACGAGTACGAAGAAGTACTGGAAAGTGGGATCGGTCAGACTAAAGACCGTGCGGCCCATCCGGAAAACCGGCGGCAGCGAGAAATTGATTCCGTCGTCGCCGCCCGTCAACGGCTTCATCGACACCGCGAGAAAATAAAAGATCAGCGAAAATACGACGGTGATGATCGCGAAATAATGCCAACTCAGGCGGACCGCGAAGACCCCCGAGACCAGCGCCATCGCCATCGCCGAGGTGATCCCTAGCCCGAACGCCGGCCAGAATGACAGGCCGAAATGATCGATGCCGAGCGCCACGCCATACATGCCGAAACCGAAATAGAGCGCCTGCCCAAACGAAAGCAGTCCTACGTAACCGAACAGAAGGTTGGCGCTGGCCGCAAACAGCGACCAGATCAGAATTTCCGTAATCACGCTCACCCAGAAATGATCGGTCAGCGCCGGGATCAGCCAGGGCACGGCGATCAGGAACGCCGCGGCGCCGGCCGCCATGCCGATTTCGAGGGAGCGCCGGGTCATTTGGCCAAACCCTTGAACAGGCCCTGGGGCCGCAGCAGCAGCACCGCGCTCATCAGCACCAGCGAAGAGATTCGCGCCACTGTCGGATCGGCGACGCTCTGGATCATTCCCTCCAGAAACGCCAGCAGAACTGCCGCCGCCACCGTGCCAGGCAAGTTGCCGAGCCCTCCGATGATGACCGCCATGAAGCAGAACGGCAACACATCGACGCCACCACGAAAATCAACTGTCGTGATCGGCGCGGCGACCGCGCCGCCAAACGCCGCCAACGCAAATCCGACGCCGAAGGTCAGCACATAGACGCGTTGCGCCGGAATACCCATCGCAACCGCAGTCTCGCGGTCGTGCCGCACGGCCCGCATCCAGATTCCGAGCTTGGTGTGTTGCAAGAACAGAAAGAAGGCGGCCAGCGCCGCCAGCGAAACGGCCGCCGCGAACAGTCGATAGATTTCGTATTCGACCCCGAACAAGGGCACGGTCCCCTGGATCGGCGCCAGGATACGACGTGGCGTCGCCCCGAAGGTGATCCGCACAGTCTCCTGAAGGATGAGCGAGAGGCCGAAGGTCGCAACGATCGATAACGCCGCGACGCCATGGATCGGCTGAATGACGAGACGTTGTATGATGGCTCCGATAATAAACCCGATCAGCGGCGCAACAATGAAACCGATCCAGAAATTGCCGGTCGCCGAGAGGCTAAACCACGCCAGCACAGTGCCAACCATGAAGAAGTCGCCATGAGCGATATTGATGATGTCGAGCAGACCGAAGATAACCGAAAGCCCAAGCGCGATGAGCGCAATGATCAGCCCCCAGATCAGCCCGTTCATCGCCAGCAGAAGTACCGTATCCCTCATGGCCAGCCGCGATCCATGGCAATCCTGTCGCGACAGTCTCCGATCTTCAGCAGGTCCACGCAAGAGCCAAGACAGACCGGTGCCGATCCGACAGCCGGAATCAGGGCCGGTGTGTCAGAACTCCCGGCTCGGTGAGACTGAGGGGGCCAAGTCCGCGTAGACGGGACCCGCGTATCCATCGATTCGCAGAAGAGTCTTGCGAAGAAGCTGGTTGGCCGGGTCAAGCCCGGCCATGACGACTAAGCGCACCGAAGGTCAGACCGCTCCCGCCTTCTGCGCGTATTCCCAGGACGCCTTCGATAACGGCACGGTGCGCTTGGCCGATTCCATGGCCTTGGCGCTCGCCGCGGTGCCGTCGCGGATGCGTCCGGCGATGCCTTGGGTGATGCAGGCAAGGCGAAACAGATTGTAGGAAAAATACCAGTTCAGATCCGGCACGGCGCTGCCCGTGACGTTGCAATAGATTTGCGCGGCCTCCTCCAGGCTCGGAATGTTGAGCGCCGCAAGATCGGTATTGGCAAGACCCGGCATGGTCCATTGCATCAGAAGATAGGTGAAGTCGGCCATGGGGTCGCCGAGCGTGGAGAGCTCCCAATCCAAAACCGCGATTACCCGCGGCTCGGTGGGGTGGAAGATCATATTGTCGAGGCGATAGTCGCCGTGAACGATCGAAACCCGATCCTGCTGCGGCACGGTGCGCGGCAGCCACTCGATCAGCCTTTCGACTTCGGGAATCGATTGCGTCTCGGAAGCGCGGTATTGCTTGGTCCAGCGATCGACCTGACGCGCGAAATAATTGCCGGGCTTGCCGAAATCACCGAGGCCGATCGCTTGCGGATCGTAGCCGTGCAGTTTTGCGAGCGTCTCGATCTTGCTGTTGAAAATCGCGCGGCGCGCCTCTCGCGTCTGGCTTGGCAGCGTCGGATCCCAGAACACGCGGCCCTCCTCCATCGACATGATGTAGAAGGCAGCCCCAATCACCGCATCGTCAATGCACAGCGCATAAGCCTTGGCGACCGGAAATCCCTGGTGGCCAAGTGCTGCGATGACGCGGAATTCGCGATCCACTGCATGCGCCGACGGCAACAGTTTTCCGAACGGCTTGCGCCGCATCACGTAGGAGCGCGTGGGCGTGTCGAGCCGGTAGGTCGGGTTCGACTGCCCGCCCTTGAATTGCAGGACGGTCAGCGGCCCCTGATAACCTTCGACGTGTTCGCGCATCCAAGCCTCGAGGCGCACCTCGTCGATCCGGTGCCGCTCCTCGACCGGTTTGGTGCCGGAAAACTCCTCGTCGTTCCTGACGCCTTCGGCCACGGTGACGCTCCCTTACTCTCTTGTTTTGAACATGACCTTCCCGGAATCCACCGGATCATGCTCCAAAGCGAGATGAGTTTTGGCTGGATTGGTCTATCCGCGGGCTCTTAAACCTCTCCCATCGGGAGAGGTCGGCGCAAAGCGCCGGGTGAGGGGTTAAAGGTCTCTCGATAGAGCGGAGCCCCCTCACCCGATTTGCTGCGCAAATCGACCTCTCCCCACCGGGGAGAGGTGAACCGAACACGCCGACGACCGATTCAATCAAAATCGTCCCGCTCCAGGAAGCGCCGCGTGGACGCTCCCCTTAATGCGAAGTGGGAGCGTTTGCATACTTCCGAAGTTCAAGTCTGGCAATGGCGCGGTTATGGACCTCGTCCGGCCCGTCGGCGAGGCGCATGGTGCGCATCGAGGCGTAGTCCCGTGCGAGCCCGGCGTCGTCGGATACGCCGGCGGCGCCGAAAGCCTGGATCGCGTGGTCGATGATCTTCAGCGCCATATTGGGCGCCGCCACCTTGATCATGGCGATCTCGAGTTGGGCGGTCTTGTTGCCGACTTTGTCCATCATGTCGGCGGCCTTCAGGCACAATAGCCTGTTCATCTCGATGTCGGTGCGGGCCTCCGCGATGCGCTGCTCCCAGATCGAATATTCGATGATCTTCTTGCCGAATGCGGTGCGCGACGACAGCCGCTTCACCATTTTCTCCAGCGCCTCCTCGGCCTTGCCGATGGTGCGCATGCAGTGATGGATGCGCCCGGGTCCCAGACGTCCTTGCGCGATCTCAAAGCCCCTGCCCTCGCCAAGCAGGATATTGCTGGCGGGAACCCGGACGTTTTCCATCAACACCTGGGCGTGGCCATGCGGCGCATCGTCGAAACCGAACACCGGCAGCATTTTCTCGACCGTGATGCCCTTGGTGTCGAGTGGTACCAGGATCTGCGACTGCTGCTGATGGCGCGGCGCCTTCGGATCGGTCTTGCCCATCACGATGGCAATCTTGCAGCGGGGATCGCCGACGCCCGACGACCACCATTTGCGGCCGTTGATGACGTAATGGTCGCCGTCGCGCTCGATGCGGGTTTCGATGTTGGTGGCATCGGAGGATGCCACCGCGGGCTCCGTCATCAGGAAGGCAGAACGGATTTCGCCGTTCATCAACGGCTTCAACCACTGCCACTTGTGCTCCTTGGTGCCGTAGCGCATCAGCACTTCCATGTTGCCGGTATCCGGTGCGGAGCAGTTGAATACTTCCGAGGCCCAGCCGATGTGGCCCATTTCCTCGGCGAGCGGCGCGTATTCGAGGTTGGTCAATCCCGCGCCGCGGAATTCGTCGTCCTCATGCGCCGAAGGCGGCATGAACATGTTCCACAGCCCTTCGGCATGCGCCTTCTTCTTCAACTCCTCGACGATCGGGATCACCTTCCAGCGCTGGCCCTCGGCATCCTGCTGCTTGTAGACCGGCACGGCCGGGCGGACATGCTTGTGCATGAACGACTGCACACGATTGAGCCATTCGCGCTGGCGGTCAGACATGTTGAAGTCCATTGGGCGTTCCTCACATTTTTGGGCGAAGTTGTTGGCGGCACTGTCTCTCCGCCGCCGGGCCACTGCAAGACCATTTATCAAAACTGTCTATCGCGCCGCCGGCGCCGCGAGGTTGGCCGGCGGGGCGCGTACGGGCGGGCGAAGTGTCATGCGCATTGACATTCCCGCCTTCAAACCATAGTTTCATACAAATGTTTGAATTGCAATACCTCCTTCGCAGGCGATGAATGCCGTCAGACCGGACCCGTGCCTCGATCCTAGATGCCGCCGAGCGGCTCTATGCCGATCGCGGCTTCGCGGACGTCACGCTGCGCGACATCGTCGCCGCCGCCGATGTCAATCTCGCGGCGGTGAATTATCATTTCGGCTCCAAGGACGAATTGATCGCCGAGCTGTTCGTGAGCCGCAGCCTTGCCACCAACCGCGAGCGGCTCAACGAATTGAAGGCTGCCGAAGCAGCAGGCGGCGGCCGCGCCGGGATCGACGCCATCCTGCGCGCGCTGGTCGGGCCGACGCTGCGCGGCTGTCTCGGCCCCGACAACGAGCGTTCGACCGCGGCGCGTTTCATGATCCGCGCCTCGATTGAATCGGTGCCGCCGATCCGCCGCATCAAGAATCGCGAAATCGATCATTTGCGGAAGTTCGCCGCCGCGATGCGGCGATCGCTGCCCAATTGCCGCGACGCCGATCTCTATTGGGGGCTGCATTTCGCGCTCGCCATGGCGCACCAGACCATCCGCGACAACGAGCGGCTGACCAAACTCTCGGAAGGAATCTGCGACCTCAACGACGTCGCAGGCGTCATCGAGCGTATTGTCGCGGTGTCGGTGATGGCGCTGACGGGGCGTGCGGTAGGGAGCGGGAAATCAGAGACGGTCGCGGTACGCACACAATACCGGTGAACACCAACAGAGCTTGAAAATCGCCCTCGCCTTCGACTTCACGTGAGGCAGCCGCCAATCTGTTTTTGATGGCCTGTGCGCAATTCTCCGCAACACTAAACTGCAATAAAGGTGTCATACCACCTAGCTAGGTTCCCCACGCATTTCACTCTGGGGAGAACCAATATGCGTGGAAGTAAATACGGGTCGAGCGCGAGAAAGCTCGGCCTGCGGGCTGGCGTGACTGTGGCCGCGCTGGGGGCGTTCACTGCGAACGGCGGAGCGGCCGATCCGGACAAGTCCGTTGATAAAATATCCACGGCAACGCCGATCAAGCACGTCATCGTCGTCATCGCCGAGAACTCCAGCTTCGATCACGCCTTCGGCACCTACCGCCCACGCGATGGCCAGCGCATTGGCAATCTGTTGTCGAGGGGCGTCGTCAACGCGGACGGCACGCCGGGACCCAATTTCAAGCACGCGGCGCAGTTCATGGTCGCGCCCCAGTCCAAATATTTCATCGACGCGCCGGACCTCGCCAAGACGCCCTACACCACACTGCCGCCGCCTGATCTGAATGGCGTTCCGCTGCAGGCAAGCGACAGCAATCCGCCCCCGTTCGCGACCGTCGCCGCCGCCCAGGCGGCAGAGCCAAGCCTCGAGCCTGAGGATGCGGCCCTGCTGACCACCGGAGCAGCCGTAGGGTTGACGTTCAAGCCGGAAGTCAACGGCGTGCGCAATCCCGATACGCGCATTCTCAATGTCAACAACCTGCCGAACGGGCCGTACCAGCAGACCGCGAAGGATGCGAACGGCCACGGGCTTCCGTACGACGCCTACACCGAAGATACCATTCACCGCTTCTACCAGATGTGGCAGCAATCGGACTGCAGTGTCAGGCACGCGACGCGGGCAAACCCGACCGGCTGCCTTGCCGATCTTCTGCCCTATGTCATCACCACCTTCGCAGGGGCGGCTGAGGAAGGCATGGGCACGTCGATGGCCTTCTTCAACATGAACCAGGGCGATGCCCCCGTTCTGAAGAAGCTCGCGCAGGAATTCTCGATTGCCGACAATTATCACCAAGCGGTGATGGGCGGCACCGGCGCGCAGCATATCATGATCGGCACCGGCGACGTTTACTTCTTCAACAACAACTTCCTTAAGAACGGTGGCGCCGCCGGCCCCCTCGACTTCACCCCCGAACCGCCGCAGACGGTCCCGGGCGCCATCCTCGGGCTGCCGCCCCAGGTCAAGATTTCGCTGGTGGCGAATCCGGATCCGGTGCCCGGCTCCAACAACGTCTACAAGAACGATGTCGCTGCCGCGCTCGGCGAATACGTGAACTGCTCGGACCAGAACCAGCCGGGCGTTCCCGCGATCACCAGTTATCTGGCGACTCTGCCCTACAAAACCTCGACTTTCACCACCTGCACGCCGAACACGTTCTACGCGATCAACAACTTCTTCCCCGGCTACCACGCTGACGGCAGGCCGGCGAACCCGTTGAGCCCGCACCAAGCCGCAGACGGGAGCGACTTCTTCGTCATCCCGCCACAGAATGTGCCGACCATCGGCGACGCGCTGATCGCCAAGAACATCCCGTGGGTCTATTACGGCGGCGGCTTCAACGACGCGGTGGCCGGCAAGCCGAACGCGTTCTGCCCGATCTGCAATCCCATGCAGTATGCGGCTTCGATCTACGGCAATTCAACGCTGATCAAGCAACACACCAAGGACATCGTCGACTTCTTTGCCGACGTCGCCAACGACACGCTGCCGGCGGTTTCTTTCGTCAAGCCGAGCGGTTTTGTCGACGGCCACCCGCAGTCGTCCAAGCTCGATCTGTTCGAGGCGCTGCTCGACAACATCGTCGATCAAGTCCGCGCCAAGCCCGAGCTGTTTGCCGAGACCGCGATCATCGTCACCTGGGATGAGAGCGGCGGCTTCTATGACTCCGGCTTCATCCAGCCGGTCGACTTCTTCGGCGACGGCCCGCGCGTGCCACTGCTCGTGATCTCGCCGTTCTCGCGCGGCGGCAACGTGGTCCACACCTATTACGACCACGTCTCGATCACCAAATTCATCGAGCGCAACTGGGGGCTGAAGCCGCTGAGCGCGCGCAGCCGCGATAATCTGCCGAACCCGATCACCGACGAGGACGACAATCGCTACGTGCCGCGCAACATGCCGGCGATCGGCGACCTCATGGAGATGTTCCACTTCGGGGATCGCGACGACCGCGGAGATCGCGACGACCACCGTGACCGCGATGGCTAGGCGCCAAGCGGAACTTGTATCATAGGCCTGCGATGACGAACTTACCGGGCGGCGCGACAAAGGCGCCGCCCGGTAAACGTTTAAGTGAGCCCTAGCATCGCCCGCGCTTCGGCAGGCGTCGCAATCGAAGCACCCAGGCTTTTCAGAATACCCGCGGCATGGGTTACGAGCTCGGCGTTGGTTTTGGCGAGAATGCCTTTGGACATATAGAGATTGTCCTCCATCCCCACGCGCACGTGGCCGCCGAAGAGATAGGACTGCGCCACCATCGGGAATTCGGCGCGGCCGATGCCGAAGCCGGTCCAGATCGCGCCCGGCGGCAACAGGCTGCGGCCGTAAAGCATGGTTTCGGACGAAGCGTCGAAACCGTATTTGACGCCGAGCACCAGCGAGAACAGCCCCGGCCCCTGCAACACCCCCTCCGTGATCAGGTCGCGCGCCAGATGGCAATCGCCGGAATCGAACAACTCCAGCTCCGGCATGACGCCCACGGCCCGCATGCGCACCGCCATCTTGCGGACGTTGGGGGGCGTGTTGATCACGACCTGCCCGCCCGAGTTCATGGTGTTGAGATCGAGCGTACAGATCTCGGGGCGCAGCAGTTCGACATGTTCGACCCGCTTCTCCGGCGCCATCAAGGTCGTCCCCGGACCGGCCACCTTGGGATCTTCTTCCGACGGCACGAACCGTCCGCCTGGCCCCGTGGTCAGATTGATGACCAGCTTTGGATTGCGCGCGCGGATGCGATCCATCACATCGCGATAAAGATCAATTTCCATCGAGGGACGGCCGGTTTCGGGATCGCGCACATGGATGTGGGCGATCGAAGCGCCCGCCTCGGCGGCCTCAAGTGCGCTGTCGGCGATCTGCTGCGGCGTGATGGGCAGATACGGCGACTGATCCGGTCGCGTCAGATTTCCGGTGATCGCGCAGGTGATGATGACCTTCTGGTGGGGTGGGTGTGCCATCTAACGATGCCTTTCGCCGTCGAGTTGAATGTCCTGAGAAGTGGAATAGCGTAACCGGAGCACGCAGGCGAGCGGCCTCCGCGGATTGACCCTCCCGGATACCTCTCTTAGACTGCGGGTGCGGTTACGATATTTGTTCACCCGGACTTGTGATGGCCAATTCTTCGGATGGCGCGGGCTGGCGTCGGTCTTTCTCCGATATGGCCAGATTGGGAAACGCTGCTACCACACCGCTCCGGCGGGCGCTGGGCGTTTTCGGTGCGGCGCTGAGCGAAGGCGCGCAAGCCGCCTTCTCCCATTATTTCGATGGCGGCTATGATCCCAGCGCGCTCGATACGCCCGGTCAGCGCGACGAGGCGGGAATCGAGGTCCGCAATCTTTCCGTAGGTTACGGTGAACGCCTTGCGCTGGAGGGAGTGACCGGAGATTTTGCGCCAGCAAGCATGACCGCCATCGTCGGCCCAAACGGAGCCGGAAAGAGCTCGCTCTTGAAAGCGCTCGCCGGGATTGTCAGGCCAATGACCGGCCGGGTTTCCTGCACCGCTCTTGCGCGCCATCGCCTGGCCTATCTGCCGCAGCAGGCCGAATTCGACCGCGGCTTTCCGATCACGGTCGGCGAACTCGTCGCGCTCGGCGATTGGCGAAATTTCGGCTCAGTTCGCGAACTACCTCCACGCCTTGCCGCTGGTATCCATGAGGCGGTCGCGACCGTCGGCCTTGAAGCCTTCATCGATCGGCAAATAGCCGAACTCTCCGTCGGTCAATTCCAGCGGGCGCTATTCGCACGGCTGGTTTTGCAGGACGCGGACGTCATTTTGCTCGATGAGCCGTTCGCTGCCTTGGATGAGAGCACGACCGACGACCTTCTGGGTTTGCTGCAGCGTTGGCAGGCGAAAGGACAAACTATCGTCGCGGTGCTGCATGACCTGGACCGGGTACGCCTGCATTTCCCCTCGACGCTTTTGCTGGCGCGCTCGCCGATCGCATGGGGTGACACCTCGCTCGCGCTTTCGGCTGACAATCTTGCGCGCGCCCGCATCGCGCTGGGTCTGCGGGAGGGCGGTGGCCTTGGACGTGCCGCGTGAGTGGACAGCCGCTCGCCTTGCTGATCGGACCGTTCGAGTCATTCAGCTTTATGCGGATAGCGCTGGTCGCGAGCTTCGCTCTAGCTTTGGCAAACGGGCCCGTCGGCACGCTACTGCTGATGCGTCGCGAGAGCCTGAGCGGCAATGTATTGTCGTATGCGGTGATGCCGGGCGCGGCACTCGGCTTCCTCTACGCCGGCTATTCCCTGGCCGCGCTGAGTTTCGGTGGTTTGCTGACTGGCCTTGTCGTCGCCGGCCTTGCCGCGCTCAGGGCAAGCTCGAAGCCTCAGCGCCAGGACGTCAGCTTGATCGCCTTCTATCTCGTGTCTTTGTCGTTCGGGATTCTCATCGTCGCCGCACGGGGAAGCCAGGCGGACCTGATGCACGTGCTTTTTGGCACGGTGTTGGCTGTCGACGTCAATGCGTTAATACTTATCGCTTCCATCACCAGCATAACTCTGCTCGTCATCGCAGCCCTTTATCGCCCGATAGCTGTCGAATCCTTTGACCCGGCGTTTCTGCGCGCGGCGGGAGGTGGCGGAGGCGCGTTCCGCGCCATTTTCATAGCGCTCGTGGTTCTCAATCTGGTGGCAAGTTTCCAGGCGTTTGGCACATTGCTCGCGATAGGCCCCATGCTGCTACCTGCAGCTGCGGCGCGCTGCTGGACAAGGAAAGTATGGCCGATGATCGCCATTGCGACTGTCATCGGAATGGCCGCCGCCCTTGCGGGGCTTCTCATCTCTTATTACGCGAACCTGCCCTCAGGGCCTGTCATTGTGATGGGCGCGGGGCTGATCTACGGCATTTCCCTGCTGGCCGCCGGCCGGATGCGATCCGTACCCAGGATGGTTGAGGAACAGCGATGAAAGGCGACGTTTCAATGAGCGCACGGTTCCGGTTTGTCTTTGCTTGCGTCTGGATTTTGCTCGGCATTGACCCGGCCGGGGCCGGCGACAAGATCAAGGTCGTGACGACGTTCAGCGTCATCGGCGACATGGTGGCGAATGTCGGCGGCGATCATGTCGATCTTGTCACGTTGGTCGGACCCCGCGGCGACACAGAGCTGTTCAAGCCGTCGTTAGCCGACGGCAAGAACGTTGCCGAAGCCAAGATCGTTTTCATGAACGATCTCAACGACGAGTTCGAACCCTGGCTCGAGCCACTGCTCAAAGGCGTCAAGTTCGGTGGCACCAAAATCGTAGTCAGCAGAGGAGCGAAAACGTACAGCTCCAGCGAGGAGCGCGCCCCGCGGAGCAAGGCTGCCGAAGAGATTGACCAGCATGCCTGGCTCGACCCGAAGAACGGTGTCATCTACGTCAAGAACATCGCCGCTGCCCTGGCCAAAAGCGATCCCGCCAACGCCTCGGACTATCGCGCGCGGGCGGCCGCATACATCAAGGAATTGCAGACCCTCGACGGCTGGGCGAAAGCCGAAATCGCCAGTGTGCCACCGACCAAGCGCCGCGTCCTCGCCTCGCACGATTCACTGCAATATCTTGCCAAGGCTTTTGGCATCACGCTGCTATCGATCAATGGGTGGACAAACAACAGCGAACCGTCCGCCGCCGAGCTGGCTAGTCTCACGCAACAGATCCGACGAGAAGGCATACACGCATTGTTCCTCGACAGCATCACCGATCCGCGTGCCATGCAGCAGGTGTCCAAAGAGACCGGCGCGGCCATCGGAGGCACGCTTTATGGCGACGCGCTGTCGGAGCCAGGCGGCGATGCCGACACTTACCTCAAAATGCTTCGTCATGACGTGACGACGCTTAAGGCCGGCATGTTGAAGAATTGACCAAAATGGGTGCCCCGAGACTGACGCCGCTTGGCGGACCACTGCTGGCGAGTGCACGTTCCCGCCTCGTGATAGCAGGTGTGGCGGTGTTCATTTTGTGGATCGCCGTGTTGTGGGCTAGTCTGTCAGAACCCCCTCGCAGGGCGGCGCTGCCGAATCCCGTTGCAGTGGTGCCTGCCCTGCGCCTGGTGGTCGCATCGGGACAGGCGGCGCCAGGCGGCGGTAGCTTCAACCGATTCGACGTCAACTCGCAGCCGATCGTTGCGCCGGTCAATCGTCGAGGCCAGGTAGCCTTTTACGCGAGCTTGGCGCGGTCGAAGGCGGCGGAAGGCATTTTCCTTGCGACCGCGTCGCGGATTACCAAAGCCGCAGCGGTCGGCGATCCCGTACTCGGGGGCGGCGTCCTTTCCGAATTCGCGCGGCATCCGCTTCCGGCGCTGAACTATGCGGGCAAGATCGCATTTGGCGCGGCCATTGCCGGAGCGCGCGCCACCGAGGGAATTTTTCTCGCAGCCGACGACCGCGTCAAAGCCATCGCACTGAGCGGTGCCGACGCGCCCGGCATACCAAACGGCACCTTCGTCGAATTCGATGCGCCGGTACTTAACAATCGAGACGAAATCGCTTTTGTCGGAACGGTCAGACGGGGCCGGGAAACGCTGCAAGTGCTTTATCTTTACAGCGGCGGCGTGTTGCGCAAGCTCGTGGCGGGTGGCGATCCAGCCCCGCGCGGAGGCAGCTTTGATCGCTTTGGTCTTCCCGCAATCAACAACAAGGGGGTGGTCACCTTCCCCGCGATCGTCGAGCATGGGGCAGTACTGGGTGGAATCTTCGTCGCCGGCGCCCGCGAACTGCGCCTGCTGATCGGAGCCGGCGAGATCGGCCCGGGAGGCGCGATGCTGGTGCGCTTTTCGGAGCGGGCCGCAATCGATGACGAGGACAACGTCGCCTTTGTCGCGCATCTCGGCTCGGGCGTCTCGTCCGAAGCGCTGCTGATTGCGAATGCGAGCGGTCTGACGCAGGTTGCGATCGTGGGAGAGAGCGCGCCGGGCGGCGGCCGCTTTTCCGCTTTCGGGCCGTGGCCCAATTTCGGCCCGTCCGGCACTGTCGCCTTCGTAGCGGCGGTCGATGATGGGCCAGGGCCGCTCGGGATCTATATCGGAAACCCCGGCGCCATTGGCCGCGTCGCCATGGTCGGCGACCGGCTGGCCAACGGCGGGGTCCTTGCCGCCTTCGCACTCAACTCCGTCACGTCGGTCGGCTCAAGCGGCGGCCTGACATTCGCCACCATGGCCAATCCAGAAAGCGGTCAGAACGGCATCTACTATTACGGGCCGCCGGCGGAGCTGAATTAGCGCGTGTGCTCACTGGCACGCAACGAAATGCGGATTGATGCGAGCTTCACCGGCAAAACCGGACTACCTGCATTTCCGCCGGCACCCCATGACCGGACATGCTGCTGGCATGCCAAAATCGACGCGAATGAAGCAGACATGCGCGCGCCGTAATCGATTTCGGCTTCCTGCGCCCGATCTGATCTCAGCGCCTGGCAAGTCGTTTATACGCCGAAACGGCCCGCTTGAGGTCGTCGTATTCCTCGCAGGGAATGAGGCAGAGCCTTTCCAGCGCCGCAAGGAGTTGCTCGGCCTTAGCGGTTTCGCCGAGCACCAGATAGGCCTCGCCGAGATGCTCATGGGCGCTGCGATGGCGCGGGTTCAACATCAGTGCCTGCTGATAATGGCCGATAGCCGGCCCCAGCTGACGTAGCCGCCGATAGGCGTATCCGATATAGTTCTGGATATCGGCATTAAGCGGGTCGCGCAGCGCGGCGAGTTCGAATAGTGCGACAGCACCATTCCAATCCTCCGCGCCCAACGCCTTCTTGCCGGCCTTGAAATCGGGGTCGAGCTGCGCCCAATCGGCGTCCGATGCGACCGATGTCATGGTGGTGCAGATCTGCCAGTCTTCGGGCAAGATTGCCCTCTCAGCGCCACGGTCGAGCCCACTGAATAGTGGTGTAATCCTGCTTCGCCAGCCGGGCGGGCTTATCGTGTACATGGCCACGCTGGCGACCAGCGCACCGAGTACCGTGGCCGATACGATCGCGCGGATCATCGGTGTCTTCTCGGATTTAACGGCTGCCGGCGTATGACCAGACTGCCGAAGAGTTATTTTCGTACACCACCTATAGTATCGTCTCGGCGCGAGTATGCCTTGGCCTCACGGATTTCATGTCGCTCGGTATCAGCGTTCTTGGCCAGGTCCATCAGCTTGCCGAAGTATTCAGATGCCCTCTGGCGATCGCCGGCGCTTTCGGCAGCACGGGCCGCGCCCCAGTACGCGCGGAAGCGGTTGGGTGTTTGCTTGAGCGCGGTCTCGAACTCGTTCAGCGCAGCTGCGGGCTGCCCCATCTCAAGCAGTAACTCCCCCAGCAGTTCGCGGAACGGATAGAGGCGATTCTCCATCGCTACGTGCTTGAGGCTACCGTCTTCGCTGTCGGCGGCTGCCCGCATGAACTGCAGGGCCTGATCGCGCGCGCCTTCCTTCAGCGCGACCCATGAGGAAACGGCAAGCATTTGCTCATCGGTGCGGTCGGCCCAGTAGGACTGGTCGGCGCGCTGCAGAGTCGTGCGCAAAGCCTTCATTGCTTCGATCTCTTCTTTGGCACCTGCGAGATTACCTGTGCGCGCCATGCCGAGCCCGCGCGTGAAGCGGATCAGCGAATCCGCCATGGGATATTGGGTAGGGGTCATCGGCAGCGCGGCGGCGCCAGGCCAGTCCGCCCGTTCCAGGACATAGCGCGCCGGCATAGCGGCCTTGGCGGTAAAATTGACGAAGTTGATCGGACGATCGCCGCGGTCGGCGGTGGCGAGCGACTTCTGAATCATCGCAGCGGCTTTGGCATCCTGCGCGAGCTGCAGATGTGCATAGACCGTAAAATCTGACGCGTGATAGTAATCGGGCTGGATCTCAAGCGCCGCCGCGTTCGAGGCAATGGATTCTTCCCAAAGTCCGACCATGGAGTAGATGTGCGACGGCATGTGCCGCGCGTGCGGCACGGCCGGCGCAATGCCGGCATATCGGCGCGCCGCCGCAACTCCCTTATCGGCAAGCGGCGCAAAGTCGTAGGCGTGAATGAGGTAGTGCGTCACGCCGGGATGCTGCGGGTTCTGCTCGAAGAGTTTCTCCAGAAGTGCTGCGGATTTGACCTGGTTGGCGTAGGTAAGATCGCTTTTCTGCGCCGAGGCTTGCAGCGTCAGCGCATAATAGACCTGCACCTCATAGTCATCGGGATAGCTTTGCGACATCCGCTCCATCGCGGCATTATAGGCTGCCAGTCGCGCACCCACTGCGACCTTGTCATGGTCACGGAAATAGGCGCTAAGCGCCTCGATCCAATCGCGCTCACGCGATGTCTTCGTCCCAACCACCCGCGCTCTTTCGAGTGCGTCCCAAGCCGCCTGCGACTCGGCCCGCGTGGGCGTGGTTGCCAGGGTGTTGCCGAGGTAGTCCATCGCCACACCCCAGTATGCCATCCCGCAGGTGGGATCCTGCTGCAGAATCCCCTCGAACTTCCGGCGGGCGATCAGGAACCAGTACGAATGCAGCATGGCGACGCCGCGGTTGAACTCGGCCTGCACATTGGGATCGCAGGAGGTAGGAAAGACCACCTTGCCGAGCTTTTCGTCTTGCTGGCCGATTGCGCCGCTTGCGAGCGTCGCAGTGATCAGGCCGGCAGCAAATAAGGTTCGTCCCGATTGTGTGTTCATCGTGAGTCTCCCTTCTGGCTTGCGAGCGACGGTCCGTGAGCTTGCTCCATTGATAAGGTATGTCTCAGCGCCTATTCCGTTGGCTCCGGATTTTAACTGTCGCCCTGTTGTCCTACGAAAGACGGTGCGATGCAGACATGCGCATCGGTCGAAGGCGCGCCAATCGCGCTAGTAAAAAACAGTATCGATGAATTGCGAAATGCTTGCCTGCCGCGGGCCCTGGCGCTGCCTTTAATTTGCAGGATTTCGGCACGTCCTATTGGTAGCTCGCCGATTGGAATTACACCCATTGCCGTGTTCTTGAAAGACCCCGAGACTTCCGTGTTTGGTACATCGCGTCATCGCAATACGTAAGGATGTCTTCCCAATCTAGGCCGATGCCTGAACGGTGTCTCGCAGCGCACGTGTAGCCCCGGCTGCCGCTATGCTGTTAGGGTACCCCTGAGTTCGCCCCCGCGCGCGCTCCGGTCAGCAAAAACAAAGCGGGAGGAAACCATGCTTCTTTTCGGACGTAGCCGTTCGAGACAGGGTCTTGCATCAGCTTTCATCGGAGAAATCACAGCCGTAATCGACGGTATGGAGGGCTTTGAAGAAGTTCGGAAGCTTGAGAATATGGAGATCGCGGCCGAGCAACACCTTGACGAGCTCAGCGCTTTCACATTGCCGAAATTCTCAGTTTACGAATCTAATGCGGACCGATTGGATTTGTTCGATGCAGCAATTCAGCGGCAGATTGCTTATTTCTTCACGCGCGCTGGAAGCCTTGCCGGGCACCTGCACGCGCTTGCGTCGACCAAAACGGAATCGATGGAGTTGTGCAAGCTTCACGCAATCGATGCGCAAAAGGAAATCAACGGCCTTTCCCAATTGGGGGACGACTTGCTACGCGATCTGCGAAAACTCGTATCCAAGAAACAACCCGACACAATATCCAGAGCTTGATCGTCCTCGCTGATGCCTGTCGTTGGCGTTGGCTCTAGACGGCCTGTTCGTGCTGATTGCATGAGCGGGGCCTCTTTGACCTTGCCACGGCTCATTTCCTCGCTAGAATTGAGTGTTATAGGGGATGGAGTCCCCCGTAACCGCCGATGAGGCTGATGACTCCTACCGGACGCTTGGCGTCGGTAGGAGCTCGCCCGGTTCCCACGACACCAAGCAGTAAATCCGCCCGCGTCGCCGACTTGGCCGCGTGGAGAGGTCGTGCGTGGTCCGATGAGGAGCATTTAGTCGCCTGTCGGCGTGATCCTAAATTCGATCACCTCAGGCCGTCCGCGAAGGTAAGTAGACAGCGCCTCCGCATTTTTGCGGTCTCTGCTTTTGATAGTCATGCGGTATTCGAACTGCTGACCACTCTCGTTTAGTCGCGACGACAGGTTGGCAACCGTAAACCCGTGGTCACGGATCAGCCTGTGTACCTCTTCCTCGCCTATAACATGATCACGCGCAAATCTGAGCATGTGATGCGCGTAGAACTCGCTTGGTAGCCGAGCTTCAATGTAGCGAAACAGCGCCAGCACGATGAGCGCAGCCACCGCGCCGACAATGGCAGCAAACCAAAACCCGATACCTACCAAAATGCCGATAGCAGCCGTAACCCAGATGGAGGCGGCTGTGGTCAGGCCTCGTACCGTCAGGCCTTCCTTGAAGATCACCCCCGCGCCAAGAAAGCCGATGCCAGTCATGATGCCTTGCGCCATGCGGGTCGGATCGGTGCGAATGGCGTCGTGCTCCACAAGGGTCATCCATTGGTTCTGATAGACCGTCACGATCATAAGGATCGAGGACGCAATGCAGACCAGGGAGTGAGTACGGAAACCGGCAGGGCGACCATGAAAGGTTCGCTCAAACCCGATCAGCGCTCCGATAACGAGCGCGCCCGTTACTCTGCCGATGATGACCAAGTCATCGTGGCCCATTGATGCTCCCCTTGTTGAGCCTTCTGACATCATATCAATTTTCCAGGGGTAAATGCCATGATATGAATGGCTTTGGGCGTTCGGTCTTGCAACCGTCGCCAACAAACTTTCCCCGTTCCGTTCCCTTTCGGCGGGCGGGGCTTTCTGCCCGGTTCGAAGCGAGGGCATCCATGCGGCTTCGACCTTTTATCAGGGGTGCGATGCTTGTCCTCATTCTGGGGCTTGGCGTTCGGGTCGCCCTTCAATACGTCCCGGCGCCGGTCGAAAAAGCCAGGTCACACCGCTTGTAAGAGCGGAGCCATGAGAGATTAGGTTTTGCGAGCGGCTTCGGCTGGGGCGCACGTGCGATGGTGAAGGAAGCCAAATTTTTCCGGAAGCAGGCGGCGAAGGCTGAACGCATGGCGCGGTCGGTCTCGGACGCCGAAATTTCCCAACGCTTCCTGAATATGGCTATGGCCTATCGCAGTCAGGCGGCTGTGCTGAAGGCCAAGAAGCTGAAGGCTAAGAAAAACTCCGGCAAGAAGCGACGCTGACAGCAAGCAGCCCAGTTCGGAAAGCCGCGGGGCATCCGGTTAAACACCGAGCTCTCGCTGTATCCGCGACAAGCTGTTCCCCAAGCGAGGCTAACTTATTTCCGGGTTTGGCGCTTTTTCGGAGATGGCGCGATGTCCGACTTGAGTCCGTCATGCGCACCAAACCGGACGTCCGCGGACCACACCAAATTTATGGGTTCACCCCCTAGTTCATGTCATACGGCGGATATTCGACAAACACATTCTTGGCGGAAATCAGGATGTGATTGGTCATAGTTCGCTCCGGTACCTGCTCGCCCTGGAGCATCCGCAGTGCGATTGGCAGGACCTCATAGCCATAGCGGTCCAGGTAGTAGGCCACGGAACCCAGAACGATGCTGCCGCGATTGGCCGGATCGATCTCCTTCTTCTCACTGGCGCCGCCATGGATACTGCGGCTCACGCCTTGACTCACAATGACGCAATCGCTGGTGCGCGCGGCGGTTTCGATGGCCGATTTTGCAGCGAGGGCGGAAGCGTCATCGAGCGTCGCGACAAGCACTTTGCGCCTGGTCTGAGTTCCGAGAAATTTGGCAAGAACACCCTCGGCGCGAACCGGGTGGCCGGCGCTATCCAATCGTATCGGCGAAACGTTGGGCAATTCTTGCCGCAACCCCTCCGTCATTCCCTGGATGCGCGCGGTGACGGATGGGCTGGGGTCGGCGACATCGCCGAGGATCGCGGCGACGGGCGTCTGTTCGGACCAGTTTTCCTTGGCAAATTGTCCGAGGGCTTTGCCAGCGATCCTGCCGGCCGCGAGATGATCGGCGGTGTAAAGCGGCGCGCCTGGAATCGGATAGCTGATCGCGAGCACGGGAATGCCGGCTGTTTTCAACCGACGGCCGATTTCGGCATTGGCTGCTGCATCGGAATTATATTCGATCAACAGGTCGACGCCGCGGGAAACGGCGTCGGCTGCGTTGGCAAGGGCCTTCTCGGCGTCGCCGGCATTATCGTAATAGATCAGGTCTAGCGGCAAGCCGCGCGAGGCAAGCTCGAAGCTGCGGCGAATTTCCGCGCCGGTGAAGCCCAGGCCCTCAATCCACGTGCCCGGCTCCTCGTTCAGATTGGCGAAAGCCACCCGAAAACGCCGGGTCTCCGCGCTAGTCGCGCGCGGGGAAACGACGAGTGCAAGGGTCCCCAAGAGAAAATGACGGCGCTTCATCTGAAGCGCCGTCTCACGAAGTTCCCTACTTTAGGCACTCTAACGGATTGCCTCGATATTGACGAACGTGCCGGTGGTGCCCGCCGCCTTCGGGACTGTCATCGAGAGGAAGAAGGTCGCCCGCTTGCTGCTCGCCGCCTCGGCGGCGATCAGATCGGTACGAACGTTCTCGATGATGTGGATGCCATTATTCGTCAGCAGGAGCGCATGGACGGGGAAGGCTTCCTGGGCATCCTCACCGGGGATCACCTCAACCGCCCAGTTATCAGCGCCGACCAGCACCACTTTTTGATCGGCGAGCCATTGCGCCGCGGCTTTGCCGAGACCGGCTTCCGCCTTGTTGTAGTTGGCGTTCTGCGCCGGGAACTGGTTGAACAGGTCGCCCCAGCCGGTATGCAAGAATACTGCATCCCCTTCGCGCAGGGTGACGTTGTACATTTTCAGGGCCGCCTGGATGTCGGCTTCGGTGATCACCGTGCCACCGTCGAGACACGGCGTCCGGCAGGCGGGATTGGTCTTCAGCTTACCGGCATCCTGGAACACCTTGACCATGTCAAGGATCACCCCGCGCGTGGCAAAGGACTTAAGATTTTCAAGTCCCAGCTTCTTGATGCCGTTCTGGGTGACAAACTTACCCATCGGGGTCTGATTGTAGTAGCAATCCTGGACGCCGATGTGGCCCATTCCGTCGATATGCGTACCAACATGGCTTTGGCTGAGATAGGTATCTTCCATATAGGTCAGTTTGTTTTTGCCAAATTCGGCGCCCGGAACGAGCGCAACGGCCGTCAACACCGTCTTGGTGAAGCGGGTGCCGAACAGAGGCACGCCGTCGACGAGATTGTAGGCCATGGAAACGACGGCGCCGGTCTGGATTTCCGCGGCGGCGGCCTTGGTCACGGCGGGGGTGATGCGGTTGGTCGCCCCAACCTGATCGTCTGGGCCAAAAGGAGACGCTTTCACCAAACTTTTGCAATCGGCCTGCGCCAAAGCGACGCCCAAACTACACAGAAGCGCGAATGCCGATAACGCGATACTTGCAACGATCGAAGTGGGTTTCATGATCGCCTCCCTGGTTATGCCGGTGCAGTTGAATCTGCCCTTGCTCTATCAGCGATCATGGCAGGCCTCGCAAGCCGTTTCAACCGGCGTCGCGCTGAATTTTCAATCGGCAGATGGCTTATCCGGGATTTGCCTAGCCCCCGTAGCCCTGTAGCCCCCCGGACGAGGCACCGTACCGCGAACAAACACCAATGTCGCCCGATCCCTCGTAAGTGTCGATGACGTCGCCCGCCATCACGACTCGGATCCGGCATTGATATAGAGAACTACCCCTGATCCAGGTGTAGGTTCTTCGTCCCTCAATCGTTCCCTGTTCCTCTGGTGAGCCCAGCTTGGTAACGACGGCGCTCAGCGGTTGACCCTTATAATTGGTCGCTCCCAAATTGAGGGTGCCAATAGAGCAACCGGCCAACGGCGACGCAAAGGCCAGGACCAACAACATCACCAGATTGCGCATTTGCCCGATCTCCCAGAAAGTCAGACCCTAGACGAACCAATATTGGACACCAAGGGCACCTTCGCGCGCCGAAGCGGGCTAGACAAGAATTGAAGGCAAAAGTGCGTGAACAGGCTGGAGCGGGTGAAGGGAATCGAACCCTCGTATTCAGCTTGGAAGGCTGCTGCTCTACCATTGAGCTACACCCGCGCGCGGCCGATCAACTATCACGCCCTTCGAGCGGCCTCAACCACTCCATGCGCCGAGGGCCACCGTTAAAGGGGACCGTTAAACGGCAGCCCTTAACAGGCCGCGAATCGCCGTTTATATTGATGTTTCCATCAACAACGAAAGGAGGTGATCCAGTGTCTCTTACCAAGCGCTGTCACCTCGCTGGGATCGCCCGCTAAGCTCCTTGGCTTGGCAACAGGGCGCTCTCAGCGCCTGGACCAGCGAGTTTCAAAAGTCGGGGCGCGACGGGAGCCATCCCGCCGCGCTCTTTGTTTTGCTGCCCTATCATCGTTCGGGTGCGCGCTGCCGGCTCTCACATTCGAATACGAACCAGCGCACGTAGCCGCCGCTGGATGCGCCGCGAAAAAGGCCACCCGATTCACGCTTTTCGGAATGGGCGTGTTCAGGTGGACTCATTTTTGAGGTTGTGCTTTACCAATCGTGAGGGTTCGCACCGGCACCTTTTCCGATTTAGCCTGGAAAACATATCGATTTCAATATGCTCTTCTACGAGCCGCTGTTCCTCACCATCTTCCCCGCATTCTACGCATTCTATCTGCTGGCAACCGGCGCACCCGCGAAGCAGTGGACGCTCCTTTTTGCGAGCACGCTGTTTTATATCTGGGGCGAGCCGGTGTTCGTGCTGGTGCTGTTGGCTTCAACGGCGATCGACTACGCGCTTTCATTTCATCTGAACGATCCGACCCCGCTCCAAACCCGCCGGCTGGCGCTCACCGCCGGTATCGTTGGCAATATCGCGATCCTCATCGTTTACAAATACGCCGATTTTCTTGCCGAAAATCTCAACCTGGCGCTCGCCCCGCTAGGCTCTGATCGGATTCCACTGCTGCATTTGGCGCTCCCGATCGGCGTCTCCTTTGTGGTGTTTGAAAAGATCACCTATCTGGTCGACACGTATCGCGGCACATCGCGGCCTGCCGCGCGCTTTTCGGATTATTGCCTGTTCGTGCTGTTTTTCCCGAAGCTGCTGGCGGGACCTATTCTCAAATATCATGAGATGAAGGACCAGATCGCCAAGCCGCCGGCGGTCGAGTGGAGCGATTTCGGCACCGGTTTTCTTCGTTTTGCCCGCGGTCTCGGACGCAAGCTCCTGATCGCCGATCCGCTCGGGGCGTTCGTCAACCAGATTTTTGCCGCCGATCCCGCAAGCCTGAGCGCCGCCTACGCCTGGCTTGGACTGGGCAGCTTCACGCTGCAGATCTATTTCGATTTTGCCGGTTACTCGGACATGGCGATCGGGCTCGCCCGAATGCTCGGGTTTCGCCTCAAGGAGAATTTCAATGCGCCGTATGTCGCGCGATCGATCACAGAGTTCTGGAGGCGCTGGCACATTTCGCTGACCACCTGGATCCGCGACTATCTCTACATGCCGCTCGGTGGCAACCGTCGCGGCGAAGCCCGCACCTATATCAATCTCTGGATTTGTTTCCTGGCCTCCGGACTGTGGCACGGCGCGAGCTGGAATTTTGTCATCTGGGGCGCCTACAATGGATTGTTCCTCACGCTCGATCGCATGTTCCTGCGCGAGATGCTTGAGCGATCGGGCGTTTTGATCTCGACCGCCGTCACGCTTTTGATCGTGATGATCGGCTGGGCGATTTTCCGTTCCGACTCGCCCGCGCATCTCCTGACATTCCTGTCGGCACTGTTTGGAATGTCGCATGCGCCAAACGCTATGGAAATTCCGGCGGAAGTGCCGTTCACCTTGGTGCTGGGCGCCATCGTTTCGTTGCTGCCGGCGACCCCGCTCTTTGCTCCCTTGATCCGCGCCTATGAAAAGCAAGCCGCGCTGCGGGCAGTTACCGTGGCGGCTCTTGTACTCGTCTATGTCCTGGCGATTGCGCGGGCGGTGACGGTGCCGTTCCAGCCCTTCATCTATTTCAGGTTCTGACGATGAATCCGTCGCTCTCCCAGGGCATCGTTCGCGCGGCATTCTGCGCTTTCCTGCTGCTGCTGCCGCTGGCGAGCGCGTGGAATCTCGTGATCGCGCCGAGCTACCCCGCCCTTGCAGTCAAGATCGGACCCAAGCTCGGCGGCGTTACCTACGACACGCCCGTGACCCTGTCGTGGTCGGCGCTTCGTGACGGCAGTTTCCAGAAGGCCGTTTCCAGCCGGGTCACCGACGCCATGCCGGTAAGGCCACTTCTCATCCGCATCAACAACGAGATTCGTTTCGAACTATTTGGCGAATTGACCGCACCTCACGTCGTCAGGGGTGCCAACGGTCATCTGATCGAGCGGTCGTATCTGGAGGAATATTGCGCCCGCACCGACGGCATGGGCGCGAAATTCGCCGCCGATATCCTCCCGAAGCTTAGGGATATCCAAAGCTATTACCGCGCCCACGGCGGCATTTTCGTTTACGTGGTCACGCCGTCCAAGGTCGCGCATTTGCCGGAATATTTCGTCGACCGCGCCCCTTGTCCGAGCACGCCTGATGCACGGGCGCATCTGGTCTCCGAATATGTCGGCATGCTCAAGCAAGGCGGCATTAGCGTCGTCGATACCGCGAGCCTGATTCATTCGCTCAAAGGCAGCTACGAGGTCGATCTGTTTCCGCAAGGCGGCGTTCACTGGAACGATATCGGCGGCGCGCGCGCCGTTTCCGCTATCGTCGAAGCAATCAACCGGCAGGCTGGCCGCGAGATCGTGCCGCCATTTGGGTTCAGCTATACGCTGTCGGGCGTGACTGTTGGTGCCGACCGCGAACTCGTCGATCTCCTGAACGTCTTTTTTCCGCCGTTGGGCTATCAAACCCCGAAAGTGCAATTCTCGCCCTCCGCCCCATGCGCCGACAGTCCGGCGCGACAGCTTGATGTGGCGATGGTGGGCAGCAGCTTCAGCCATCTGCCGGCACGCATCATGATTGAGGCCAACTGCCTCAGCGAGCTGCAGCTTTATTATTACGCAAAGCTCGGCCGCTTCGGGGGCACACCTTACCGCGAACTGCAAAGAAATCTCAGCGATGCCGACCTCAACGCCTTGCGCGACGCAAAGGTCATGATCCTGGAGGAAAACGAGTCGTTCGTGGCGCGCGCAGGTTACGTCGATCAGCTGCGTGCGGTGGTGAGTAGGCGCTGAGGCTAATAGCCCACCTCCGCCCTTCGGGTTTCGGCGCGGTAGCCTTCGCTACGCTAAGGGCTTGCCGAGCCGTAGCTTGCGCAGCAAGCGAAGGCTGGTGGGGGAAGAAGGACTCGAACCTTCGAAGTCATAAGACGGCTGATTTACAGTCAGCTCCCTTTGCCACTCGGGACACTCCCCCGTTTAACCCATCGCAAGCCCACCCGCCGAAGAGGCGGAGCGGGCGGCCGTCGATGACGCTAAAACCTGAGCACCCAATGGGTTCCCGGTCGGGCGCGTTTATGGGCGAAGGGCGATGGCAAAGTCAACCAACACCGGCGGCTAGACCCCCCGATCACGCCCGAGGGCACGCTTCGCTTGAAAATGCTCTGATGCGCGCCCCGCAAGGCACCAAATTGCCATTATCCGGGACCCATGACACAAGCTGGCCCCATGAGCGAGCGCGACCGAAAGCCGAAGTTCCGCCGCGGCGGCGGCAAAGGGCCCGAGCGGGGCCACCAAACCGGTCGCCGGACGCCCTGGCGCGGCCGCGACGGCGGCAGCGACGACGTCGTCATCCTGTATGGCTGGCACACGGTCGCGGCGGCGTTGGCGAACCCAGAGCGGCGGATTCGCAAGCTGTTGGTGACCGAGAACGCCGCCCGGCGCCTTTCCGACGATCATATCGACACCCGGGTGCCGCCGGAGATCGTGCGGCCCAACGTGATCGACCAGCGGCTCGGACCGGATGCCGTGCATCAGGGCCTCCTGGCGGAAGCCGACCCCCTGCCCTCACCCGATATCGATACGCTGCCCCAGGAAGGCATCGTGCTGGTACTCGACCAGATCACCGATCCGCACAATGTCGGCGCGATCATGCGCTCGGCGGCAGCCTTCGCGGTCAAGGCCATTGTCACGACCGCGCGCCACAGTCCCGAGGCAACCGGTGTGCTGGCGAAATCCGCCTCAGGCGCATTGGAACTGGTGCCGATGGTGAGCGTGCAAAATCTCGCCCGCGCGCTCACCGAGATGAACGACCAGGGCTTCATGACCGTCGGGCTGGACAGCCAGGGCAGCGAGAATCTTGGCGCGGTGGCTCTGCAGCAGCCTTTGGCGCTCGTGCTCGGCGCCGAAGGCAAGGGCTTGCGACAGTTGACGCGCGAGACCTGCAGCGTCGTGGCGCGGCTCGATATGCCCGGTGAAATAAAGAGCCTCAATGTATCGAACGCCGCGGTGCTGGCGCTCTATATCGGGGCCAGCAAGCTCGGCTTGATGGGCTGAATCTTCGCTTAAAGTGCGGCGATCAGTAGTAGCGGCGCACCACGTGCGCGCGGTAGCGCCGATGGGGGCGGTAGACGTCCCAGGCGCGGACGCCGCCTTCCCGATAGGCCGGATAAGGTGCGAAACTACCCGGGCCAGTGTAAGTGGGGCCCTGATCGGCGTAATAATACTGCGGCTGTGCCAGCGGGGCGGAATGATACTGCTGCACCGGATCGGGCAGCCGCGCATAGCCCCAACCGCCGCAGCCGGTGTTACAGCCTCCATAGGTATAGGCCGGTACGTAGGTCTGCGCGCACGGGCTCGTCCATCCGCAGGCCATCGCGGGCGCAGCGCTCGCGACCATCACCGCGATCGCGGCTACCAATCCTGAAATCGTCTGACGCATTACTCGCTCCTGTGGGTATTTTTTCGTTGGCGTGGATGTTTACGGGCGAAGTTTTCGGGGTTTTCGATCCCTGAATTCCTGGGGCGGATTGGCGAAATCGAAGGGTATGCCGGCCTCACCGTTTTGGGGCGCGGTGATCACGGGCGGCGGATAAAGCGGCACCGCGGGTTGCGCCGGTTGCGGCATGGATTCGACGGACCAGGATTGATGAAAACTCTCCGCGGGCTGCGGCTTGCCTGGCGTTTCGATTTCCAGGCGCCCATAGCCGGGCAAATGACCCGAGCTCGGGTAATAATGACCGACATGCGGCTCCGGATCGACAAAGCGGCCACCATAGACCGTCGGCTGCACGTGGACGCCCTTGCCCAGGCCCCAGTCGCCTTCGACAACGGAATAGGACGCGTCGACGCCATTAATGATGATGGGCACGCCAGGTCGGCCTGGGATCACGGTGTAAGGACCGTTGCTGCCAGCCCAGACCGTCCATGTCGTTCCGATCAAGATGGCCACTGCAATTGCTGCGCGCATGATCTCAATCCAAATATCGAGCCTAGGCTAGTCGAAGGGGCGGGCCCAAGGGTTAAGGCGGCTGGCCAAACTGCCGGTAAGGCTAACGCCAAAGCATTCACGCTCGGTCAATTGCGCGGAGCCGCGATAGGGAAAAGTTAACGGCTGGAAACCCTTGTTGGAGCGGTCAGGCCAACATGGTCTCGGCGATCGTCCGCGCACCGACCGCGATGGTGATGACGCCGACAGCACCCTGCAGGCCGCTATTGGTCCAGGTCAGCCAGCGCGCGGAGAGCGCGAGCGGCACCGCAATCACCGTCGACAGCGCGCCCATCCCGAACATTGAGCCGATCCCGAACAGCGCGACATAGCCGAGCCCGACCGCGACACTCGTGGCCTGCGATACCGCCAGCAGCAGCAGCGCCGCCGAACCGGCCATGCCGTGCATCAATCCGACCATCAGGGTTCGCCAGCGGAAGCCGTGGCCGTGCACGTGAGGCGCGCGGGTATGTGCCACGGTTTCACCGGCATGGCTGTGCGCGTGGAGGTGTACCTTGCCGTCGCCATGGCTATGCTTGTGGAAATGCACACGGTCGCGCCAAAGCCGCCACAGCACATGGGCGCCAAGCCCGACCAGCATGATACCGACAGCGGTCTCCATCGGACGCGCCAGATGGTCGGGGATGGCTTGGCCAATCCCAAGCGCGACGCCGGCGAAAGCGAACAGCGTCAGCGTATGGCCCAATCCCCAGGTGAGGCCGTGCTTGACGATGTCAGCGACATCGCTCCGCCGCGCGGCAATGCTGGAGACAGCCGCGACATGGTCGACCTCCAACGCGTGCTGCATTCCCAGCAAAAACCCGAGCGCCAATATTCCAAACATGCTTGCCCGTTTTCCCTCGTCGTCCAGCTTGATGGTAACTTCACATCGCGTGGAAATCGCGCAGGCGGATGCGAAAACCGTGCCGCTGCGGAATACATTTCCACAGCCATCACGGCTATTTGAGCCGGTTGAGCTGCAAAAGGGAATAGGAATCGAACGAACCTCAGGTTGTGCGCGGCCACGGAGACTTAATCTTATTTTAGCCGTTTTGGTTGGTGTCCCGCGCTAGACTGTCGCGCGTTCGCCAAAAGGAGGAAGGTATGACTAGACTTTGGATTGTCGGAGCTGCGGTGGCTGCTTCTTCTTTGTTGGCCGCGCCTGTGCTGGCGAGGGAAGCAAGGATCGGCCATCCAGCTCAGACTGCCGCTTGCGATCCCAGGGACCCCGGAAACCCCTTCAGCAAAAGGTTCGATTACATGACCTGGAGCGCCTGGCGGCGGCGAGGCAGCTTCGACGATCGTAACGACTACACCTGCCAGCCCATTCCCTCCTACGCCCGGAGCGCCTGGTAGCGAGGTCGCGGGAGTGCGGCCTCGCGGCGGTCGAAAACCGGCCGGTTCAGAACGGACCCCGCCGTTGCAGCCTGCGCGCCGTGCAGTCGTCACGCCAATTGAATCGTGTGAGTTGGCGCCCGAGTTGTTGCGCGTTACGACCTAACAGGAGAAACGTGTGACGAAGCTCGGGGTGTTCGGCGCAGCGGCTCTTTTTCCGTGCTGTCAGGGCCCGCAATGGCACAGCACCGCATCACGCGCGCTGCCTCCGACGCCCAAACAGCTCAGTGCGCGTACCACGAACCGGGAAATCCCTATAGCCGGGAGGAGGATTACATCGCTTGGAGCGGGTATCGAGCCCGCGGGGGCTGGGACGATCGCTGGTTCGGCCGGCCCTGTTGCCGCGAAATCCGCTCGCACCGCCGCTAGCCTGCCAACAGCGGGCGACCTCATCGATATCGGACTAAGCAAACTGGGGCGCCTGCGGACGCGCAGTGCTACGCAATTATGACAACTATTTGTGTCCGCCTGGAGCGCCTGGCGCTCCAGGGGCGGTTGGGACGACCGGAACGACTGGAATTGCGTGCGCGGCGGCCGCCTGCATTAAATGCTCATGGAGTTTCGCGTCAAACCTCCCGTCGTCTTTCAGTCGTCGAATTGGGTAAGCGCCACTTGTCTCACCATACTTGTTCTTTGTCTTTAGGAAGGGGCGCGCATACGTGACGACCGCACTCATAAAGAGAGCGCCTCTCAACTGTTCGGTGTCGTCGATTTCCTCGCCGACGTTCTCGACGAGGCGCGTCGCTAGCCCGTGAACATTCGAAAAATCATCTAGCGCACGGATGTGCGCCAAAAGCTCGCGTTTGCGAGCTTTGAACCATTCTGCGGTACCTTCCTTTAAAGGTTCAGTGCGAACCACTATGCTTCCTCGTTCATTTCATCTCGCGGCTCATCGCCGCGCTGTCAGGGTTCTTCACCTTGATCCAATGTTTTGACCGTCCAGCCTGATACGGACGGTCGCGGCGCTTCGACACCAAGCCTTCAAGGCCGAAACTTGCAAGCATTGCGAGAAGTTTTCGGAAACGTCTCGTGTTTGTTTGAATGAACTTTCGTGGGAAAAAAACCGCGTAAATCAATACATCATTTTGCGCGATTTTATAGATAACTTGTAAACGTTCGGACGGGATTTGGCGGTGCGCTCCCCACCCATGACTGGACGGTGGAGCTTGATGGGTGCCAGAAATGCCTAGCCAGTGGAATCCGCGCACCTTCATCCGAAGACCGATGGCGAGCGGAACCAAAAACAGAGACGTTCGAAATTGCTGCGCTAGTTCCTTCACCGTGGATCGTGATGATAAGACGAGCAATCCCAGCCTTTGCAACATTGATTGCACTCAGCCAAACGGCCACAGCAGGCCATGTCTCTTGCACCGTTGTTCGTTTCTATGTCGCCAAATACTCGGAAGCAGCCGCAGAAACGTGGGCACGAGGTCACGGCGCCAGCAATGCCGAAATCGAAACGGCGCGTCGTTGTCTGCATAGCGCTAATGTGCAGACTGCAAGCTCGGCTGCGAGGTCACAGGTGCTCGCCCCCGTAACCGAGCAGGAGCGCGCCCAGCCCGAACCAGCCGAACGCGATCCAGATCAGGACGCGCTGCACGTCGTATCTGTGCAAGGTCAGCGCGCCGACCCCGAGCAGGATAATCATGACAACGAACCAGGTGTCATCCGCCCGAAGGATATCGAGGATCGTTTCGCCGGGCATGTGAGCTACAAGATTAAGGATCCCGCTCCCTCCGATGGAAAGACTAACACATTGCGCCCACGCTATGTGCATCGCGCCGACAGTACGGGAGTGACTGGCCATGTAGCATGGTTCAAACGACTGTGGGGTCACCTAACTAGGCGGCACCAATTCAGCGTCGCCTTTTTGCATTTCAGGGGGGACCGACGATGAAGGTGATAGACTCGAAGGCGGCTGACGGCCTATTGGTTGCCAAGGCGGCGCTGGCGGCCACGGTCGGGCGAACCGCCGTGGGGATGCTCGGGTTAGACACCTCGATGACGAACCGCTTCTGCCGGTTCTTTAGGGCGGCCTCGGCGATACACGGATAAGGGTCGGCCCGGTTGTAGCCGCCACGGGTGATCAGGCGCACCCGGTGGCCGTCGCGTTCCAGCCGAAGCCGGTAGCCGTCATACTTCACTTCGTGCAGCCAGTCCGGGCCGGTCGGGACGGCATCGGATTTGGTGGGAAGTGCTGCGCAAAATAGGCATGTGCGACAAGGTTTGCGACTCGGCAATCGGCTCGCAGGCGGGTGTTTTGCTGCGCGTGCCGACCGCCGGTTTGCGGAATGTCACCCCCAGGCGTTACCCCAAGCCGTTTTTGTCGCTGCTTGCAGAGGGCGAATAGGTCGTAACACGTTGATTTAATTGGTGCCGGTTGAGAGGATTGAACTCCCGACCTTCGGTTTACAAAACCGCTGCTCTACCGCTGAGCTAAACCGGCAATTGATCGAAAACCCGCTGTATCGCTTTTGTCCCTGCAACCGGTGGCCGATGGGCGGGGCGCCGTCAAATATCAGAGTTGGGTGGCAAGGGCTACTGGCGCGAAGACTTGCTCGGAGCGCGGAACGCGAGCTATTTCCAGGTGCTGGCGGGTCTGCACGAGGGGCCGCGCCCCGGATTTGCAACTAATTTTCAACCATCGCGGGCTATTCTTGGGTCCATGGGAATCCGGGCAAAAAATGACGAAAGGGCGATGCGAGCGCTTCGACGGCGCCAACCTCTGCTCGAGGCTTGGCTGGACGCGCTTAACCGGCTCGACGGCCCGAGCTGCCAGATCGTCAGGTTCCGGAACGCCGCGCAGCAGCGCCGGCCTCTGATGCAGTCGGCCGAACGCCACCGGGCCAGCCGCCACCGTTCGCCACATCTGCTTATCGTGCAGACGGGTCCACCGCCGCGGTAAGCGGAAAACCAATCTCAGGGATCGCCGCGTCGGCGGGTCGTTCCGGTCATGGCAATACCGATCCAATGGATCGAAAGCCGGACTGATTGGTTGGCTTCGTATGCTGCCTGCGCAAATCCGCAACCGCCCAACCGTCGGCCAACTGGCCAAAGCCCACACGTTCCGCTTCCTGACGATGGTCGCGACCTGGGCGGTGATCTTCGCTGCCTTCATCTATCATCCGGAATGGATCAGGAGCTGGCTACGGTTCATGATGTCGGCCATCGAAACCGTGGCTGATCAGGTGCCGGAGCCCTGGGGTGCGCGGCTCGAGGTCATGCTGAGAGAACTTGGCGGGGTTATTTGGATTCAGATCGCCTCCGCGATCGTCCTCCTCCGCCTGATCATTTGGTTGCCGTTCCATCTCTGGCGGCTCGGCAGAGAGCGCAGGCAATAGGATATCAGCGAACGCCGCCGCGCGTATTCCAACTGCCCCAGCTTACGCTCGTGAGACTGTGAAAGTCGGTTGCGACGGGTCGCTTGGTTTGCCTCTCATACGCAGCGATGCATCGCTCAGACTCTCCGATCTTTCGTTTCAAGTCGGCGATGGTGTTCTCCGCTCGGGCGCTCCTGGCGATTTCCCCAATCGTAAACCGGTTGGTTTCCAGGGCCTTCAAAGCATCGCGGTTCTTCTTGAGCTGAACCCTGTGCCAAGCGATTTTGCTGTTGCTGTCGCCACCCATCGTCGACTCCTGATTCGCCGTTGGCCATCATCCCATAGAGAACGCTGGCCGGACGGCCGCTCGACGCTTCAGGGGCCCTCATCACGGCAGAATGCCGGTGATTGTGGCGGACAAGCAACATTTGGACTTCAGGAGGCAGTCGCTTCAGGCTTGTCCATCCTCAAGGCCATATTCTCGATAGATTTCCCCTCGATCGATATTGGGAAATAACCTGCACTTTGCCTGGGCCAGATGCAGGTTGATGGTTCCAGATTGGCAGGCGGCGACCAAAAGCTTTCTGATTTCGTCCATCTGCTTGGATGGTTGATGTTTCGATGGAAGCTGCTCCAGCGCGATCAGCGCCGTCGCCAATGCTTCCGTGATCACCCATTCGTCGTGTCCGGTGATTCCCTTTCTTGGCATCCAGCCGCCCTCCCGTCTTGCCACTTGCGAAGCAAAGCACACTGTCCCTCATCGATCATCTCCGGGACGCTCGTATTCAAGGCGCGATCACAACAGAGAAACATATCGAGACAAAAGGAGGGTTCAAGCCCGTAGGGCGCCGCCCAAAAGCGCTGCAAACGGGTGCCCGGCGCGTTCGGACAGCCTTTCTGACGAATCATCCGCTAGAGCCAAGCGCATACCAGCGCCAAATTGGCCACGCAGGCAGCCAATAACGCGATGGACAGCGTCATATGTATGCGCGCGCTGGAGGTTCGCAGGATCGTTCCCATGGCCGGTAAAAATCGGGCGATTCTAGCCTGGGAGTCTCGCACGATATTTTTCGCCCGATTCAGGACTTGTTTACGACTCAGGGCCTCCTGCCAAGCCACCGGGTCAGCCCCGACAGCCGTAGCAAGGCCCCTGCCCGAAGCTGCAACCAGTACCGGCCATAGGCGTTAGGGTTTTTTTGCGGAGCCCATCGATGCCCTATGCGCTATTTTGCAATGACGCCCAGCTAAGCAAGGCCTACCCGACCGAGGCGGACGTCTGGAAACTCGCCCGCAGGAGCGGGCTTGTGGTCGACGCGGTATCTGAGGAAGACACGCCGGCGCCAAGGCCGGTCCTGGATAATGATTATGAGATCAGGCCTTGCCGGCCGGACCCGCAGGAAGATCCAGCTAAAAATCAGGCCGAGGCCGAGCGAGAAGCCGAGCACGAATTGCAGTTCAGCTCTCACGAACTGAACTCCTCAGAGCTCGCTTAATGCAAGCGAATCCGCGGCTTATGCCGGCGGCCCGTTCGAGAGCAGAGATCAACGAAGGCTGAGATCGACTTAAGGGGTGGCTGTCGCCAGCGAGGCCTGCTCGGCGGCGAGCGTCACGCAGGATTTGCGACGATGCAGCCCCCTGATCGCGCCGGTGACCTTCAAAACCTTCCCATGAGGACATGAGACGTCCTGTACGAAGGCGACTTCATACGGCGCAAGCAACAGGGGTTCGGATTTCAGTACCGTCTGGGCCAGGCATGGCCATGCCATCGCGGATAAAACCAACGCCAACGTCAAAACACGCATGTCAATTGTCCACCTGCCGGCGAAACACAATAACCGATCGTGAGCAAAAGTTTCACGACCAGCGAAAATTATTTTTTTGGACCGTCGGCCGCCACAACCTGTCATGCCGTCGGCCGAAGGGCGCAGCGTCAAACCAGCCGACGGCGGCAGCCGGCGGCGCAAGAGGCTTCCGTCGCCCCGCGTGAGGCCAACAAAAAAGGCCGGCGCAAGCCGGCCTTTTCCGTATCCGTGTGAAGCTACTATGTCAGTAGCGTGCGGCGACCGGGCCGCCCCAGCCGAAGCGATAGTTTATGCCCAGTTTGACGGTATGCTCGTCGTCCCGGAAGCGGGCACCGATGATCGGGGCGGGCCCGGCGGTAAAGGTGGTGTTGCCGAAATTGTAAAACTGGTATTCGCCTTTGACGGACCAGTTCGGCGCGAACATGTACTCGAGGCCGGCACCAACGGTATAGCCATCCCGCTGATTGCCGCTGGTCGTGAAGGCCGCCGGAAGGCCGCCAACACTGACGCCAATATTGTTGTTGCCGCGCCAGGCGTAGCCGCCCTTGGCGTAGAGCAGCGCGGGGCCGAAAGCGTAGCCCAGCCTAGCCGTAGCCGAGCCAAGCTGGTCGGTATTCCCGGTGACCAAAGTGCCACCGGGGAAAATCACGCCGCCGCCACTGTTCCCACCGAGCCAGCTATACTGGGCTTCGGCACCGATCACCCAGTTGGTTGCGAACTGGTAATCGAAGCCGCCCTGCACGCCACCCAGGAACCGGCCGTCACTTCCCTCAAAGCTGCTGTCGCCCGGGAACGCCCCGCCGACATGGCCGCCGATATAGAAGCCGGTCCAGTTGTAGACCGCTTCGGGCGCCGAATAGACCGGAGCTTTCGTGTAGGTGCGCGGCCGCAGATCGGCAGCGAACGCGGGAGCAGCGAAGACGAGACAAGCGGCTGCACCGAACAGAAGTTTTTTCATGAGAATCCCCGTTATTGGCGTAATCGACATCAATCAAACAACGTGGCGCCGGTTTGGTTGCTTCGTGGCAATGCCGGAGCACGTTTGGTTTCGCGATGTGATCGGGAGGCAACAACGCCGATTTGTTCCGCCGAACTGCATTTTATTGGGCCAAATGGCAGCTTCCGTTGTTAGCTGGGTCTGACCCGCAGCATCTTAGGTTCCGGGCTCGCTGAAATGTGAATAGAAGTTCCCCGTGCCTTCGTGAGCGCACAGGCGAAAACTCGCCGGCCCGGCAGAACATGCGAGGGCTTATTTTGTTTGGCGCGATCCAACTTACCGCGTCAGCTTTTCGAGCTCCGGAAATGGCCCATAGACCGCGCCGGCGCAAATCTCGGCGGCATTCTCGATGATGCGGTCGAGCCGGCCATTGACGTAAAGGATCGCACGCTCCCGCGTCTCGCGATAGCTGCCGTCGGCTTCGCGCGCGGTAAAGCGCAGGCAGCTGACATATCTCGACCGGCTCCCCACCTCGCGTTGTGTTGGTTCGGCCAGGGCCGCGTCATGCACGCCGACCGGATTGTTGAGATAGGTTCGCATGAAAGCGAGCAGCTCGGAACGGTAGTTGCCCGGGAACGGCTGACTAGCGTTGGGATCGCCGCTACCGAAAAAACCGATGCTTCGGCTGTCGTCGCTGCCAACGCAGGCCGCGATTGCGATCGGCAGGATCAGGATCGCCGCGCGCTTTGCCGATATCCCCAACTGCAACCCGTCTCTTAAAAATTCCGATGCCTGAGGAAGTTCTAGACCTTCTGCAGATGAAAGGGAATCTGCATTTCAGACCCTCCGAGATTCCGGAATGACGTGGCGCCGGCCCTACGCCGAGGGGGCGATACGGCGTGGGCCGGACCTGACATCCACCGGGAGCGGCGGGGGCATTAAGCCGCTCCCAGCGGAACGGCGTCAGCCACGTTTGGCGGGGTGTGTCACGTGCTTGACGGCGATCTTTGAGGACTGCGCCTTGTGCGCGGCCATCTTCTTGTTGGCGCGATGATGCCGGACATGCTTCTTGACATGATGGCGGCCCATCTTGGCATTGGCGTTCAGCGCGCTCGGCTTCACCGACGCTGACTTGGTGGAAGTAGATTTGGTAACAGGCGCCTGCGCCGTTTTGTCGGTGCCGGCCGCAAACGCGGGAGCGGCAAGAACGGAGACTGCAAGCAACGCTGCGGAAATGGTCTTCAACATGGTCTTCTCCTCCTTCTAAAGGGGATCTCACGGAGTGGCCGGTCGGATGGCCGGGCTCACGTCGATCATGTTCTCGACCTTACGCACCACGCGCTGAACCCGCCGTGAAGCGCGGCGACGGCTTGCGTTCATCTTGATGACATCTTGGTCATCTTCCATAGGGCCACCGCGTGCCATCAAAAAAATTCCCAAAACCGCAAAAAAAATGTCCCGGAATGATCGACTACGGCGGGTGTTTGAATCAGCGGGCTTCGATATAGGATTGCCCTAACGACATCAGGAGATACGCATGACTAAATTTGCGATCCGGCTTTTGACACTGGCAATGTACGCGACTGCGCTGGTGGCAGTGCCCATGATCAACACCGCCAAGGCCGCGGGCAGCGATTCGCCGTCACCGGCGACCGACAACAGCAAGGAAAAGAAAAAGAAGAACGACAAGAGCTCCAGCGTCGACGATCCCAAGTTCATCGAGGGCTATCGCACCGCCTACACCACGATCTACGACCGCAACGATTACGCGTCCGCCATCGAGCAGTTGAAGGCGCTCGGCCAGGACGACCGCGCCGATGTCGCCAACCTGATCGGTTACTCCTATCGCAAGCTCGGCGACTACAAGGTTTCGCAGGTATGGTACGAGCGAGCGCTCAAGGCCGACCCCAGCCACGTGCGGACCTGGCAGTATTACGGACTGTGGCAGCTCGAGCAGGGCAACCGTGATCAGGCCCAATACCACCTGGGCCGCATCCGCCAGATTTGCGGCACCGATTGCGGCGAATACAAATCGCTCGCCTCGGCGCTCGAAAAGCCGACGGGCACCGGTCTCGTCTACTGATTGCAGCGAACACGTATAACGACATACCGGCATGACCACACTGGTTGTGCCGGTTTTGTCTTTTTTGAAGTTGCGTTCCGAGCCGCGCGCTTAGAGCATGTTGAGATTAGCCTGAGTTAGCGCCGCATCGATGGTCCACCTCTCCCCTTGCTTGTGGGAGAAGGAAAGGGAGTTCGACGAACCGCCGATTCAACCAAAATTCATTGTGCTCTTGCCGCTACTTCATCAGCGCTTCGGCCTCGGAGCGGAAATCCTGCCGCGCGGCGTCGCGCGAATAGAACATGTGCCCGCCCGGATACACGACAAGCTTCACACGATCGGGCGAAGCATAGGCCGGCAGTTGATCGAGCAGAAGCTTCGAACCGAAATAGGGCGTCGCAAGATCGAACAATCCATGCCCGACAAGCAGCTTCAGCTTGGGATCGAGCGCGAGAATCTGCCGGAGCTGGGAGGTCGATTCCAGCGGATTGAGGCCGCGGCCGAAGTCCCAGCCTCTCTCGACCGCGCTATTGAGCAGGCGATAGGACCCGTCCGGCCGCCAGTTGAGTGTCCGGGTGGTGAGATCGACCATCGCGCTGGTCAGCGGTGCGATCAACGGATCGCCAGAAGGATCGCTGAAATGGTAAGAACTCGAATCCGGATCGGGATCGAAGCCTGAGACCGATGCATCGAAGCGTCCCCTCACCTTGCCACTGCTGCGGTCGAATTCGCGACGAAACTCGGAGGCATCCAGCCGCCCGGCCAGCCGGCGGCTCACGGCCTGATCGATCCCGGTCAAGGCGGAGACCCGGTCGGCAAGACGTCTCGTCGCCTCGGCGTCCGCCTCACCCTTGATGAGATCGCTCAGAAAATCGCCCCGCGCATAGGCTTCGACGTCGGCCATGCCGGCGCGGGTCACCGGGCCCTTCGCCTCGCGCGCCACGGCTGCCATGGTGGGCAGGCTCACGACATATTGCAGGATGCTGGAGCCGCCGCGCTCGCGAAAATCGAGCACCGGCGAAACCAGGATCAATCCCTTTACGCCTACGCCCTGCTGGGTCTGCAACTCGCGCACGATCCTGGGTCCGCGGATGCCGCCATAGCTTTCACCGACGATGAATTTAGGAGACAGCAAACGGTCGTACTTCTCCAGCCAGCGACGAATCATGACTGCGAGCGCGTTGACGTCACCGTCGATCGAGAAAAACCGCTTGCGCACATCCTCGTCGGTCGCGACGAAGCGGCTATAGCCGGTACCGACGGGATCGATGAACACCAGATCGGTAAAGTCGAGCCAGGTCTCGGCGTTGGGCTTCAGATCGGGCAAGGCGGAGGAAATCGCCGCATCCCCGTCGATCGCCAACCGCCAGGGACCGGCATCGCCGAGTTGCAGATAGGCGGAGGCCGCGCCCGGCCCGCCATTGAAGAAGAAAGTCACGGGCCGGCTGCGCGC
>DASQOU010000248.1:0-2235 GCA_035644295.1 Bradyrhizobium sp.
TCTTCACCGCCTGTGACCAGACCTGCATCGCGGCGTAGGTGTAGAGCGTGTAGCCTTCGGGATCGATGTTGTTGGCCTTGAACTTCTCGACGATCGACTTGGCGGTCGGCTTGTTGCGCGGGTCGGGGCCGAAGGTGAACAACGTGCCTTCGCCGGCGGGCCCGGTGATCGAGGCGAACTCCTTGTCAGCGAGCGCATCGCCGGCCATCAGGGTGGTCTTCAGGCCCTGATCGCGCATCTGGCGCACGATCAGTCCGGACTCCTGATGGTAGCCGCCCACGTAGACCAGATCGATGTTCTCGCGTTTCAAGCGCGAAACAATCGCGGTGAAGTCCTTGTCGCCCTTGTTATAGGACTCAAACATCTTTTCGGTGAAGCCGGCCTTGTTGAGCGCCTTCTTGGTCTCATCGGCGAGGCCTTTGCCGTAGGTGGTCTTGTCGTTGAGGATGGCGACGTTCTTGCCCTTGTAAAATTTCGCGATGTAATCGGCGGCGACCAGGCCTTGCTGATCGTCACGGCCGCAGACGCGCGCGACGTTCCAGAGCTTGCGCTCGGTAAACAGCGGATTGGTCGAGGCCGGCGTGATCTGCAACACGTTGCCGTCGGCATAAGCTTCCGATGCCGGGATCGACGACGAAGAACAATAATGGCCCGCGACGAACGGGATTTTGGCGCTGGCGAATTTTTCCGCCACCGAACGCGCCTGCTTGGGATCGCAGGCATCGTCGCCCACTTCCAGCGCAAGCTTCTTGCCGAGCAGGCCGCCGGCGGAATTGAAATCCTTTACCGCCTGTTCGGCGCCGTTCTTCATCTGGCGGCCGAATGCGGATTCGCCGCCGGTCATCGGGCCCGCCACAGCGATTGTGATATCTTGCGCCAACGCTGTCGTTGACAGCGCAAGCGACGCGCCCAATGCCAGGCCGATGAGCTTAAGTGATTTCATGAGGGGTCCTCGCGGTTAGTTCGCCATGGGAAGTCGCCGGCAGGTTGCCGGGGGTTCCAAACCATGGCCATTGTCGGCTGATTTTGCCGCGAAGTCATCGGCAAATTTCGGGCAAATTCACGCTCGTTCGCAGCACGTCCATCCCCAGCGTGGTTTACCCCCGTCTTCCGCCTTCCAGATAGGCGGCACGGATTTCCGGTCGTTGCAGCAGTTCCGCGCCCGTTCCGCTGAGGGTGATCAGGCCGTTGACCATGACGTAGCCGCGATGGGCCAGCCGCAGGGCATGATTGGCGTTCTGCTCGACGATCAGCACGGTGAGGCCGTCCTGCTGGTTAAGCGTCCGGATGGCGTCGAAAATCTGGCGTGCAATCAGCGGGGCGAGGCCCAGCGAGGGTTCGTCCAGCATCAACAGGCGAGGGCGGCTCATCAGCGCTCGCCCGATCGCCAGCATCTGCTGTTCGCCGCCCGACAGGGTGCCCCCGCGCTGGGTCATGCGCTCCTTCAGGCGCGGAAACAGGGTCAGCACGCGCTCGAGGCTGGCGGATCGTTCAGCATCGCTCGAATCGGTGGCGTCGGCGCCCATCTGCAGGTTTTCCGCCACGCTCATGCGCGGAAAAATCCGGCGGCCTTCGGGCGATTGCGCGATGCGCAGCCGCGCGATTTCGTGGGTCGGCACACCAGTGATATCGCGGCCGTCGAACAGGATCGATCCTGCGCGCGCGCGCGGCTTGCCGAAGATCGTCATCATCAGCGTCGACTTGCCGGCGCCATTGGCGCCGATCAGCGCGACAATCTCGCCCGGGCGGATGTCAAGATCGACGCCCTTCAGCGCCTCGATCTTGCCATAGGCGGCGCGAAGGCCGCGAATCGCAAGCAGCGTCGCGGATGACGTCATGACATGACCTCGGACTCGTCATGGCCGGGCTTGTCCCGGCCATCCACGCCCTGGCAGCCGGCAGCGAAGAAGGACGTGGATGCCCGGGACAAGCCCGGGCATGACGGCGTAATTCGCGGCCGCCTCACAGCCCCAACTCCGATTCGACGGCTGCAACTTCGTTGTCTTCCACGCCGAGATAGGCCGCGATCACCTTGGGGTCGTCGCGGATGTCTTGCGGCGTGCCTTCGGCGATCTTGACGCCGTAATCCATCACCACCACGTGGTCGGAAATTTCCATCACCACCGACATGTCGTGCTCGATCAGCAGGATCGAAGTGCCCTGGTCGGCGCGGATCGAGAGCAATAGCTCGCTCAGCGCTGCGCTCTCGCGCGTGTTCAGTCCGGCGGCCGGCTC
>DASQOU010000249.1:0-17509 GCA_035644295.1 Bradyrhizobium sp.
CCGGCGGATCCCGCCGCGATCTCGGCCACCACCGCGCCGATCAAGGACAGGCCGCCCGCGATCCGCAATCCGCCGAGAATGAACGGCAACGCGGCCGGCAATTTGAGATACCGCAGCGTCTGCAGCCGCGAAGCGCCGTAAAGCTGGAATAGGCCGGCCAGGTTACGATCCACCGAGTTCAGACCGAGCGTGGTATTGGAGAGTACGGGAAAGAAGCCGACGATCCAGGCGCAGACGACGACGGCGGTTTGCTGCGGCAGGTAGATCAGAAGCAGCGGCGCGATCGCAATCACCGGGGTGACCTGCAGGATCACGGCATAGGGGAACAGCGAATATTCCAGCCATTTCGATTGATTGAACACCAGCGCCAGCGCGACACCGCCGATCGCAGCCGCGGCGAAGCCTTCGAGCGTCGTCAGGAGCGTGGTCAGGAGCGATTGCGACAGCACCGGCCAGTCCGCAACCAGCGTCACGAACACCGCCGACGGTGCGGGCAGCACATAGGGCGGAATATTGTTGAGCCGCACCACGAGTTCCCACGCCGCGATACCCGCCGCTAGCACCGCGACGGGCAGCAATATCCGGACGAGACGCAAGGTGTGGCTATCGGACCTTGCCTGACCGGCAGCGACGAGCGGGGTTTGCAGCGAGTTCATGGGCCGGGCTGCCCGGAATAGGACGGCGCCAGCGCCTTCGAAACCTCGCGGCAATAGGCGGCATAATCGACCGAGGTGCGGAAATCGTCTGTCCGCGGCTCCGCGGTTTGGATGGCGATCTCGGCACTGAGGCGTCCCGGCCGCGATGTCATCACGATCACCCGCTGCGACAGATACACCGACTCGAACACCGAATGCGTGACGAAGATGACGGTCTTGCGCAGATCGCGCCACAGCGCCAGCAGATCATTGTTCAGCCGGAAGCGGGTGATCTCATCAAGGGCGGCGAAGGGTTCATCCATCAAGAGGATGTCCGGGTCGGTCACCAAGGCGCGGGCCAACGAGGCTCGCATCTTCATGCCACCCGATAATTCGCGGGGGTAGGCGTCGGCAAACTCGGCGAGCCCCATTTGCGCCAATGCCGCATCGATACGGGCGTCGGCTTCCGCCGGCCGTAGATGCGCCAGTTTCAGCGGCAGCCGGACATTCTCCCGCACGCTGGCCCACGGCATCAGGGTCGGCTCCTGAAACACGAAGCCGACGGAATGTCCCCCACTCACCTCGATGGCCGGCCGGGAAACCCGCACCGTGCCGGATGTCGGCGCGTTCAATCCGGCGATCAGGCGTAGCGCGGTCGACTTGCCGCAGCCGGACGGTCCGACCAGGGAAACGAACTCGCCCTTGCGCACCTCAAGATCCATCGGCCCCAGCGCGACCACGCCGCTGTCGTAGACCTTGGTGACGCCGCGCAGGCTGACCGCAAGGTCCGAAGCATCGTACCTCGTCTCATCCAAGGCTGCGGGCCCGGTCATCTAGTGCTCCGTTCCGAAGTTCGCAAATATTCGCGGCAACCTCTGATGCGAACTTCGGAATCAAAGGAGCACTAGCAAGTTAATGTCTCGAGTGCGGTTTTTGAATTTGAAGTTCCTAAGATGAGTTTGCGGCAACACTGATAGGAACTTCAAATTCACTGCACTAGTGGAGTGGATTTGACATTCGCTCCCCACCCAGTCGGAGCTCGTGTAGCGAATGTCAAATCCAAAACTCCACTACAAGCATATATTTGCTAGTGGTCCTTTGATTCTAACATTCGCAAATATGCCTGCCGAAACGGGATGCGAATGTTAGAATCGGACCACTAGTGCGCGCCCTAGTTCTTTGGCCGCAGGTCTAGGCCCACGCCTTTGTTGATGAAGCGAAGCGTGTAGGCCTTGCGGTAGTCGATGTCGGAGCGGACGACGTGGGCGCGTACCATCTTGTCAAAGAAACTTGCCATCCGCGCGTCGGTCATGGCGCCGATGCCGTCGCGGAGCGCGTCGCCGGAATCGATAATTCCATATTCCTTCATCCTGGCGATGGAAAAGGCGATCAACGCGTCGGTCATCTCCGGATTGAGTTTCTTGATCATCGCATTGGCAGCTGTGTTGTCGCGATACAGATAATTGTACCAGCCGATCAGGGAGGCATCGACGAAACGCTGGACCAGATCCGGCTTCTTGTCGACGAGGTCGCCGCGCGTCTCGATCAGCGTCGAATAGGTATTGAAGCCGTAATCCGCGAGCAGGATGATGCCCGGCTTGAAGCCGGCGCTCTTTTCGACGGCGTAGGGCTCCGAGGTGACGTAGCCCTGCATCGCGCTTTGCTTGTTGGCGATAAACGGCTGCGGGTTGAAGGTGTACGGCCTGACTTTTTCCTCGCTGAATCCATATTCGGATTTCAGCCATTGAAAGTAGCTCGAAATACCCTCCTTCGAGACGAACAGCGTCAACGGCTTGAGGTCCTCAAGCCTGGCGACCTTCGATTCCGGATGCGTCAATAAAACCTGAGGGTCTTTCTGGAAAATGGCGGCGACGGTGACCACGGGCACCTTGTTGGCCACCGCATCGAACGACATCAGGGTGTTTGCGGCCATGAAGAAGTCGAGCTTGCCGGCAATCAAGAGCATGCGATTGTTGTCATTCGGGCCGCCCGGCACGATCGTGACATCGAGCCCGAATTTCTGGTAGGTGCCGTCGGCCAGGGCCTGGAAAAATCCGCCGTGTTCGGCTTCCGCCACCCAATTGGTCCCGAACGAAACCTTGTCGAGGGTGGCCTCGGCGCGCGCCGGCGACACGGCCATGACCATGGCGACCAGGACAACCGTTAACGCTCGCGGCAAAAGAGCCGGGTTCATGATTGGACTCCGTAGATCATTTTGGCCCATGATAGGGAGACGCCGGACGCTGATGGCGTCCTCGTAGCCCATTCAAACTACCTTGCAAATCCGCCTAATGAAACAATTCGCTCGATGACTTTCACCATCCCTCCCCGCGATTGGACCGACGTCCACTGGCCCGATCTCGCAGGCGCCTCGCCTGAGCGATGGATCGCGGTCCTGCCGCTGGCGGCTACCGAGCAGCACGGGCCGCATTTGCCTGTTGGCACCGACGCGATGATTGCGCAGGCCTATCTGGCGCAGGTGCGCGAGCAGCTCTCCGACACCCTGCCCGTGACATTCCTTCCGATTCAGCCTGTCGGTATCTCCACCGAGCACATCGACTATCCCGGCACGCTGACGTTGCCGACGGAAGTGGCGTTGAAGACATGGCTGTCGCTCGGCGAATGCATCGCACGCGCCGGCCTGAAAAAGCTGGTCATGGTCACGAGCCATGGCGGCAACAGCGCCGCCATGAGCCTTGTCGCGCAGGACCTGCGTGCGCAACACGGGCTTCTCGTCATCACCACCGGCTGGTCCCGCTTGAGTAGCGCGGAGGGATTATTCTCCGCCGAAGAAATCACCCACGGCGTGCATGGGGGCGCCGCCGAGACATCCATCATGTTGGCGCGCTACAAGCAGCTTGTGCGCCTCAACGCGATCGCCGATTTTCGTCCATCCGGAATCGGGATGGCGAAGGATTACCGCTGGCTCTCCACGCATCGCCCGGCGCCATTCGCCTGGCAGGCTCAGGATCTGCACCCGAGCGGCGCCGCCGGCGATGCGACGCAGGCTTCCGCCGAGAAGGGCGAGCGCCTGCTCGATCAGGGCGCGCGGGCGTTTTGCGAGCTGCTCGCCGAGGTCGATAAATTCGATCTGCAAATGCTCTCGAATGTCCCGAAAGTCTGACGCGCCGGCCGCTTAACTCCACGTAATCCCTGTCAGATTAGCCTTACCGGGATTTAATGGGACTTTTTCGAACCGGATTTGAAGACGCCCCGTCCAAGGTGCATGCGGACCACAGCGGCCGCCTCAACCCGGATGGAGTTTCTCATGTCGATCAAGACGAAGATTGCCGCCCTTGCGCTTGCCACGCTCGCCGTCACCGGCAGCATCGCAACCACCACCACCCAGGCACAAGCCAGGCCATTTGGTTTGGGCTGGGGCATCGGAGCCGGCATCGTCGGCGCCGCGATTGTCGGCAGCGCCATCGCCGCCAACGACGGCTACTACAATGACGGCTATCGCCGCTGCGGCTGGGTTCGCCAGTTCGACGCCTATGGCAATTACATGGGCCGCGTTCGCACCTGCGGTTACTGATGATCGGCCGAGCGGAAGCCTGCGCAGCATCACCTGCGCCGCAGGCTTCCCTCAAAACCTTCTGACTGTGGATCCTGCGTCCGGCACGGGCGCCTCATCCACCCCGTGTCGCACCCGACCCGCCCGGCTGTCCGCCCGGGCGGGTCAATTTTTTTCGGGATGATTTTGTCGTCCCGGCCGGCCTGCCACCCTTCACATAGCATAGGTGGGTATCCTATATTAGTGCCATGGCGCACACGATCAAAGAGAAAAAGAAGCTTTTGGCTCGCGTTGGCCGCATCCGCGGCCAGATCGAGGCGATCGAGCGCGCCTTGATCGGCGAGGTGGAATGCGAGCGCATCATGCATATGATCGCCGGCATTCGCGGTAGCGTGGCCGGCCTGATGGCCGAAGTGGTCGAGGACCACATCCGCACCCATCTCGTCGACCCCGAGAAGAATCCCGGCGCGCTCAACGCCGACGCCGCGGAACAGCTGATCGACGTGGTCCACACCTATCTGAAGTGAGGCGATCATGACCAACACCGAATCGGTCTTTCAGATTCCGCCGCACGACCACGTGTTTCTGGGGAGGGATCACGACAAGGCGGAGCGGCGCACCTGGGCGGTGATCATCCTCTGTACCGTCATGATGATCGCCGAAATCATCGGGGGTGCCCTGTTCGGCTCGCTGGCGTTGATTGCCGACGGCTTGCATATGTCGACACATGCGGGCGCACTGCTGCTCGCCGCGCTCGCTTATACCTATGCCCGCAAATATGCCGGCGATCGCAGCTTCACGTTCGGCACCGGCAAGTTCGGCGATCTGGCGGGATATTCCAGCGCCATCGTCCTGGCGATGATTGCGCTCCTGATCGGCTATGAAGCGGTATCGCGCCTGCTCAACCCGGTTCCCATCAGCTTCAACGAAGCGATTCCGATTGCGGTGCTTGGTCTCGCCGTCAACGCCATCAGCGCCTGGTTATTGTCCGGCGGCGGCCATCATCACGGCCACAGCCATGATCACGCGCATGGTCACGACCACGCGCACGGCGAACAACCGCGTCGTATGGCCTTGGGCCGCAGCACGCTTGATATCGAAGTTTTCGAAGACAATGTGCCGCCGCGGTTTCGCGTCAGGGCAGAGATGGGCGGCTTGCCGGCGGCCTCCGACCTCACCATCGAAACCCTCCGACCGGACGGCAGCCGACAGCAGTTTTCGTTCGAAGGCCGCGGCGGATACCTGGAATCGCGTGACGAGATACCGGAACCGCACGCTTTCGTTGCCAAGGTTCGCCTGATGCAGGCGGGCCAGGTCGAAATGCGCGAACTGGAGTTCGAGGAGCACGATCACGGCAATGGCGCCCATCACCGCGACAACAACATGCGGGCCGCCGTCATTCATGTCATGGCGGACGCCGCCGTATCGGTCCTGGTCATCGCCGGATTGCTGCTGGCGCGCGCGTTCGGCTGGCTCTGGATGGACCCGCTCGCGGGCTTCATCGGTGCGCTGGTGATCGCCAACTGGTCGTTCGGGCTGTTGCGCGACACTGGCGCCATCCTGCTCGATCGCACGCCCGATCCGCGGATGGCGGAGAAAGTGCGTATCGCGATCGAAAGCGACGGCGACCGGGTCACTGATTTGCACCTTTGGCGGCTCGGGCCCGGCCACATCGGCGCCATCGTCTCAGTTGCGACGTCAGGGACCGCCGAGCCGTCTCACTACCGGCAGAGACTGTCAAAATTCGCCGATCTGTCGCATATCACCGTCGAAGTTCAGCACGCCCGATCGCTGAACGGCTAACTCGTAGCGACGGCGCCATCACCCTTCACAGGTACGTGGCGATCAACCCGCCTCAGTCTCGAACCGACCGTTTCGGCCGCAAGCTGGAGTGTTGGACCAATCTTGGAATAGCTCTGGTCAAACAAAACTCACGCTTGCAATTGCGAAGTGGTTGCAACAAGGCTTGGGCTACAAGGCTTGAAAAAAAGACTTGGGAATAAATGCCATCTTTCTGTGATCTGAATCTACGGGCTTGGGGTAACGGGGCGTGATGAAGGGGATCTGCAAATTCGGGGGTGGCACCACGTTGGTGCTGGCAACGTGTTCTGTTGCGCTGGCGGCCGAGTTGCCACCGAACTTTCCGGTCAAGGCGCCGGCCGCCTATGTCAAGAAGGCGTCACCCGCAAACGGCTATGACTGGAACGGCTGGTATGTTGGCGTCCATTTCGGCGAAACCACCGGCTCTTCGAATTGGTCCGCCACCCCAGGTTTGAACGGGTCGTTCCACCTTCCCTTCAATTTCAATTTCATGGCGGGCACCGGCAGCTACGTCGCCGGGCTGCAGGGCGGGTATAATCGCGTTTTCAAATCGCACCTGATGTTGGGGTTCGAGGCCGATGCTTCATTCCCGAACTCGGATGTGGCGATCCCCTTTTCGGTGCGTGGCAGCCAGACCATCACCTCTCCCTTCACCGGCCAGGTGAGCTATGGCGAGGCGGTGGCTTATTACGGCAGCCTTCGCGGGCGGGTCGGCTATGCATTCGACCATTTCTTGCTCTATGGAACGGGCGGCTTGGCCTTTACCTTCGATCAGGTAACGCGCACGCAAGTTGCCGGTTTTCCCGTGGGCGGATCCGCAACACCCGGAACCGTGGACCTGGTGCAGCCATGGCGATTCGGATGGGTGGCCGGCGCCGGTGTGGAAATTCCGCTCGCCACCAACTGGACCGCAAAGGCCGAATATCTGTGGACCGGGTTTGGCCGCCAGGGCGTGATATTCGCGGCCGGCGCGCAGACCTTCGAATCCGACCTCGCCATGCAAAGCTTCCGGCTCGGCCTCAACTACCGCATTGGCGACACCGCTCAAGGCTCCGACTTTTTGATCAAGGGGCCCTCCGCATTGGAGACCGACCGCTTCGCGTTCCATGGCCAGGCGACCTTTCTCGGCCAATATGACCCGCCGTTTCGCTCTCCCTTTAGCGGCCCGAACAGTCTGACGCCGAACACCGTCCGCGAGACCACGGATACGACGTTGTATGCCGGCGTCCGGCTCTGGAAAGGTGCTGAAGCCTGGATCAATCCGGAAATCGATCAGGGTTTTGGGCTGAGCGGAACGTTGGGCGTTGCGGGCTTCACGAGCGGCGAAGCCTACAAGGTCGGCGCGGATTTTCCTTACGTGCGCCTGCATCGGGCTTTCGTCCGCCAGACCATCGACCTCGGCGGCGACGTCCAAAAGGTCGACGCCGGGCTCAACCAGTTTTCCGGAACGCAAACCTCGGATCGGCTGGTGCTCACCGTCGGAAAGGTCGGCGTGGTCGACATCTTTGATACCAATAAATACGCCCATGACCCTCGCTCCGATTTCATGAACTGGTCGATTGTCGATAACGGAACGTTCGATTACGCGGCGGATGCCTGGGGCTATACGGTCGGCGCTGCCGCGGAATGGTACACAGGTCCGTGGACCCTGCGCGCCGGCGTGTTTGATCTTTCGATCGCTCCGAATCAAACGGCGCTGGATCCCACGTTCGGGCAATTCCAGTCGATCGGTGAAATCGAGCGGCGATATTCGATCTGGGACCAGCCTGGCAAATTGGCGGTCACCGGATATCTGACGCGCGGCCGAATGGGCAGCTTCGAGGACGCGATCCAGCTCGCCGCACTGACGGGAGGCCCCGCCAGGATCGCGGCTGTGCGGCAATACCAGAGCAGGGGCGGCCTCAGCATGAACCTCGAGCAGCAATTGATGCCCGATGTCGGTTTCTTCGCCCGCGCCGGAATCGCGGATGGCAATAAAGAGCCCTACGAATTCACCGACATCGACCGGACCGTCGCCGCTGGTTTCTCGATTTCCGGAAAGAAATGGGGACGCGACGACGATACGTTTGGTTTCGCCGGCGTCGTCAACGGCATTACCAAGGTGCACCAGGCGTTTCTCAATGCCGGCGGCCTTGGAATTCTCGTCGGCGACGGACAGCTGCCTAATTACGGCACCGAAAGAATCCTGGAGACCTATTATAGTTTTCCGGTGCTGTTTTCGAGGGTGACGCTGGGCTATCAGCTGATCGTCAATCCCGCCTACAACCGCGACCGAGGTCCCGTCTCCGTGCTCGGATTCCGCGTGCATACGCAATACTAATTGCGTGGGAAAAATTCGGCTGTGAGTCGGGGTTTTTCAAACATCGTTCCAGCGGCGCCGCGGCCTCAATTGCGCATGCTTTTAAACAATCCATCAAACCGGAACGAATACCCAATTCCGACGATGTAGCTCGGGGCATTGTGGTTGAGCCCGAAAGCGACATGGAAATCGACCTGTTGAGTCGGGCTCAAACGATATACGCCTCCCGAATTGAAGAGCTGGCTTGGGCCGGCATTTATCGGATAGTCGCCGACATATTCGACAAACAGGCTCGCTTTCTCGGCTACTTTCCTTTCGATGACAAAGGTTGTTTCAGTGATGCGTTTGGTTTTCAATTCCGCGGGACGGAAGAATTCCGTCAGCATGCCGCTCAGACCCCAGCCATCGTGTAATTCCCATGACCATGGCATTTGCAGGTAAGGCTGTGCGCCGTGGCCCGCGATATCGATTGACCCGGTCGGCAGGCCTATGCCTGCGACAAGCGAAACGTCCACCTTTCCCGGTAGCGGGCTGACCTGCCACTTGACTGCTGGAGTGATATTCGAAAATCCCGAGACTCCCGGCGCCTTGATGTTTTCAAAGCGCGTCGGGAGGTCAACGAGCAGTTCGAGACAAGGCGCTATTCCCAGTCGCCATCGCGAGTTGGTACCGTCGATGGTTCGGCCGCCGTCGCGAGCGCTGAAATTTATGCCATTCTCGTTCTGAAGGCTGCCGGTTGGCACAACGAGACTGGAATTCGTGACGTCTGGCCTGTCGGTTGCGATTTCATCCTTGGCGGTCGGACAACCTTCGGCATGTGCAGGTAGCACACCGAGGGCGGCAAATACCCACAGCCAAAATATCTGGATAACTCGCCTGCTCACCGAAAGCCTCGCTGGAGAACATGATCGATTAGAGGCTTGGCGCGCAGGCAATTCCATTACATTTATTCTTCAACTTTCTGTTCTAACGGGAATAAAAATACGGGCACGGTGCTCATAGCCGATCGAGATAAAGACGCTGCAGGATCGGCCCGTAATAAATCCATCATACGATCGCCTGAAGGTGACTCATGGTTTGGCAAGCTGAAAAAGCGACCAGGAGCTATTGATGTCCTGCAACAGATTCTGTCATGAAGGGATTCTTGAAGGCCCCAGGAGTTCGTTGATCGCTGACTTCACCGCCGACCTTTCGCTCACCACAAGCCCCGCCTGAATCGCTGATCAAGGACGGGTCTCGATCTTCTCAAGCCGGTTGCCCTGCGGGTCCGAGACAAGACGGAACCTATGACGCTTGACGATATTCTGACGCCGAGGCTGGGGCAGGCGCTGCGGCCGAACATCTGGGACGGCGTTGCGCTCGTTCTCGTGATCGGCGCGATGGTGCTGATCGTCTATGGCGGCGAGCAGACCGCCCTGCCCTTGTCCGCACTCGACGCCTCCCCGGTTTCACTCGACCCGACCAATCTGCCGGTCTATGCGCTGCGAACCACCATGCGGATGCTACTCGCCATCGTCTGCTCGATCATTTTCACCTTCGTCTACGCGGCCTTGGCCGCCAAGAGCCGGCGGGCCGAGATGGTGCTGATCCCGCTGCTCGATATCCTGCAATCGGTGCCGATCCTCGGCTTTCTCACCTTCACCGTCGTCTTCTTCCTGAATCTGTTTCCCGGCCAGGTGTTCGGCGCCGAACTCGCCTGCGTGTTCGCCATCTTCACCAGCCAGGCCTGGAACATGACCTTCAGCATGTACCAGTCGATCCGCAACGTGCCGAAGGACCTGGAAGAGGCTTCGCAAAGTTTTCATCTCAGCGGATGGCAGCGCTTCTGGCGGCTCGACGTACCTTTCGCGATGCCCGGCCTGATCTGGAATACGATGATGTCGATGTCCGGCGGCTGGTTCTTCGTGGTGGCGTCGGAGGCGATCACGGTCGGCAACACCACCGTGACCTTGCCCGGCATCGGTTCCTATGTTGCGCTCGCTATTCAAAAGCAGAACCTGCCCGCGATCGGCTACGCCATACTGACCATGCTGCTGGTCATCATTGCCTACGACCAGCTGCTGTTTCGCCCGGTGGTGGCGTGGGCCGACAAGTTCCGCTTCGAGCAGACCGCCTCGGCGACCGCGCCCTCATCCTGGATGCTTGACCTGTTTCGCCGCACCCGGGCCTTGCGGGCGCTGACCTATCCATTCGCAGCACTAAACAAAGTCATTTCAAACCTGCATCTGGCGATTCCCGGCAGCTTGAGGATTCCCGTCAGATCCGGCCCGCCGTCGCACGTGATCGATGCGGCGTGGCTCGCACTCATCCTCGCAAGCACCGGCTACGCCGCCTGGAGGGCCTATCAATATCTCTCCGCGACGTTGAGCCCGTCAGACGTCCTCGCCGCACTGGGATATGGCTTCATCACGCTGGCGCGCGTCATCGTGCTGATCACGCTGGCGACGCTGATCTGGGTGCCGATCGGCGTCTGGATCGGGCTTCGGCCAAAACTCGCCGAGCGCATCCAGCCGCTGGCGCAATTCCTGGCCGCGTTCCCCGCCAACCTCGCCTTCCCGGTTTTCGTGGTGGTCATCGTGCGCTACAGCCTGGACCCGAATATCTGGCTCAGCCCGCTGATGATCCTTGGCACCCAATGGTACATCCTGTTCAATGTCATCGCAGGCGCCAGCGCGTTTCCGACCGATCTGCGCGAGGCCGCCGGCAGCTTTCATCTCGGGGGATGGCGGTGGTGGATCAAGGTCATCCTGCCCGGCATTTTCCCCTATTACATCACCGGCGCCATCACCGCCTCGGGCGGCTCGTGGAACGCCTCCATCGTCGCGGAAGTGGCAAGCTGGGGCGACACCCACCTGACGGCCTCGGGGCTCGGTGCCTATATAGCCAATGCGACGGAAGCCGGTGATTTCCCCCGGGTCGTGCTCGGCATCACCGTCATGTGCCTACTGGTAACGCTCTTCAACCGGCTGCTCTGGAGACCCCTCTACGCCTTCGGAGAGCGGCGTCTTCGCCTCGGATGATTTTCATCTCTAGTGTGGGCATGATCTTTTCGGAAAACCGGTTGCCACTTTGGCGCTAGCGTGGCCGTTCGGGTCCGGATCATACTCTAAGGAAAGCCCATGCTCGATCTCACCACACAGACCAATCTGCTCGAAATGCGCAGCGTCTGCCGATCGTTTCCGAAAGGCAGCGGCGAAGAACTGCTGGTCCTCGAAAAGGTCGACCTGACGATCCATTCCGGCGAAATCGTCGGTCTGCTCGGCCGGTCCGGATCGGGCAAATCGACGCTATTGCGTATCATTGCCGGCTTGATCGCGCCCTCCTCGGGCCACGCCAAATGCCGTGGCGAGACCATTGTGGGACCGCCGAACGGCGTCTCCATGGTGTTCCAATCCTTCGCGCTGTTTCCGTGGCTGACGGTGCTACAGAACGTCGAACTGGGCCTGGAAGCGCTGGGTATCGAGAGTTCCGAGCGCCGCACGCGGGCGCTCGCGGCGATCGACTTGATCGGTCTGGACGGATTTGAGTCCGCCTACCCCAAGGAATTGTCGGGCGGCATGCGCCAGCGCGTCGGTTTTGCCCGCGCGCTGGTGGTGCATCCGGACCTGTTGTTGATGGACGAGCCGTTTTCCGCGCTGGATGTGCTCACCGCCGAGACCTTGCGCACCGACCTGATCGATCTGTGGATCGAAGGCCGGCTGCCGATCAAATCGGTGCTGATGGTGACGCACAACATCGAGGAGGCGGTTCTGATGTGCGACCGCATCCTGGTGTTTTCATCCAATCCCGGCCGCGTTGCCGCCGAGATCAAGATCGACCTGCCGCATCCGCGCAATCGTCTCGATGCGATCTTCCGGCAGCTCGTCGACAGCATCTATGCCCGCATGACGCAGCGCCCGGAGACCCGAGCGCCTGCGATCGAGGGCATCCAGGGCATCGGCGTTGGCATGATCCTCAAACATGTGTCATCCAACGTGCTTTCGGGCCTGATCGAGACGCTGGCGGGGCCACCCTATAACGGGCACGCCGACCTGCCCGTCCTCGCCGGCCACCTGCAGCTCGAAGCCGACGAGATCTTTCACCTCGGCGAATCCCTGCAATTGCTGAGGTTCGCCCAATTGAGCGAAGGCGATCTGATGCTGACGGATGCCGGCAAGCGCTTCGCCCACCTCGAAACCGATGCACGCAAGAAGCTGTTCGCCGAACATCTTATCAACTATGTGCCGGTGATAGGTCTGATCCGGCGGGTGCTCGACGAGCGGCCCTCGCACACCGCCCCGGCGGCGCGCTTCCGCAACGAGCTTGAAGATTATATGGCGGAAGATCAGGCCGATGAGACGCTCAAGACCATCGTGTCGTGGGCGCGCTATGCCGAGCTGTTTGCCTACGACGAGCAGTCCGAAACCTTCAGCCTGGAAAACCCGCATTAGCTTTCAGTCGTCATTCCGGGGCGACGCGAAAGCGTCGAACCCGGAATCTGGAGATTATCGGCGCGAGATTCCGGGTTCGCGCTTACGCGCGCCCCGGAATGACGGTGGTGGAGGCTTTCGCAGGGACGCCGCTCAGCTAGTCCTGCGCGCGCCTACCCCGCCGGCGCGAACGTATCCGCCCGCGCCATCGCCCAGGCCTCGCGGAAGCGCATATCGCTGGTGCCGTCGATCAGTTCGCCCGGGCGAAGCGACGGATAGAGCTTTGCGAATGTCTGCACCTCGGTGGTGGAGACCCGCTGCGAGAAATGGATCGGCCGCAACTCCCGCGGATGCTCCAGCCCTGCGGCCGCGAGCAGCTCCGCCAAGGCGTGCAAAGTGGCGTGATGATAATTGTAAACCCGCTCGATCTTGTGCGGCACCACCAGCGCACGATTGCGCGAGGGATCCTGCGTGGTCACCCCGGTCGGGCACCGGTCGGTGTGGCAGCTCAACGACTGGATGCAGCCGAGCGCGAACATGAAACCCCTCGCCGAATTGCACCAGTCGGCGCCGATCGCCATCGCGCGCGCCATGTCGAAGGCGGTCGCGATCTTCCCGGCGGCGCCGATGCGGATACGGTCGCGGGCATTGATGCCGATCAGCGCGTTGTGAACGAAACTGACGCCCTCACGCATCGGCATGCCCATATGGTCCATGAATTCGAGTGGTGCTGCACCAGTGCCGCCTTCATTGCCGTCAACCACGATGAAATCGGGGTAGATTCCAGTCTGCAGCATCGCCTTGCAGATCGCCAGGAACTCCCAGGGATGGCCGATGCAAAGCTTGAACCCCGCCGGCTTGCCGCCGGACAACCGCCGCATCTCGCCGATAAAGGCCATCATCTCCAGCGGCGTCGAAAACGCCCGATGCGTCGCCGGCGAGATGCAGTCCTCGTCCATCGCAACGCCTCTGATCCTGGAAATCTCCTCAGACACCTTTGCCGCCGGCAGCACGCCGCCATGCCCGGGCTTGGCACCCTGGCTGATCTTGAGCTCGACCATCTTGATCTGGTCGTCGGTGGCGACGCGGGCGAACTCTTCCGGATTGAAGCTGCCGTCGCGATTTCGGCAACCGAAATATCCGGAACCGATTTCCCAAATCAGATCGCCGCCGTTCTCGCAATGATAGGGGCTGACGCCGCCCTCGCCGGTATCATGGGCAAAACCGCCCTTCTTGGCGCCTGCGTTCAACGCGCGCACCGCATTGGGACTGAGCGCGCCAAAACTCATGGCCGAGATATTGAACACCGACGCTGAATAGGGTTTTGCGCAGTCCGGGCCGCCGATCGTGAGGCGGAATTTCTGGTTGGCACGAACCTTCGGCGCCACCGAATGATGGATCCATTCATAGCCATCGCGATAGACATCCTCCTGGGTGCCGAACGGCCGCTTGTCGAGCACCATCTTCGCGCGCTGATAGATCACGGCGCGGGTGTCGCGGGAAAACGGCATGCCGTCCTTCTCGCTCTCGAAGAAGTACTGCCGTATCTCCGGCCGGATTTCTTCCAGCAGGAACCGCAGATGCGCCGAGATCGGATAGTTGCGCAGGACCGCGTGACTCTTCTGCGTGAGATCGCGAATGCCGAGCAAGGTGAGCGCGCCAAAGATCACGAGCGGAACGATCACCAGATCGAACACTTTGCGATCGACGATCCCGATGCCGAGAAGCAGCGCGGTGACCACAGCGCAAATCGTGAGAACGATGAAGCGTGGCGAGAACGGAACCATCAGCGTTTCCATGGGACCCCTCCGGCATTCAGCCGTCTTGTTCTTTATGGCCGCAGTCTAGCGCAATTGTCCGCACCAACCTGCATACGATATCGGCGGCAAAGGTCACAGATATGACAATCGGCAACCGCGAGGCTACCGAATCACCCTGCGCAGAATCAATCCATCCGATGGCTGGGGTCATTACCTCGTGATGCGCCTTTCGCAGTGCAACGTAGCTTGACCGGCTCTCGGACTCAGTGGCTATGCGGGCGCATCTCGCCGGGAATGGCGTTCTTCTCGAGGCCATGTTGCGCCAGCCACGCGTCGGTGCTCTGGATCGCGCGCTCGATGTGGTCGGAGGTTCGCGAGAAGTCGTAGGGCGATCCGACCAGCGGACACAGTGGCGGCACCACGAAGTATTCGATGTCGGGAGCGAGGTCTTCCAATTCGCTCACCAATTGCCGCGCGATCAACAGCGTCAGCGCATGCAGCGCGTTGGCGACCGCGCCGACCGGCGGCGTGTGCGTCGCGCAGGCGTACCCCGTCGGCAAGATGATCAGGCGCCGGGCGCCTTTCGCGACAGCAACCTTGATCGGCGTGTTGGACGAGATCGCGCCGTCAGAGAGATAGAAATCCTTGTAGCGAACCGGCGCGAAAGCCCCGGGGATCGCGGTAGAGGCGATGATCGCCTGCGCGGCCGATCCCTCCGACAGCACGACGGCCTCGCCGGAGACGATATCGGTGGTGACGATATGAAGCGGCAGCTTCGCATCCTCCAGGTTACGATACGGCAAATTGTCGTCGATCAGCTTCTGGATGCCGTCGTGCGGGATCAGGAAATCCCGACGCCAGAGAAATCCGAGCAGGGTGCGCCAGGTGATCGGAAATACATCATGACGCGTCAATCCGCGCCAGATGGTCTCGAGCTGCAGGACGCCCTTCAAGGTGGGATCGCCGGCATAATAAGCGCCGTTCAGGGCGCCGACGCTGGAGCCGACCACCATATCGGCCGAAATTCCGTTCGCGGCGAGCGCGTGCATCATGCCCACCTGAATGGCGCCGAAGCTGCCTCCGCCGGCGAAGACGAACGCGGTTTTCGCTGGGCCGATCTGGTTGGCTACGGACAAGGCCTCGTTCGCTCCCGGTATCGCCGCGACGAAGGTAGCGCGGCGTTCGACAGCGTTATAGCAGGCGGCTAAACGACCGCATCATCAATAGTGGGTGTGGGTTGAAGACCGTCATTCCGGGGCATCGCACAGCGATGAGCCCGGAATCTCGAGATTCCGGGTTCGCGCTAACGCGCGCCCCGGAATGACTGCGAGAGGAGTTCACCGCTCGACGAACGCCTTCTCGATCACGAAGTGGCCCGGCTCGCTGTGGCTGCCTTCGGCAAAGCCACGGCCCTCGAACATCTGGCGCAATTCTTCCAGCATCGCCGGACTGCCGCACATCATGATCCGGTCGTCGCCGATATTGAGTGGCGGCTGGCCGATATCGTTGAACAGCTGTTCCGAGGTGATCAGATCGGTGATGCGGCCGCGGTTGCGGAACGGTTCGCGGGTGACGGTCGGATAGTACACGAGCTTCTCGGTGAGCAGCGGCCCAAACAATTCGTCGTCCCGCAATTTTGCCACCAGTTCTTCGCCATAGGCGAGTTCAGAGACCTGCCGGCAGCCGTGGACAAGGACGATGCTCTCAAATTTCTCGTAGACTTCCGGATCCTTGATCAGGCTCGCGAACGGGGCAAGCCCGGTGCCGGTCGACAGCAACAGCAGGCGTCTGCCCGGGATCAGATTGTCCGCGATCAGCGTGCCCGTCGCCTTGCGGCCGACCAGGATGGTGTCGCCTTCCCTGATCTTCTGAAGCCGGGACGTCAGCGGGCCGTCGGCGACCTTGATCGAGAAGAATTCGAGCGAATCTTCATGATTGGCACTTGCCATCGAGTAGGCGCGCATCAGCGGACGGCCCTCGACCTCCAGCCCAATCATCGCGAACTGCCCATTCTGGAATCGGAAGCCGGTGTTGCGGGTGGCGGTGAAGCTGAAAAGCGTATCGGTCCAGTGCCGTACGGAAAGAACTTTCTCTCGATGAAACGCGCTCATGTTTTTTGTCTATCCGATATGGCTTGCGACAGAACGAACGGGTTCAAGGCCCAAGAGAGGCGAAAAACCCCTGCAATGATTGAGGATTTGCGCTTTCACCTATCCCAATATCAGAGATAGTCAACCTGCCCGGATGCGCCATCGACCGCTCAAAATCGCGTGGTGCTCGATCAGAAAATCGCTCGTTACGAACCTTCTCCATGAAGGTCGTTGCACGCAATTAACTTGCTGAATTTCGTGCCGATCCAGTAATTAATTGCCGCACGGGGTTGCAAAAATTCGTTAGAGATAAAGCTTCAAAAAACGGGAATGCCAGACCGCCGGATAATGCATGCGCCAGTTGGGGGAATTTCGCGCGGGAAAGCCCGCCTTCTATCCGGACCAGGCGGTCTATGCGGAATATGCCTGCGCCGAAATCGGGCTGACCTTTCAAGACATCGATGGTGGAACGGGACTCATCTTCAGCGTTGCGTCGAAGAGGAGCCGCATTCATTTCGGCGCCGGACGATGCTCGTGGTATCCGCAGAACAGTTCCACCGCTGCGATGCTCGCATCCGACAAATATTTCACCAACAGGGTCCTGGAAAGCGCCGGCATCGCGACACTGGGCGGTGATTATTTCTTCCTGCGCGACCGGCATCGTGCTCTCCGCCCTCAAGGGCACGAGCGCGCAGACGCCTTCGAGTATTTCGGAAAACTCGACTCAGCCGCGTTCGCCAAGCCGCTACAGGGATCGCGCGGCGATTTTGCGCAAATCCTTCATGGCGAGGCGGCGCTCGATCGATATCTGCATGCGGTTTCACAATACTATGATGCGGTATTGATCCAGCCGATCGTCACTGGCCTCGAATACCGGATTTTCCTGCTCGACGACGAGATAGCCTTTTCGGTGAGAAAATATCCACCCGTTGTGCTGGGCGACGGGGTGCGCTCCATCCGCGAGCTCCTGATCGCGCACAA